>NZ_CP108538.1:3078846-3386730 GCF_035994185.1 Streptomyces sp. NBC_01217
TTCGGCGCTCACCCACGGGCTCAAGCAGCGCCACCTCTCGATGATCGCCCTCGGCGGTGTCATCGGCGCCGGGCTCTTCGTCGGCTCGGGCGCGGGTATCGCCGCCGCCGGCCCGTCGATCGTCATCGCGTACGCCGTCTCCGGGCTGCTGGTCATGCTCGTGATGCGGATGCTCGGCGAGATGTCGGCCGCGAACCCGGCCTCCGGTTCCTTCTCCGTACACGCCGAGCGGGCGATAGGGCCGTGGGCGGGGTTCACCGTGGGCTGGGCGTTCTGGGTGCTGCTCTGTGTCGCGGTCGGCCTGGAGGGCATCGGTGCCGCGAAGATCGTCACCGGCTGGCTGCCCGGCACGCCGGAGTGGGCCTGGGTCGCGCTGTTCATGGTGGTGTTCCTGGGCGCGAACCTGGCCTCGGTGACGAAGTTCGGTGAGTTCGAGTTCTGGTTCGCGGCCCTCAAGGTCGTGGCGATCACGCTCTTCCTCGTGCTGGGTGTGCTGGCGATCCTGGGTGTGCTGCCCGGTACGGACGCGCCCGGCGCCGCCAATCTGCGCGGCGAGGGCGGCTTCATGCCGAACGGGACCGAGGGCCTGGTGATCGGGCTGCTCGCCTCCGTCTTCGCGTACGGCGGGCTGGAGACGGTCACCATCGCCGCCGCCGAGTCCGAGAACCCGGTGCAGGGTGTCGCGAAGGCCGTGCGGACGGCGATGTGGCGGATCGCGCTCTTCTACGTCGGTTCGATGGCCGTCGTCGTCACGCTGGTCCCGTGGGACGACCCGAAGGTGGTGGAGGTCGGACCGTTCTACGCGGCCCTGAACCACCTCGGCATCGGCGGCGCCGCCGAGATCATGAACGTGGTCATCCTGGTCGCCCTGCTCTCCGCGATGAACGCCAACATCTACGGCGCCTCGCGCATGGCCTGTTCCCTGGTCGCCCGCGGCCAGGGCCCGAAGCGGCTCGGCCGGATCTCCTCGGGTGTCCCGCGCACGGCCGTCCTGGTCTCGTCCGTGTTCGGCTTCCTGTGCGTGCTGCTCAGCTACTGGCGTCCGGACGACGTCTTCCCGTGGCTGCTCAACATGATCGGCGCGGTGATCCTGGTCGTCTGGATCTTCATCGGCGTCTCCCAGGTGATCCTGCGCGACCGGCTGGAGCGCGAGGCCCCGGAGAAGCTCGTCGTACGGATGTGGCTCTTCCCGGTCCTGACCGTGGTGGCGCTGCTGGCGATGCTCGGCATCTTCTTCCTGATGCTCCGCCAGCCCGACACCCGTGACCAGCTGATGGCGTCCGGCGCCCTGACCCTCGTACTGGCGGCCATCGGTGTCGTACGGCAGCGGCGGGCCGCGGCCGTCAAGGGCTGACGTCCGGCGCGCAGGGCACATTGAGCGAGAGCAGCGCACCGCCCTCCTCCCCGATCCGCACCTCGCTCAACGCCACGTTCCGCAGCCGCGGGAAAACCCTGCGGTAGGCGCCCAGCGGGACCGACAGCAGCTCGCACAGCACGAGCCGCAGCAGGGTGTTGTGGGCGACGACGAGAACCCGCTGCCCCGGGTGCCCGTCCGCGATCCGGCGCAGCGCCGCCGTCCCCCGGGCCGCCGCCGACCGGGGGTCCTCGGCCCCGGGAAAGGGATGGGTCACCGGGTCGGCGCGGTACTCCCCGGCCCGCTGCGGATGCTCGGCCGCGAACTCCGCCAGGGTGCGCCCCTCCAGCTCCCCGAAGTCGCATTCGCGCAGGTCGTACTCGCGCCGGGGGACGAGACCGAGGGCCTCGCACGCGGGCTGCGCCGTCTCGATCGCGCGCGTGAGCGTCGACGTCCAGATCGCGTCGACCGGGTGCCGCACCGCCCACGCGCCCAGTTGCCCGGCCTGGCGCCGCCCTTCGCCGCTGAGCGCGATGTCGCTGACCCCGGCATAGCGGTTCTCGGCGTGCCAGACGGACTGACCATGGCGGGCGAGCAGCAGGACGGCCGAACTGCCGGTCATGTCTTCTCCGTTCGGGTACGGGCACGGGCGGCAACCCGGCCCAGGCGCCGGCCCCGTCACTCAGGTCCGCCCACCAGCGTGAGGTACGGCTCCACTTATCGCGCGGTACGCGCCGAACCGAGTCCTGGTCCAAAGGGCTGATCAGCTCAGGCATCCTCCTGCTGTTAGCCTGCTCTTGCATATAGATTGCAATAACAACAGGACAGCAGCTGGAGGGTTCGACCACATGGCCACGTATACGCTTCCGGAACTCCCGTACGACTACGCGGCGCTCGAACCGGTCATCAATCCGCAGATCATCGAGCTCCACCACGACAAGCACCACGCCGCCTATGTGAAGGGCGCGAACGACACTCTGGAGCAGTTGGAGGAGGCGCGTGACAAGGAGGCCTGGGGAGCGATCAACGGTCTCCAGAAGAACCTCGCGTTCCATCTCTCCGGCCACATCCTGCACTCGATCTACTGGCACAACATGACCGGCGACGGCGGCGGCGAGCCCCTCGCCGCGGACGGGGTCGGTGACCTCGCGGACGCGATCACGGAGTCGTTCGGTTCGTTCGCCGGATTCAAGTCCCAGCTGACGAAGGCCGCGGCCACCACGCAGGGCTCCGGCTGGGGCGTGCTCGCGTACGAGCCGGTCAGCGGCAGGCTGATCGTCGAGCAGGTCTACGACCACCAGGGCAATGTCGGCCAGGGCTCCGTCCCGGTCCTGGTCTTCGACGCCTGGGAGCACGCCTTCTACCTCCAGTACAGGAACCAGAAGGTCGACTTCATCGAGGCGATGTGGGCCGTCGTCAACTGGCAGGACGTGGCGAAGCGTTACGCGGCCGCCAAGGAGCGCGCCGACGTGCTGCTGCTCGCCCCCTGACCGGAAAGCCCCTGCCCGGAAAGCCCCAAGTACGTCCTGCCTCGTGATCGTCTTCTCAACCTTCACCGGGCAGGCGGATGAAGGAGGGGCCCCCGCCTGGACGTGACAGGCGCGGGTCCCTCTGCCGAAATTGAGTTCCTAAAAGAAACTCACCTCGCGCGAGGTGAATGCGATGATGGGCGTCATGAGCCCCGTGCCCGCCGACCCCGCCCTGCTTCACCCGATGCCGGGCCGGCCCAGGGTCGTGCAGCTGAAGCCCCTGGTGAAGTCCGGGCTGATCGAGGTCGGCGAGTACTCGTACTACGACGACCCCGACGACGCGACCGCGTTCGAGACCCGCAACGTGCTGTACCACTACGGCCCCGAGAAGCTGGTCATAGGGAAGTTCTGCGCGCTGGGGACCGGGGTGCGGTTCATCATGAACGGCGCCAACCACCGGATGGACGGCCCGTCCACCTTCCCCTTCCCCACCATGGGCGGCTCCTGGGCCGAGCACCTCGACCTGCTGACCGGGCTGCCGGACCGGGGCGACACGGTCGTCGGCAACGACGTCTGGTTCGGCTACCACTGCATGGTGATGCCGGGGGTACGGATCGGGCACGGCGCGATCATCGGCGCCGGGTCCGTCGTCGTCGGTGACGTGCCCGACTACGGCATCGTCGGCGGCAATCCCGCCCGGCTGATCCGTACCCGGTACGACGACGCAACCATTGCCCGGCTCCTCGCCGTGGCCTGGTGGGACTGGCCCACCGAGCACCTCACCCGGCACATCCGCACCATCATGTCCGGCAGCGTCGACGACCTCGAAGCGGCCGCCCCGGAGGGGACATCGTGACGATCACCATTCGAGAACTCGTCTACTACCCGGTCAAGGGCTGCGCCGGGATCACGGTCGACTCCGCGCGGGTCACCGCGACCGGTCTCGATCACGACCGGACGTTCATGGTGGTGGACGCGGTGGACGGCTCGTTCCGCAGCCAGCGTACGCACCCCTCGATGGCCGCAATCAGGGTCGAAGTCCTGGACGGCGGCGCGGCGTTGGCCCTCTGCGCCGAGGGTGTCGAGCCGCTGCGCCTGGACGTCGACCGGAACGGTCCGCGCCGTGAGGTCAGCATGTTCGACCGCCCCCTCGGCGCGGCCGCCGATCAGGGGGACCTGGTCGCGGACTGGTTCTCCGACGCGCTCGGCGCGAAGTCCCGTCTGGTACGGGTGGCCCCCGGCTTCGACCGGGACGGCTGGGGCGAGACCCCGGGCAAGGTCAATTTCGCCGACGCACACGCGGTGCTGGTCGCCTCGACGGCCTCGCTCGACGGCCTCAACGCCCGCATCGTCCCCCGGGGCGACGCGGACCCGGTACCGATGAACCGCTTCCGCCCCAACATCGTCCTGACCGGCAACGACGAGCCGCACTTCGAGGACCGGGTACGCCGGATGACCCTCGGCACGGCGGAACTCGCCCACTCGGTACGGGCGACGCGGTGCAACGTCCCGCTCGTCGACCAGAAGACCGGCCGCCGCGAGGGCCCGGAACCGGTCCGGACCCTCGCGACGTACCGGCGCGAGCCGGAGTACAACAACAGGGTGAGCTTCGGCGCGAAGAACGCGGTGGTCCGCGAGGGCGTGGTGACCGTCGGGGACGTGGTCGAGGTCGCGGACTGGCTCACCCTCCGATGAAGACCCCGGCCTCCACCAGCGCGTCACCCACGTCCGTACGGAAGTACAGAACCGACCGCCCGGCTCTGCGACGAGCGGCCAGGCCGCTGTCCAGCAGGATCTTGAGGTGGCGGCCCACCGACCCCAGTCCCTGACCGGTCAGGGCCACCAACTGGGTGGTGCTCTTGGGGCTGGCAAGGAGGACGAGGACCGCCGCCCGCGCCGGGCCGAGCAGTCGGCCCAGGCTGTCGGGCACCCGTGTCCGCCCGGCATCGGCCAGGGCTCCCGAACACGGGTAGACGACCGCGTACCGCTGAGCGTCGTCGTCCCAGGACACCCAGCCCGTGCGTTGGGTGACCGGCACAAACAGCAGGCGCACACCGGCCAGTTGCTTCGGCGGGTAGTCGTGCGCGTTGATCTGGAGCCGGCTCCCGCCGAGCCACCGCATGCCCGGGCGCAGGCCACTCAGAGCGGCGGCCCAGCCGCCCTGGCTCAGCTGGCCGGTGCGCGCGATGATGTCCGCCTCGATGATCCGGCGACGGCGCGGCCAGTCGGGCCGTACGGTCCTTTGCCAGACCCAGTCCAGTACGTCGGCTGCGCGCTGCGGGAGGTCGTCGCGGTTCAGGAGCGCCGGGAGAGTGCCGCCCACGGACACCTCCACATCCGCTCGTGCACGCTCGGGAGAGGTCCCCCGGACAGGGATCAGCTCCTCCTCGAAGGACGGTGTGCCCTCACCCATCGGCGTAGGGGTGAGGAAGTCCGCGTTCCAGCTGCCGCCGAGGGCCGCCGGTACGAGTCGGGCGGCGATCGGGTCGGCGGTCTGCCGCGCACGGTAGGCAGGCACATGAGCATCGAGCCAGGCCCGGTCACCGGGATGCTCGGCCCGTCCCGTCTCCAGGGAGTTCAGGGAGGAGATGGTCTCGGCGAGCGGCGAGACGACGAACCGGCTCGCGGCGAGAGTGTCCGCGTTGATCTGCCACCAGCCCATGATGTTTCGCCTCCACGCGAAACAGTAACGGTCGCCATGGACAGCCGCTGAGACTCCCCGCATGCGCACCTACCGGGAACTCTTCCGTACGCCGCAGTTCGGGCCACTCTTCGCGACCAGTGCTGTGCAGGTCGCCGGGTCGACAATGAGCGGGCTGGCCCTCGGCACCCTCGTCTACGCCGCGACCGGCTCACCGCTGCTCGCCGCGCTGTCCATGTTCGGTTCCTCGCTCGCCCAGGTGATCGGGGCGACCGTGCTGATGTCGGCGGCGGACCGGCTGCCGCCACGGGCGGCGATGACCGGCATGGCGCTCTCCTTCGGGCTGGCCACCGCTCTCCTCGCCATCCCCGGGATTCCGCTGCCGGTCGTCTTCGCGATCACCCTGATGGAGGGCGTGATCGCTGCTGTGGGCGGCGGGGTGCAGTACGGGCTACTCAATGAGGTGCTGCCCAAGGACGGCTATCTGCTGGGGCGTTCCGTACTGAACATGTGCGTCGGTCTCATGCAGATCGGCGGATTCGCGCTCGGTGGACTGCTGCTGACGACGCTGTCCGCGCGCGGCACGCTGCTGGTGGCCGCCGCCCTGTATCTGACGGGTGCGGCCGTCGCCCGGTTCGGACTGGCACGGCGTCCGCCGCGCACCGCCGGGCGGCCGTCGGTCGCGCAGACGTGGCGGACCAACGCCGTTCTGTGGTCCTGCGGTCCGCGCCGCCGTGTCTATCTCGCGCTCTGGGTGCCGAACGGACTGATCGTCGGCTGCGAGTCGCTGTTCGTCCCTTACGCCCCCGAGCAGGCGGGGCTGCTCTTCGCCTTCGCCGCAATGGGGATGCTGGTCGGGGACACCGTGGTGGGCCGGTTCGTCGCGCGGCACCGGCGGGGGCTGCTGGCGACGCCGATGCAGTTGCTTCTGGCCACCCCGTATCTGCTCTTCGCTGCGCGACCGGCGCTGCCCGTGGCATTTGCACTGGCAGCGCTCGCGTCGGTCGGGTTCTCGGCGAGTCTGCTGTTCCAGGAGCGGCTGATGGCCCTCACCCCGGACGAGATCACCGGTCAGGCACTGGGACTGCACTCCTCCGGCATGCTCACCATGCAGGGCGTCGCGGCCGCGCTCGCGGGCACCATCGCCCAGCGGACCTCACCGGCGACAGCCATGACCGTGATGGCGGCGTCCTCCCTCGCGTTCACCCTGGCCCTGGCATGGGCCGATCGCCGAGCCGGGCACCGAACCTCCAGGCCCGTCGAAGGAGGCCCCGGCGCCCGGCAGGGCGTCAGTGCGGTGTGAGGGAGAACTCCAGCAGTGGAAGCTCGCGGCCCGGGATCGATCCGGACGGGGTCGCCCCGATCCGTACCGCGCCCATCGCGAGATAGAACGGCTCCGCGTGCGGATCGGCGTCGATGGTGAGGCGTACGAAGCCGAGGCGGCGGGCCTCGGTCATGGTGTGCTCGAAGAGGAGTCGGCCGATGCCTCTTCCCAGGGTGTCCGGGGCGACGAACATCATGCCGAGGGCGCCTTCGGGTGGGATGCCGTCCAGGGTGGTGAATCCCAGGACACGGCCGCCCGCCTCGGCGACCCTCGTGCGGCGGCGCTCGATGTCGGCCGCGCGCATGGTGAGTTCGTCACGGCAGGCGGCGAGGAACTCCTCGTCGTAACCCCAGTGGCCCTTCGAATCCAGGGCCAGCTCGGTCAGTGCCCCGGCCTCGGACCTGCGTGCCGGTCGTATGTTCGTGCTCGCCATACCCGCCGGATTCCCTTCCTCTTGCCTCCGCAGCCCACCGTTTCCGAGAGTGTCAGACCCTTCCGCCATGCTGAACCGTATGGACATCACGGACTTCTGGAAACTGATCGCCGACGCCCGCGCCCGGGTCAGCGACCCGGCGGACGCGGAGAGCATTGCCGAGCGGGCCTCCGCGCTTCTCGCCGCCCGGCCCGTGGACGAGATCGTCGTCGCGCAGCAGCTGTTCTGGGACCTGATGGCGGCGTCCTACCAGGCTCCGCTCTGGGCTGCGGCGTACACGGTCAACGGCGGGTGTTCCGACGACGGGTTCGAGTACTTCCGGGGCTGGCTGATAGCGCAGGGCCGTGAGGTGTTCGAGCGGGTCGTCGCCGATCCGGACGTGCTGGCCGAGCTGCCGGTGATCAGGGCCGCGGCGTCCGAGGGGTGGGAGATGGAGTGCGAGCGGATGCTCGGGATCGCCTGGGAGGCGCATCGGGCGGTGACGGGTGAGGATCTGCCCACGGGCTCGTTCACCATCGACTACCCGCCTCTGGACCCGGCGTGGGCCTTCAGCTTCGACGACGCGGAGCGGGTGGCACTGCGGCTGCCGAAGCTGGACGCGCTGTACGTCTGAGGTGGAACGGCACGGGCCCCGCGGTCTTTCACTCGCGGAGCCCGCATCCCCGGGATCAGTCGAATATCGGGCCCTGCGTCCGGGTCCGCTTGATCTCGTAGAAGCCCGGGATCGACGCCACCATCAGCGTGCCGTCCCAGAGCTTCGCGGCCTCCTCGCCCTTCGGGGCGGGGGTGACGACCGGGCCGAAGAAGGCGATCTGCTCGCCGTCGGAGCCCGGGACGGCAATGACCGGGGTGCCGACTTCCTGGCCGACCTTGTCGATGCCCTCCTTGTGGGAGGCGCGCAGCTCGGTGTCGTACTCGTCCGAGTCGGCGTAGTCCGCCAGCTCGGCCGGCAGGCCGACTTCGGCGAGCGCGGCGACGACCGCCTCGCGGGTGGGACCCTCGCCCTGGTTGTGGAAGCGGGTGCCGAGCGCGGTGTAGAGCGGGCCGACGATGTCGTCGCCGTGCTTCTGCTGGGCGGCGATGACGACGCGGACCGGGCCCCAGGCCTTGTTCTCCAGGAGGTCGCGGTACTCATCCGGAAGCTCGTCGAGCTTGTCCTCGTTGAGAACGGCAAGGCTCATCACATGCCAGCGGACCTCGACGTCGCGGACCTTCTCCACCTCCAGCATCCAGCGGGAGGTCATCCAGGCCCAGGGGCAGAGCGGGTCGAACCAGAAATCGGCGGGGGTCTTGGCGGTCGCCGTGCTGTTGTCAGACATGTTTCTCCTCATAAGGGCGTTCGCACCTGACCGGCAGAACGCCTCAGGACGCACCGGCCATTCCCGAATGCCGGGCCGAGCAGCGGCATGGGAGGATCAAACTATTCGAACGTGACACAAAGGAGTGCGCTCGTGCCCGGAGAGAACCTGTCCCGCGACGAGGCCCGTGTGAGGGCCGAGCTGCTGACCGTCGACGGATACGAGGTCGGTCTCGATCTGCGTTCCGCCGTCGGTGGGCCCGACGGGGACGGCGACGGGACCTCCTCCGGTCCGCGGACCTTCCGCTCGGTGACCACGATCCGGTTCCGCACTGTGCGGGCGGGGGTGTCGACCTTTGCGGATCTGGTGGCGCCGGGCGTGAACGCGGTGACGCTGAACGGGCGGCCGCTCGACCCCGCCGTCGTCTTCGACGGGACGCGGGTGGCACTGGAGGAGCTGCCGGAGGGCGACAACGTCCTGGTGGTCGACGCGCAGTGCGCGTACAGCCGGACCGGCGAGGGGATGCACCGGTTCGTCGACCCGGAGGACGGCGAGGTCTATCTCTACACGCAGTACGAGCCGGCCGACGCGCGGCGGGTCTTCGCGAACTTCGAGCAGCCCGATCTGAAGGCTCCCTTCCGCTTCGAGGTGACGGCGCCCGAGGGGTGGACGGTCTGGAGCAACGGGGCCGAGGAGTCGCGGGAGGGCGGGGTCTGGCGGTTCGCCGAGACGAAGCCGATCTCCACGTACATCACGGCGGTCGTCGCCGGTCCGTACCACTACGTCACCGACTCCTACAGCCGTACGTTCGACGACGGTACCGAGCTGGAGATCCCGCTCGGCGCGATGTGCCGCAAGGGGCTCGCCCGGCACTTCGACGCGGACGACGTCTTCCTCGTCACCAAGCAGGGCCTGGACTTCTTCCACGACAACTTCGACTACCCGTACCCCTTCGGGAAGTACGACCAGGCGTTCGTGCCCGAGTACAACCTCGGCGCGATGGAGAACCCGGGCTGTGTCACGTTCCGCGAGGAGTACATCTTCCGCGGCAAGGTGACGCAGGCGGCGTACGAGGGCCGGGCAAACGTCATCCTGCACGAGATGGCGCACATGTGGTTCGGCGACCTCGTCACCATGCAGTGGTGGGACGACCTGTGGCTGAAGGAGTCGTTCGCCGACTTCATGGGCGTCTTCGCCATGGTCGGGTCGACCCGCTTCAAGGACGGCTGGATCACCTTCGCCAACAACCGCAAGTCCTGGGCGTACCGCGCCGACCAGCTGCCGTCCACGCACCCGATCACGGCCGACATCCGTGACCTGGAGGACGCCAAGCTCAACTTCGACGGCATCACGTACGCCAAGGGCGCCTCGGTGCTGAAGCAGCTGGTGGCGTACGTGGGGCGGGAGGCGTTCCTGGAAGGCGCGCGGCGCTACTTCAAGAAGCACGCCTACGGCAACACGCAGCTGGGCGATCTGCTGTCCGTCCTGGCCGAGACGTCCGGGCGTGACATGAGCGCCTGGTCGCGGTCGTGGCTGCAGACCGCGGGCGTGAACTCGCTGACGCCGGTGGCGACGTACGACGCGGCGGACCGGATCACGGAGCTGGCGGTCCTCCAGGAGGCGGCCGACTCGCACCCCGAGCTGCGGCCGCACCGGGTCGCGGTCGGCCTGTACCGGCGGGCCGCCGACGGGAACCTGGTGCGGTACGCGCGCGCCGAGGTGGATGTGGCGGGGCCGCGCACGGTGGTCGGGGAGCTGGCCGGGGCCGAGCGGCCCGAGCTGATCCTGGTCAACGACGACGACCTCACGTACTGCAAGGTCCGCTTCGACGAGGCGTCCCTGGCCACGCTGCGGGAGCACCTCGGTGACATCACCGATCCTCTGGCGCGGGCGCTGTGCTGGTCCGCGCTGTGGAACATGACCCGGGACGGTCTCATGCCGGCCCGGGACTTCGTCTCGCTCGTGCTGGCCTTCTCCGGCCGGGAGTCCGACATCGGCGTCCTGCAGATGCTGCACGCCTGGACCCGGACCGCGCTCGTGCACTACGCGGCGCCCGAGTGGCGTGAGGAGGGCGGCCGGGCGCTGGCCGAGGGTGCGCTGGGCGAGCTGCGGGCCGCCGAGACGGGCAGCGAGCACCAGCTGGCGTGGGCGCGGTTCTTCGCGTCGGTCGCCGATTCGGACGCGGACTTCCAGCTGCTGTCCGGGCTGCTCGACGGTTCGGCGCGGATCGACGGGCTGGATGTCGACCAGGAGCTGCGGTGGGCGTTCCTGTCCCCGCTGGCGGCGCACGGGGTGGCCGACGAGTCGGTGATCGATGCCGAACTGGCCCGCGACGACACGGCGTCCGGGAAGCGGCACCAGGTGCGGTGCCTGGCCTCGCGGCCCTCGGCTGCGGTGAAGGCGCAGGCCTGGGCGGGTGTCGTGGAGTCGGAGGCGCTGTCCAACGCGTTGGTGGAGGCGACTATCACGGGGTTCGGGCAGTCGTCGCAGCGGGAGTTGCTGGCGCCGTACGCGGAGAAGTACTTCGACGCGATCGAGCGGGTGTGGGCCGAGCGGTCGATCCAGATCGGGATGGCTGTGGTGCGGGGGCTGTTCCCGGCCCTTCAGGACGATCCTTCGACGCTGGCGGCCACGGACGCGTGGCTGACCGCGCATGCGGATGCGGCGCCTGCGCTGCGGAGGCTGGTGCTGGAGGCGCGGGACGATCTGGCTCGGGCGTTGCGGGCACAGGGGTGTGACGAGGCGGCGGCAGCGGGGGCCGGGGTCTGACGGGTGCGGCTGGGCTGCGCACGTCCGCGGCGCCCTCAAACGCCGGACGGGCTGGATTTTCCGGCCCGTCCGGGGCGGGGCCATGAGGGCGCCCGGCAACCCGGCAACGGTTCCGTCCTCAAACGCCGCACGGGCTGGATATATGGCCGGGGTGGGCTTGGATGTCCGGCCCTCCAGGGCGAGGTGCCACATGAAGGCGCTCGGCAACCCCGCTGCGGTTCCGTCCTCCAGCGCTGGACGGGCTGGGGGGCGGATGGGGTGGGTCGGATCTTTTCGGTTGTCGAACGTGCGTACTTTAGGACGGCGTTGTCCTGAATTGTCGACGGGTGTGTAACAGGGGTTAGCAGCACGACCGCATGCGGGAAACCCCGGAACATGACCCAGAACACCCCGCTCTCCCCCTGTCACCTCCGTATCGCCGACGAGGTCCGTCAACGCGTGCTGTCCTCAGCTCAGTTGAGGGCACACGGTGTGTCCGCCGCGGAGGCCGCCGCGCTGTGCAGGGCCGGTGGGCCCTGGCAGCGGCCGCTGCCCGGCGTGTACGTCCTGCACCCGGGACCGCCCACCGGCGAGGAACGGCTGCGTTCCGCACTGCTCTACGCCGGCCGGCCACCGGCCCCCGGCCGCAGAGGAATTCCCGCGCAACCGGAGGCCGGATACGGCGAGGCCATGGTCACCGGGCTTGCCGCGCTCGCCCTGTACGGGTTCACGGCCGCACCGGCGCCCGCGTCGTCGGAGCGGATCGATGTGCTGGTGCCGCGCACCCGGCGGCTGCGCTCGGTCCGGTACGTTCATCTGGTGCGGGCCTCCGAGCCGCCCCGCCCCGAGCAGGTGCACGGTCTGCCCGTCGCCCCGGTGGAGCGGGCGCTCGCGGACGCGGTCTCCGGGCTCGGGGACGCCCCGGCCGTACGCCGTCTGCTCACCGAGGCGGTCCGCGGCGGGCACTGCGAACCGGCCGCCGTCGTACGCGAGTTCAGCCGGGCGAAGCTGCTGGGCCGCCCCCATGTGGTGAACGCCGTCGACTCGTTGCTCGCCGAGGGCCGGGCGCTGGCGGAGGGCCGGCTGTACGAGATGGTCCGGTCGTACGGACTGCCCGAGCCGCTCTGGAACGTGGACCTGCGACTGCCCGGCGGCCCGCATCTGGGCGGGGTGGACGCCTACTGGCCCGAGCAGGCCGTCGCCGTGGTGCTCGACACCAGAGCGCCCCGGCACAGCAGGCTCGACGACGAGCGGCGCCAGGAGGAGCACGACGCGCAGTGGTCCGCCTACGCGGCCAAGCGCGAGCACCTGGAGCGGCTCGGCGTCACCGTCGTCCATCTCTCGCCGCACAAGCTCCGCGAGGCGAAGGAGCAGCAGGCCGTCGTGGTGCGTACGGCCCTGATGGCGGCGGCCGATCGTGAACCGGCCGCGTATGTGATGATCCTGCCCCGCTGAGGACGGGCCACCGAGGCCGGGACCACCGAGAACAGGCACAGGAGGAACTTATTTGGCGTTTCGCCCCTTCTGGCACATCATCCCCACTGGCGGAATTCCGCCATGTCCACATCTCACTCCCCTCAACTCTCCACAAACCCCTGTCATTTACGAAAGGGTGAGCGGTCATCCGGTACCGAATTCCGGACTCTCTCTTCCACTTCAGGGATGCTGATGACCTCCGAGTCCCCCAGTTCCATAGCCGGGGCGAGACGCGTGGCCCGAGTGGCGGCTGCCGCCGGCCTGGTGGCCGCACTGGCCGCCACCGGCGCCGCCCCGGTCTTCGCCGCCGACGACCCCGCTCCCGTCAAGTCCGCCGCCGACTCCGCCGCGGCCGACAAGCTCGGCACGGCCGACGCCGACGTTCTGGCCAAGGCCAAGGCCAAGGGCGAGAAGAACGTCACGATGATGGTCGCCACCGCCCCCGGTGCGACCGAGCAGGTCACCAAGCAACTGGACGCCGTCAAGGGGTCCGTGCTGGGACGTGCGTACGACAAGCTCGGCTACGTACGGGCCACCGTGCCCACCGCGTCCGCCGAGGCGACCATCAAGGCGGCCTCCAAGCTGTCGTCCGTCCACGGCATCGATCTCGAGCAGGAGATCAAGCTGGACGACCCGACCCCCACGGCCGACCGGGCCGCCGGGGCGAGGACGCAGTCCACGGGCAGCTACCCGGCGCCCGGCAAGAAGACCCCGGCGAAGAACCCGTACAACCCGTCCTTCGAGACGGGCGCGGTCGACTTCGTCAAGCAGCACCCGAAGGCCGACGGCCGGGGCATCACCATCGGCATTCTGGACTCCGGCGTGGACCTCGGTCACCCGGCGCTCCAGAAGACCACCACCGGCGAGCGCAAGATCGTCGACTGGGTGACCGCCACCGACCCGGTCAGCGACGGCGACCGCACCTGGCTGCGGATGACCGCATCGGTGACCGGCCCGACCTTCACCATCGGCGGCCGCACCTACTCGGCGCCGGACGGCTCGTACAAGATCCAGCTCTTCTCCGAGTCCGCCACCAGCGGCGGCGACATGGCCGGAGACCTGAACCGCGACGGTGACACCACCGACGTCTGGGCCGTGCTCTACGACCCGGTCGCCGGCACCGCCCGCGTCGACCTGGACAACGACGGCAACTTCACCAACGACGCCGTCATGAAGCCGTACAAGGACGGCCACCAGGTCGGCTACTTCGGCACGGACAACCCGGCGACCGAGGTCGTCGAGCGCATTCCGTTCGTCGTCGAGACCCGCAAGGACGTCGTCTACAACGCGGCCGGCGACAAGGCCGACTACGTCAACATCGGCGTCATCGAGTCGGAGCACGGCACCCACGTCGCGGGCATCACCTCCGCGAACGGCCTGTTCGGCGGCAAGATGAACGGTGCCGCGCCCGGCGCGAAGATCGTCTCCTCGCGTGCCTGCACCTGGTCCGGCGGCTGCACCAACATCGCGCTCACCGAGGGCATGATCGACCTCGTCGTGAACCGCGGTGTCGATGTCGTCAACATGTCGATCGGTGGCCTGCCGCCGCTCAACGACGGCAACAACGCCCGCGCGGAGCTCTACAAGCGGCTCATCGACATCTACGGCGTCCAGCTGGTCATCTCGGCCGGCAACGACGGCCCGGGTGTCAACACCATCGGTGACCCCGGTCTCGCCGACCACGTCATCTCGGTCGGTGCGTCCATCTCCAAGGAGACCTGGGCCGCCAACTACGGCTCGAACGTCACCAAGAAGTACGACATGCTGCCCTTCTCCTCGCGCGGTCCGCGTGAGGACGGCGGCTTCGCGCCGATCCTGACCGCCCCGGGTGCGTCCATCAACACCACCCAGACCTGGCTGCCCGGCGGCCCGGTCAAGGAGGCGGGCTACAGCCTGCCGGCCGGTTACTCCATGCTGCAGGGCACCTCGATGTCCTCGCCGCAGGCCGCCGGTGCGACCGCGCTGCTGCTGTCCGCCGCGAAGCAGAAGCACATCGAGCTGCCGCCGGCCGACCTGCGTACCGCGCTGACCAGCACCGCGACCCACATCGAGGGTGTGCCCGCGCACGCCCAGGGCTCCGGCCTGATCAACATCGTGGGCGCGTGGAAGCAGATCGAGAAGCAGGGTTCCCCGGCGCACGAGTACTCCGTGAAGGCCCCGGTCGACACGGCGATCGACTTCGCGCTGAAGACCCCCGGCTTCGGTACCGGTCTGTACGACCGCGAGGGCGGCCTGAAGGCCGGCCAGCAGAAGTCCTACGACGTCACGATCACCCGCACCACGGGTCCGGACAAGGCCGTCAAGCACAAGCTGTCGTGGAAGAACAACGACGGCACGTTCAAGCTGACCGGCTCCGACACGGTCTCCCTGCCGCTCGGCGAGCCGGTCACCGTCAAGGTCCAGGCAAAGCCGCGCAGCGCGGGCGTGCACAGCGCGATCCTCCAGGTCGACGACAGCAGGACCGTCGGCGTGGACCAGCAGATCCTCTCCACGGTCGTCGTCTCCACGCCGCTCGTGAAGCCCGGCTACGCGTTCAAGGCGTCCGGCTCGGTGCAGCGCAACGGCACCACGTCGTACTTCGTGACCGTGCCGGAGGGTGCCAAGACCCTTGAGGTCGCGATGAGCGCGCTGCGCTCGGGCAGCCAGACCCGCTTCATCTCCATCCACCCCTACGGGGTGGCGATGGAGGACAGCGGTACGCCGTTCTGCTACCCGAACTACGAGAACCCGGCCAACACCTGCCGCCCGGACGTGCGCTCGTACGCCAGTCCGGCCCCGGGTGTCTGGGAGATCGAGGTCGAGGCACGGCGTACGTCGCCGCTGCTGGACAACCCGTACAAGCTGGATGTCTCGCTGCTCGGTGCGACCTTCGACCCGGCGGTGCAGACCATCGCCGAGGCCAAGGTCGGCACGCCCGCAGCGGTGAACTGGACGGTCACCAACAACGCCGGTGACCTGCAGGGCACGCTCAAGGGCGGCTCGCTGGGCTCGGCCAAGGTCGACACTCCGTCGATCAGTACGGGTGACGAGCAGGAGTACACGGTCACCATCGGTGAGGGCGTCGAGAAGCTGGACGTCGCCATCGGCGGCACGTCGGACGCCAACGCAGACATCGACCTGTACGTCTACCAGGGCGCCACCGAGGTCGGCTCGTCCACCTCGGCCGGTTCCGAGGAGTCGGTCAGCCTGGTGAAGCCCGCCGCCGGTACGTACACCATCGTGATCGACGGCTACAACGTCCCGGCCGGCACGACCACGTACGACTACCGCGACGTGTACTACGCACCGTCGCTCGGCACGATCGCTGTCGACGAGTCGAAGGCCGTGAACCTGGCCAACGGCGCCTCGGCCCAGATCGGTGCCGAGGTCTCGGTCGCCGGGGCGGCCCCCGAGGGCCGGCAGTTCTTCGGCGAGGTCCACCTGGTGAACAGCCGCGGGACCGCGGCGGGCACCGGCAGCGTCGTGATCGAGAAGGTCACGCCGTAGCGGTGACTCCGCAGCGGTGACCTCGGTCGCCGTGTGATCCGTACGACAGTGGGGTGGGTGCTCTCCGGAGCACCCACCCCACTGCTCCGTGCCCGGCCGGGCGGGCACTGTCCGCAGCGCGGACAATGGATTGGACAAGGAAGCCGTTCCCATACGCATCATGGAGCGGCAACCGTGCCAGTCCGTACGTTTGAAGGAGTCCCTGTGAAGGTCGGAATCGTCGGCGCCACCGGTCAGGTCGGCACAGTCATGCGCAGGATCCTGGCCGAGCGGAAGTTCCCGGCCGACGAGCTGCGCCTGTTCGCCTCCGCGCGCTCCGCGGGCTCCACGATCGAGTGGGAGGGCCGGGAGATCACCGTCGAGGACGCCTCGACGGCCGACTACTCCGGGCTGGACATCGTGCTGTTCTCGGCCGGTGGCGCGACGTCGAAGGCGCTCGCCGAGAAGGTGGCCTCGCAGGGCGCCGTCGTCATCGACAACTCCTCCGCCTGGCGCAAGGACCCCGAGGTCCCGCTGGTCGTCTCCGAGGTCAACGCGCACGCGATCGCGAACCGGCCCAAGGGCATCATCGCCAACCCGAACTGCACCACGATGGCCGCGATGCCCGTGCTGCGCCCGCTGCACGACGAGGCCGGCCTCCAGACCCTGACCGTCGCCACCTACCAGGCGGTGTCCGGCTCCGGTCTGGCCGGTGTCGCCGAGCTGCACGGCCAGGCGTCCAAGGTCGTCGCCGACGCCGACAAGCTCACCCACGACGGCGGGGCGGTCGACTTCCCCGAGCCGGCTGTCTACAAGCGTCCGATCGCCTTCAACGTGCTGCCGCTGGCCGGTGCGATCGTCGACGACGGCTCGTTCGAGACCGACGAGGAGCAGAAGCTCCGCAACGAGTCCCGCAAGATCCTGGAGATCCCGGAGCTGAAGGTGTCCGGCACCTGCGTCCGGGTGCCGGTCTTCTCCGGCCACTCCCTCCAGATCAACGCGCGTTTCGCCCGTCCGATCAGCGTCGAGCGCGCCTACGAGCTGCTGAAGGACGCCCCGGGCGTCGAGATCTCCGAGATCCCCACCCCGCTCCAGGCGGCGGGCAAGGACGCCTCGTTCGTCGGCCGGATCCGGGTCGACGAGACCGTGGACAACGGCCTCGCGCTCTTCGTCTCCAACGACAACCTGCGCAAGGGTGCGGCGCTGAACGCGGTACAGATCGCGGAGCTGGTGGCGGCGGAGCTGAACGGCTGACGCCCGACGCGTACGGAAAGGGGCGGCCACCGGTGCTCGGTGGCCGCCCCTTTCCGTACGCCCTCATGTCCCTCAGAGTGCGAGATGCCGTCGCAACGCGGCATCGATCTCGGCCATGCGCCGGCGGGGGATGGTGCCGACCCGCTTCAGGACGCGGTCGGGGGACACCGCCCGTACCTGCTCGCACTGGGCCTTGGAGTCCCTGTGCAGACCGGACTCGTCGGCGTGGAGCAGCACCTGGAACGGATAGACGCGGGCGGTGTTCGACGTCAGGGGCACCACGGTGATCACGCCCCGCCCGGTCCGGGTCACCACGGAATTCGCCCCGTCGTTCGAGACGATCACCGACGGGCGCGCCTTGTTCACCTCGCTGCCCCGCACGGGCTCGAAGTCGACCAGGTAGATGTCACCGCGCCTCATCGGTCAGCCCGTCACCCGAGACCCGGTCCCAGAGCACGGCATCCTCGCTCGCGTCCCATTCCGCGAACGCCGCCTCGTAGTCGGCCTCCAGATTCGAGGCACGCAGCAGCTCGATGGCGGCGTGAATCACCGCGGACCGGGAATCCGCCTCGGTCTTCGTGGCGTACTCGTCGACGAAGGCGACATCCTCCTGCGGCAAGCTCACACTGATCTTCATACCGTTGATGCTACCGGAGTAGCCAAGCTATAGCTACTCCATCTCCGGGTGCGACGTGGAAGGATGACCCGAAACGTCACACACCAAGGAGATGACCGCGTGCCTGGCACGAATCTGACCCGCGAAGAGGCACAGGAGCGGGCGCGCCTGCTGACCGTGGACGCGTACGAGATCGATCTCGACCTCTCCGGAGCGCAGGAGGGTGGCACCTACCGGTCCGTCACCACCGTGCGCTTCGACTCCGCCGAAGCCGGTGCGGAGACCTTCATCGACCTGGTCGCCCCCGCGGTGCACGAGGTCGAGCTGAACGGCAGGGCGCTGGATGTCGCGGCCGTGTTCCGTGACTCGCGCATCACGCTCCCGCATCTGGTCGCGGGCTCCAACGAGCTGAAGGTCGTCGCCGACTGCTCGTACACCAACACGGGCGAGGGCCTGCACCGCTTCGTCGACCCGGTCGACCAGCAGGCGTACCTCTACACCCAGTTCGAGGTGCCGGACGCGCGCCGCGTCTTCGCGAGCTTCGAACAGCCCGACCTGAAGGCGACGTTCCAGTTCACGGTGAAGGCGCCGGAGGGCTGGACGGTCATCTCGAACTCGCCGACGCCCGAGCCGCAGGACAACGTCTGGTCCTTCGAGCCGACGCCGCGCATCTCGTCGTACATCACGGCCCTGATCGTCGGCCCGTACCACTCGGTGCACAGCAGTTACGAGAGGGACGGCCAGTCCGTTCCGCTCGGCGTCTACTGCCGCCCGTCGCTGGCCGAGTTCCTCGACGCGGACGAGATCTTCGACGTGACGCGGCAGGGCTTCGACTGGTTCCAGGAGAAGTTCGACTACGACTACCCGTTCGCCAAGTACGACCAGCTGTTCGTCCCGGAGTTCAACGCGGGCGCGATGGAGAACGCGGGCGCGGTCACCATCCGCGACCAGTACGTGTTCCGCTCGAAGGTGACGGACGCGGCGTACGAGCGGCGTGCGGAGACCATCCTGCACGAGCTGGCGCACATGTGGTTCGGCGACCTCGTCACCATGGAGTGGTGGAACGACCTGTGGCTGAACGAGTCGTTCGCCACGTACACCTCGGTCGCCTGCCAGGCGTACGCGCAGGGCTCGAAGTGGCCGAACTCCTGGACCACGTTCGCCAACTCCGAGAAGACCTGGGCCTACCGCCAGGACCAGCTGCCGTCCACGCACCCGATCATGGCGGACATCAGCGATCTGGACGATGTGCTGGTCAACTTCGACGGGATCACCTACGCCAAGGGCGCCTCGGTCCTGAAGCAGCTGGTGGCGTACGTCGGCATGGACGAGTTCTTCAAGGGCGTCCAGGCGTACTTCAAGGCGCACGCGTTCGGCAACACCCGTCTTCCCGACCTGCTGGGCGCGCTGGAGGAGACCTCCGGCCGCGACCTGAAGACCTGGTCGAAGGCGTGGCTGGAGACGGCGGGCATCAACATCCTGCGCCCGGAGATCACCACGGACGAGGACGGCCGCGTCACGTCGTTCACGGTCCTCCAGGAGGCCCCGGCCCTGCCCGCCGGTGCGAAGGGCGAGCCGACGCTGCGGCCGCACCGCATCGCCATTGGCTGCTATGACATCGACACCGACGACTCCGGCAAGCTGGTCCGTACGAACCGGATCGAGCTGGACGTCGACGGCGCGCGCACGACCGTGCCGTTCCCGGCCGGTACCGCCCGCCCCGCCGTGATCCTGCTCAACGACGACGACCTCTCGTACGCGAAGGTCCGGCTCGACGAGGAGTCGCTGCGCGTCGTCACCGAGCACCTCGGCGACTTCGCGGAGTCCCTCCCCCGCGCCCTGTGCTGGGCCTCCGCCTGGGACATGACCCGCGACGGCGAGCTGGCGACCCGGGACTACCTCTCCCTGGTGCTCTCCGGCATCGGCAAGGAGACGGACATCGGCGTCGTCCAGTCGCTGCACCGTCAGGTGAAGATGGCACTGGACCTGTACGCGGCGCCGGAGTGGCGCGAGGCCGGGCTGACGCAGTGGACCGAGGCCACGCTCGCGCACCTGCGCGCCGCGGAGCCGGGCAGCGACCACCAGCTGGCCTGGGCCCGCGCCTTCGCGGCTACGGCCCGCACCCCGCAGCAGACGGACCTGCTGCAGTCGCTGCTCGACGGCAAGGAGACGGTCGAGGGCCTGGCCGTCGACACCGAGCTGCGCTGGGCGTTCGTCGAGCGGCTCGCCGCGACCGGTCTGCTCGAAGAGGACGAGATCGCCGCCGAGTCCGAGCGCGACAAGACGGCGGCGGGCGAGCGCCACGCGGCGACCGCCCGCGCGGCGCGCCCCACCGAGGAGGCGAAGGCGGAGGCGTGGGCCTCGGTCGTCGACTCCGACAAGCTGCCGAACTCCCTCCAGGAGGCGGTCATCGCCGGCTTCGTCCAGACCGACCAGCGCGAGCTGCTGGCCCCGTACACGGAGAAGTTCTTCGCGGCGGTCAAGGGCGTCTGGGAGTCGCGCAGCCATGAGATGGCGCAGCAGATCGCGGTCGGCCTCTACCCGGCCCTCCAGGTCTCGCAGGCCACCCTCGACGCCACGGACGCCTGGCTGTCCTCGACGGAGCCGACCGCGGCCCTGCGCCGGCTGACGTCCGAGTCGCGTTCGGGCGTGGAGCGCGCGCTCAAGGCCCAGGCGGCCGACGCGGCGGCTTCCGCGTAGCGCGGTTGCGGGTTGCCGGGGCGGGTACGGTGCATGGCCCTACGGGGCTGCGCACCGTGCCCGCCCCTTCGGCGTCGTGCGGTCGGCTTTCGACCGGGCGACGGTGAAGAGACCGCACCCGGCTCCGGACACGCGTGTGCGCCGCACGGTACGGGGTACCTGCGGCGCACTCGGGAACGGTGTGGTTGCTAGGCCTGCTTCTTGGACTTGTCGAGGACCATGACCAGGCCCGCGATGACCACGAACAGGGCGATGGGGGCCACGACGTACAGACCGATGGTCTCCATCACGCTCAGGCCCGGACCGGGGTCGTCACCGTCGTCGCGGGTGAGCGCGAGCGCGGGGGACGACATGAGCAGCATCATCAGCGTCGTTCCGGCCGCGACGGCGCCGGCGCGCATAGCGTTCTTCTTGTCCACGGTGCAAACGTAGCGAACGCCCTGGACGGGCGCGCGCCCGGGGGTGCCGTACGGGGTCAGGGGCGGTCCTCGCGGGGGCGGAGGACCTCCATCAGCCGGTGCAGGCGGGGTGCGGCGGCCAGTTCCTCCAGGGTGACCGGGTGGCCTTCCGCGTCGGCGACGGGCAGTCGCCAGTTGGGGTACTGGTCCCAGGTGCCGGGGAGGTTCTGCGGGCGGCGGTCGCCCAGGGCGTCGGGCAGCCAGACTCCGACCATGCGGGCGGGGGTGCGCAGCAGGAAGCGGTGCACGGAGCGGACGGCGCCCTCCTCGTCGCCCTCGCCCTCGGGCAGCAGGCCGAGCCGGGCGAGATACGCCAGCCACTCGGCGGTGTCGGCGGCGTCCGCGGCCTGCTCCTCCGCGAGGCCGCGGGTGAGCAGGCCGAGGCGGTGGCGCAGCGTCACATGGTCGCCGGTCAGCCGGGCGGCGGTGGACGGCAGATCGTGTGTGGTGACGGTGGCCAGGCAGCCCTCGCGCCACTGCTCGGGGGCCAGGGGGCGGCCGGTGCCCGCCCAGTCCCGTTCGAACCAGAGCACGGACGTACCGAGCACGCCGCGCCGGGCCAGTGCCTCGCGTACGCCGGGTTCGACGGTGCCGAGGTCCTCCCCCATGACGACCGCGCCGGCCCGGTGCGCCTCCAGGACGAGGACGGCGAGCATCGCCTCGGCGTCGTGGCCGACATAGGTCCCCTCGGTGGGCGGGCGCCCCTCGGGCACCCACCAGAGCCGGAACAGGCCCATGACGTGGTCGATGCGCAGGGCGCCCGCGTGGGCGAGGAGTCCGCGCAGCAGTCCTCGGTAGGGGGCGTAGCCGGACGCGGCGAGGACGTCGGGACGCCAGGGCGGCAGGCCCCAGTCCTGGCCGCGGGCGTTGAAGGCGTCCGGCGGCGCGCCGACGGACATGCCGTGCGCGAAGGCGTCCTGCTGGGCCCAGGCGTCGGCGCCGCCGGGGTGCACGCCGACGGCGAGGTCGTGGACGACGCCGACGCCCATGCCCGCGTCCAGCGCGGCACGCTGGGCGGCGGCGAGCTGGCTGTCGGTCAGCCAGGCGAGCCGGCAGTGGAAGTCGACCCGGTCCAGCAGTTCGCGGCGGGCGCGGGCGGTCTCCTTGGAGCGGGGGTCGCGGAGCGCGGCCGGCCAGGTGTGCCAGTCGGAGCCGTGCACCTCGGCGAGGGCGCACCACAGGGCGTGGTCCTCCAGGGCCTGTCCCTGCTCGGCCAGGAAGTCGCAGTAGGCGGCGCGGCGGCCGGGGGTGAGGGGCACCTCCGTCACGAGTTCGAGGGCCTGGCGCTTGAGTTCCCAGACGGCGTCCCGGTCGATCAGGGCGCCCTTGTTCAGGACGGTGTCGCTGAGCGTCGCCGCGTCCTGCCGCAGGTCGTCGAGGGCGGCCCGGTCCGGCACGTGCCCGTACTCGGGGACGGACTCGATGTGCAGATGGACGGGGTCGGGGAAGCGCCGGGACGAAGGGCGGTACGGGGATGGGTCGGTGGGGCTGCCGAGCACGGCGGCATGGAGCGGGTTGACCTGGACGAACCCGGCGCCGAGGGTCCGTCCGGACCAGGCGGCGAGGTCGGCGAGGTCCCCGAGGTCGCCCATGCCCCAGGAGCGGGCGGAGAGCAGGGAGTAGAGCTGGACGAGGAAGCCGTGGCTGCGGGCGGGCGGCTGCGGCACCCGGGGCGGGGCGACGACGAGCGTGCAGACCGCGCCCGGGCCGCCCGGCGCGCGTACGGTCAGCCGGTGCACCCCGAGCGGCGGCTCGGCCCACCATGCGGGGACCGGTGGCACGCCTTTCCCGGCGCCCGTGCCGGTACCCGCGTCTGCTCCGGCTTCGGTGCCCGCGCCCCGTCCCGCAACGGCCGGATCGGGACGGTCGGCCGCAACGCGCATCCGCGGGCGCGAGCCGGCGTCCTCCAGCGCGATGTCCAGCGTGGAGCCGGGCGGCAGGGCGGTCAGGACCGCGGGCAGCGGCTCCCCGGTCCACACCACCAGCGTCGGCGGGAGCAGCCGGGACCGGGCCGAGAACTCGGCGGCGGCGAGCGACTCCCCTACCGCTTCGGGCGTGGTGGCGTCCACACCGAGCGCGGCGAGCACGGCGACGACCGTGTCGTCGGCGACGGACACCGTGACGTCGGCGGACGGGGAGTAGGAGGTGGCGACGCCGTGCAGTGCGGCGAGCCGGGACAAGCCCATTCAGACTCCTGGGAACTCCATGCCCCACGCGCCGCCGGGGCCGGCCGGCTCGCTGGTCAGCGGGGCGTTGACGGCGAGCGGGGCTTCGCTGGTCAGTGGCGTGGCATCGGCGAGCGGCGGCTCGCTGGTGAGCGGTATCGCGTCGGCGAGCGGCGGCTCGCTGGTGAGCGGTATCGCGTCGGCGAGCGGCGGCTCGCTCGTCAGCGGGCCGGGGCCGGGCGCCCCCTCGGAGAGGACACGGAGAGCGGAGAGCAGAGGCTGCGAGGCAGCGGGCACGGTGGCCTCCCGACCGTGGAGGAAGCGGAGGAACAGGGCAGCGGAAGAAGAACGGGACAACAGGAGACCTACCCAGCGGGCTCGCCCGCAGACATAGGCGCTATCACAACGACTTCAACGTGCCCCGGGTCACATTCCGTTCCCCGCAGGCCGGTTCTCCGTCAAGTTGTCCGCTGTTTTCGGCCATGCGACGTCATCCTTGGCGTCACCCGCCGATGGCCGAGCATCCCTCACCCCATCTGCCACATCGGGCATTTGCGGCACGACAACCACCTGCATTGACACCCTCGCGCGCGGGTGGTGGGCTCGGAGCCCACCGGTGGAGCGAGGGAGAAAGAGCGATGCGGCTCAGGCGCAGAAAGCAGGCAACGGCCGTGGCGGTCGCCGTGCTCGGCGGGCTGCTCTCCACGGGGACCCCGGCCGCCGTCGCGGCCCCCTCGACGCCCGGCACCCCCGCCGTCACCACCCCAGACCGCACGGACGACGGCACCCTGCCCGCCGTGTGGCCGCGGCCCCAGTCCATCAAGGCGGCCGGGCCCTCCGTAGCGCTCTCCACCGAGGTCACCCTCGTGGCCGACGCGCTCGCGGATCCGTACGCCGCCGACGCGCTCCGGCAGATCCTGCGCGACGCGGGCGTGCGCACCGTCCACGAGTCGCTGCCGGGCCGCGGCCCGGTCATCCGGCTCGGCGGCGACGGCGCCCAGGACGCCCTGCGCACGCTGCGCACCCCCGACCGCGGCGATCTGCCGTCCGGCGGCTACCGCATCGCGGTCGGCCGGGTCGCGGGCCGGGACACCGTCGCCGTGGACGGCGTCGGCGAGGACGGCCTCTACCACGGCGTGCAGACATTGCGTCAGCTGATCCGGGACGGCGGCGTCGCCGGGGTCGCCGTCAGGGACTGGCCGGGCACCGCCGTACGCGGAATGACCGAGGGTTTCTACGGGCAGCCGTGGACCCGCGAGGAGCGGCTGGCACAGATCGGCTTCATGGGGCGTACGAAGCAGAACCGGTATCTGTACGCGGCGGGCGACGACCCGTACCGGCAGGCCCGTTGGCGCGACCCGTACCCCGCCGACCGGCGCGCCGACTTCCGGGCACTGGCCGAGCGGGCCCGCGCCGAGCATGTGACGCTCGGCTGGGCCGTCGCTCCCGGCCAGGCCATGTGCATGTCGTCGGACGACGATGTGAAGGCGCTGACGAAGAAGCTCGACGCGATGTGGGCGCTGGGAGTGCGGGTCTTCCAGCTGCAGTTCCAGGACGTCAGCTACAGCGAGTGGCACTGCGACAGCGACGCCGACACCTTCGGCCGCGGCCCCGAGGCGGCGGCCAGGGCGCAGGCGCGGGTGGCGAGCAAGGTGGCGCAGCATCTCGCGGACCGTCATCCGGGCGCGGAGCCGCTGTCGGTGATGCCGACGGAGTTCTACCAGGACGGGTCGACCGACTACCGCCGCGCGCTCGCCGACGAGCTGGACGAGCGGGTCCAGGTCGCCTGGACGGGGGTCGGGGTCGTACCGAGGACCATCACCGGCGGGGAACTGGCCGGAGCGCGCGCCACGTTCAGGCATCCGCTGGTCACGATGGACAACTACCCGGTCAACGACTACGCGCAGGACCGCATCTTCCTCGGCCCGTACACCGGCCGGGACCCGGCGGTGGCGATCGGTTCCGCGGCGCTGCTCGCCAATGCGATGGAGCAGCCGTCCGCGTCCCGCATTCCGCTGTTCACCGCGGCCGACTTCGCCTGGAACCCGAAGGATTACCGGCCGCAGGAGTCCTGGCAGGCGGCGATCGACGATCTGGCGGGCGGTGACGCCCGCACCGGGGCCGCGCTGCGCGCGCTGGCCGGGAACAACGCGACGTCCGTGCTGGGCGGTGACGAGTCGGCGTATCTGCGGCCGCTGCTGGCCGCGTTCTGGCAGTCCCGTACGGCGACCGACGTCACGGCCCGGGACGATGCGGCGCGCAGGCTGCGGGAGGCGTTCACCGTGATGCGGGAGACCCCGCAGCGGCTGAAGGGCCTGGCTGGCGGGGGTCTGGACGGCGAAGTGCGGCCGTGGAGCGAGCAGTTGTCCCGGTACGGCCGGGCGGGCGAGCTGGCCGTGGATCTGCTGCAGGCCCAGTCGCGCGGCGACGGCGCTGCGGCGTGGCGGGCGTCGCTGGCGCTGGAGCCGGTGCGCAAGGCCGCGAAGGCGAGCGGTGCGACGGTCGGCAAGGGCGTCCTCGGCCCGTTCCTGGACCGGGTGCGCCGGGAGGCGGACGCCTGGACGGGCGCGGACCGCGACACCGGTACGGTGACCGAGGCTCCGGGCAGCCATACGGTCCGGCTGAGCCGGTCGCGTCCGGTGGAGACCGTGACGGTGATGACCGTTCCCGACAGCGGCGCGGTGGCCGGTGCGACGCTGGAGGCCCATGTGCCCGGCGAGGGCTGGCGGAGCCTCGGCCCGGTGTCGGCGAGCGGCTGGACCCAGATTCCGGCCAGGGGGCTGCGGGCCGACGCGATCCGGATCAGCTGGCCCCTCGGCGGTCCGTCGGCGCCCTCGGTCATCACGGGCACGATGCCGCCGTTCGTTTCGGGAGGCCCGATGGGAAGCGGTATCGCGGCCGGTGCCTCCGGCAGTGCGCAGGGCCGTGCCCCGCGGGTGCGCGCGCTCGTGCCGTGGTTCGGCGACGAGCCCGCCGCCCGGCTCGCTCTCGTACGGGGTGAGACGGACGCCGAGATCGGCGGCGGCCCGCAGCGGGTCGCGGCGCGCCTGGCCGCCCGGCGCCCCGCCGAGGTGCGGGGTACGCTCACCGCGCAGGCTCCCGAGGGCATCGAGGTGCGTGTCCCGAAGCAGACGAGGGTGCCGCGCGGTTCCCGTACCGACGTCCCCGTCGAGATCACCGTCCCGGCGGGCACCCCGGCCGGTGAGTACGAGGTGCCGTTCAGCTTCGGTGAGGAGAGCAGCACGCTGACCGTCCGGGCGTACCCGCGCACCGCGGGCCCCGACCTGGTGCGTACCGCCACGGTCTCCTCGTCCGGCGACGAGACCCCGGACTTCCCGGCGTCGGCCGCCGCCGACGGCGATCCGGACACCCGCTGGTCCTCGCCCGTCGAGGACGGCGCCTGGTGGCAGGCGCAGCTGCCGCAGTCGGCGAGGGTCGGCCGGGTGGTGCTGGACTGGCAGGACGCGTACGCCTCCCGCTACCGCATCCAGGTCTCCGCGGACGGCCGCAGCTGGCGCACGGCGGCGACCGTACGGGGCGGCAGGGGCGGGCACGAGTCGGTCCGGATGGACGCGAAGGACACCCGCTTCATCCGGGTCCAGGGCGATGCCCGGGCCACGGAGTTCGGCTACTCGCTCTGGTCGGTCCAGGCGTACGCCGTCGCTCCGAC
The DNA here is from genome assembly GCF_035994185.1 of Streptomyces sp. NBC_01217. Lineage (NCBI taxonomy): Bacteria > Bacillati > Actinomycetota > Actinomycetes > Kitasatosporales > Streptomycetaceae > Streptomyces > Streptomyces sp. NBC_01217. The sequence continues at coordinate 3,105,918 of NZ_CP108538.1, forward strand.
GGAGTAACGCCGGGCCCGCGGAACGTCCTCGCGGGCCCCGGTCCGGCTCCGGGGACGACAAAGGCCCGGATCTCTCAGGCTGAGATGCCGTCGATCCGGGCCATCGCGTCGTCCGCGCCGAACGGTTGCAAGTACGGCAGCCAGCGCGGGTCGCGGTGTCCCGTCCCGATGATGCGCCAGGCCAGGCCCGTCGGCGGGGCGGGCTGCTGGTGCAGCCGCCAGCCGAGCTCCGGCAGGTGCCGGTCCGCCTTGACGTGGTTGCAGCGGCGGCAGGCGGCCACCACGTTGTCCCAGGCGTGCTGTCCACCGCGGCTGCGCGGAATGACATGGTCGACGCTGGTCGCGGTGGCGCCGCAGTACATGCAGCGCCCTCCGTCCCGGGCGAAGAGCGCTCTTCGGGTGAGTGGTACGGGCCCCCGGTAGGGAACCCGTACGAAACGTTTCAGACGGACGACGCTGGGGGCCGGGACGGCCCGGGTGGCACTGTGCATGAAGGCGCCGGACTCCTCAAGACAGATGGCCTTGTTTTCGAGTACGAGGACGAGCGCGCGGCGGAGCGGTACGACGCCGAGCGGCTCGTACGACGCATTGAGAACCAGGACATGCGGCACGGCGGATGCCTCCTTGTACGCCGGCGGCGCGTGGCTCGCGCCGGGACGATCCGATCTCAGTCTCTACTCACGCCTGGTCAAAGCGCCACCACGTGCGGGTAACGGGCCGGGAGGATTTTTCTCCGCTCCCGGCCGCCCGCACCGCCGCCGCCCGCCGGAACAGGCGGTTCTGAGCCATTTCGACAGCGGTCGCGGCCCGGTGTGCGATCGGCCACACGGCGCCTGTACGCACCTCGTGAGACGTGTCTCTCCCCCCGCACGCGGCACTGGAACACTCCCGATACCCCGTTAGTGTGGTTGGTCTGCAGTCGCCCCACCTGGAGGTCCCGTCGTGTTCCTGTCCGCCCTGTTGGCCGCAGCTCCGTCGCCCGGGCCAGGTGGCTCGCTGGACGAGGCCGCCGAGCAGGCCGGCAACGCCGCGGGCTGGGTGGAGGAGAACTGGTCCACCTGGCTGAACACCGGTCTGCGCATCGTGCTCATCGCCGCGATCGCGGTCGTGTTGCGCATCGCGATCCGCCGTGCTCTCACCAAGCTCATCGACCGGATGAACCGCAGCGCCCAGGCGGTGGAGGGCACCGCGCTCGGCGGGCTGCTGGTCAATGCGGAACGCCGCCGTCAGCGCTCCGAGGCGATCGGCTCCGTACTCCGCTCGGTCGCCTCCTTCCTGATCCTCGGCACCGCGGCGCTGATGATCCTGGGCGCGTTCCAGATCAATCTGGCCCCACTGCTGGCCTCCGCCGGTGTGGCCGGTGTGGCGCTCGGTTTCGGTGCGCGCAATCTGGTCACCGACTTCCTCTCCGGTGTCTTCATGATCCTGGAGGACCAGTACGGCGTGGGCGACAACGTCGACGCGGGCGTCGCCTCCGGCGAGGTCATCGAGGTCGGCCTGCGGGTCACCAAGCTGCGCGGCGACAACGGCGAGATCTGGTACGTCCGCAACGGCGAGGTGAAGCGGATCGGCAACCTCAGCCAGGGCTGGTCGACGGCCGGCGTCGATGTGACGGTGCGCCCCACGGAGAACCTCGACAAGGTCCGTACGGTGATCACCGAGGCCGCGGCGACTATGACCAAGGAGGACCCCTGGAACGAGCGCCTGTGGGGCCCCGTGGAGATCCTGGGACTGGACTCCGTGCTGCTGGACTCCATGACGGTCCGGGTGAGCGCGAAGACGATGCCGGGCAAGGCGCTGGGCGTGGAGCGCGAGCTGCGCTGGCGGATCAAGCGGTCCTTCGACGAGGCGGGCATCCGCATCGTCGGCGGCGTCCCCCTCCAGCCGGAGGAGCCCTCCGCGGCCGACGCGACGGCCGCCGTGGCCGCCCCCTCGGCGTACGCCTCGACGACGTCCCCCCAGTCCCTGGCCACGACCCCGATCACCCCGCCGCCGAACCTGTCGAAGTAGGCCTCGGCCGTACGGATGAGGGGCGCCCCGCGAGGTCTGCGGGGCGCCCCTCACGCATGAGCGCGCCGGGGTGACCTCAACTCTGTTCGCCCATAACCTGGTTGGAGGGTGCAGGCGAGGAACCATGCGTCCCGCCGGCGCCCCAGGTAACGCTTTGGTTGCCACCGGGGCGCTGCCCATTGACGCTCCGGTGACGTGCGCATACCGTCCTCTCACCGAATAGGAAACTTTCCTAACAGAGGGCAGGTGCAGCGCTCGTGGCCGGAACCACACCGGGTACCCCCCGCGTTCTGCGGGCCATGAACGACCGGGCCGCCCTCGATCTGCTGCTGGAGCACGGGCCCCTGCCGCGGACCAGGATCGGAAAGCTGACCGGGCTCTCCAAGCCCACCGCCTCGCAGCTGCTGGCGCGGCTGGAGGCGGCCGGGCTGGTTGTCGCCACCGGGACCGTGGCCGGGCGGCCGGGGCCCAATGCGCAGCTGTACGCGGTGAACGCGCGGGCCGCCCATGTCGCTGGGCTGGATGTGAACGCCCAGCGGATCGTCGCCGCCGTCGCCGATGTGACCGGTGAGACGGTCGGGGAGTTCGAGCTGCGCACCCCGGGGCGGCGTGCCGACTCCGTGGTGCGGCAGGTGGCGGAGGCGCTGGACGGGGCGGTAAAGGACGCCGGGCTGACCCGCGCCGATGTGCACCGGGTCGTCATCGGGACGCCGGGGGCCTTCGACCCCGGTACCGGGCGGCTGCGGTACGCCTCGCACCTGCCCGGCTGGCACTCCCCCACCCTGCTGGACGAGCTGGCCGCCTTTCTGCCGATGCCGGTCGAGTACGAGAACGACGTGAACCTCGTCGCGGTGGCCGAACAGCGGCTCGGCGCGGCGCGCGGGCACGACGACTTCGTCCTGCTGTGGAACGAGGAGGGGCTCGGTGCCGCCCTCGTCATCAACGGGCGGCTGCACCGCGGCTTCACCGGTGGTGCCGGTGAGGTCGGCTTCCTGCCGGTGCCCGGCGTGCCCCTGGTCCGCCAGGTCACCAAGGCGAACGCGGGCGGATTCCAGGAGCTGGCGGGCGCGCAGGTGCTGTCCCGGCTGGCCCGGGAGCTCGGCATCGACGACGAGCTCAGCCGCGGCTCGGGCACCCATCACGAGGTCGCGGCCCGGCTGGTCGCCCGGGCCGCCGAGGCCGCGGAGTCGGGCGAGGACGGCCCGTACTCCCGGCTCCTCGATCTGTTCGCCACCGGACTCGCGACCGGTCTCGCCTCGATGGTCGCCGTGCTGGATCCGGAACTCGTCGTGCTGTCGGGCGAGTTGATCGCGGTCGGCGGGGAGCCGCTGCGCGGCCGGGTGGAGTCCGAGCTCATCGAGCTGGCGGCCTCCCGGCCCCGGCTGATCGTCGGTGACGTGACCCACCGCCCCGTACTGCGCGGCGCGCTGGAGAGCGCGCTCGCCACCACCCGCGACGAAGTCTTCGACACGTCGCGCTGACCCCGTACCCACTGATCCGTCCGAGCCACTCTCCGTCCCAATCCTTCATCGGGAGACTCCGCCATGTCCGGAAACCGCCGGAAGACGGCCGCCGCGCTCGCCGCGACCGCCGCGATATCGCTGTTCGCCTCCGCCTGTACGGGCCAGAGCAACTCCGGTGCCAGTGATGACGCGTCCAAGGAGACGACCATCAACTTCTGGCACGGCTGGAGCGCCCCGAACGAGGTCAAGGCGATCCAGGCCACGGTCGACGCCTTCGAGAAGGCGCACCCCAACATCCATGTGAAGGTCGTCGGTAACATGACCGACGACAAGATCAACCAGGCGCTGCGGGCGGGCGGTTCGAAGGCCCCGGACGTCGTGTCGTCCTTCACCACGAACAATGTCGGCAAGTTCTGCTCGTCGAAGGCGTTCGTCGACCTCAACCCCTTCCTGAAGAAGGACGGGATCGACGCGGACAAGACCTTCCCCAAGGCGATGAACGAGTACACGCAGTTCGACGGTGTGCGCTGCACCGTGCCGCTGCTCGGTGACGCGTACGGGCTGTACTACAACAAGGACGCGTTCGAGGCCGCCGGGATCACCGCCCCGCCGAAGACCTGGTCGGAACTGGCCGCGGACGCCAAGAAGCTGACGAAGACCAAGGGTGACTCGTACCAGCAGCTCGGATTCATGCCGAACTACCACGGCTACGAGTCGACGACCGAGCACTACCTCGGCGGCTGGAACCCCACGTACTTCGACACGGACGGCAAGTCGAACATCGCCAAGGACCCGGCGTTCGCCTCCATGCTCACCACCCAGAAGAAGCTGGTCGACGACCTGGGCGGCTACGAGAAGCTGGAGAAGTACCGCACCTCGTTCGGTGACGAGTGGGGCGCCAAGCACCCGTTCCACACAGGCCAGGTGGCCATGCAACTGGACGGCGAGTGGCGGCTCGGCATGGCCGAGGACACCAAGCCGGGCTTCGAGATCGGGGTGGCCCCGATGCCCGTCGCCGACGACGAGGCCGACACCTACGGCAAGGGCTATCTGACGGGCACCATCGCCGGTATCGCGTCCACGTCGAAGAAGCAGAACGCGTCCTGGGAGCTGGTGAAGTTCATGACGACCGACACCGACGCGGTGGTCGACTTCGCCAACGCCATCCACAACGTGCCGTCCACGCTGGACGCGCTGAAGTCGCCGAAGCTGAAGTACGACCCGCGGTTCAAGACGTTCCTGGACATCGCCGCGAACCCGGACAGCACCACCACCCCGCCCTCGGTGAACGGCGGCGCGTACCTGGTGTCCCTGCAGAACCTCGGATTCGACATCGAGAAGGGCAAGCAGACGGACATCAAGGCCGGTCTGGAGAAGACCGCCGCGGAGATCGACGCGGCGATCGCCCAGGCGAAGTAGCACCGCGATGAGCACGAGCACGCACACGTACGCTCTGCGTTCGAAGCGCCGCCGGTCGGCCCTTCGGACGGCGGCCTTCATGTCGCCGTGGCTGATCGGGTTCGGCGTCTTCTTCGCCTATCCGCTGATCTCCACGCTCTACTTCTCCTTCACCAGCTACGACGGTTTCGCGGCCCCGGAATTCAGCGGGCTGAAGAACTGGTCGTACGTCTTCACCGACTACCCGCTGTTCTGGCCCGCGCTGCGCAACACGCTCTGGCTGGTCGTGGTCATGGTGACCTGCCGGGTGGTGTTCGGGCTCGGTGTCGGGATGCTGATCACCAGGATCAAGACAGGTACGGGGGTCTTCCGCACCCTGTTCTATCTGCCGTATCTGGCCCCGCCGGTCGCGGCGACCCTCGGCTTCGTCTTCCTGCTCAACCCGGGGACGGGGCCGGTCAATTCGATCCTCGGCGATCTGGGGCTGCCCACGCCGGGCTGGTTCACCGACGCCGCCTGGTCCAAACCGGCGCTGACCGCGCTCGCGGTGTGGGGGGTGGGCGACCTGATGGTGATCTTCATGGCCGCGCTGCTCGACGTACCGAAGGAGCAGTACGAGGCGGCGGAGCTGGACGGGGCGACCGCGTTCCAGCGGTTCCGCTTCGTCACCCTGCCGAACATCTCGCCGATCGTGATGTTCGCCGTGGTCACCGGGATCATCCAGACGATGCAGTACTACACCCAGCCGCTCGTGGCGGGGAAGGTCGCCTCGGGCGTGATGGGCGGCTCCGGGCAGCAGTTCGAACCGGGCTATCCCGACAAGTCGACACTGACGCTTCCGCAGCTCGTCTACAACCTCGGCTTCCAGCGCTTCGACTACGGCTCCGCCTGCGTGGTCGCGCTCGTTCTCTTCGTCCTCGCGATGGCGTTCACCGCACTGCTGATGCGGCGTCGCAGCGGGCTGATCCAGGCAGGTGAGTGACGTGGCGCAGGCTCTCGACACCCTCAAGGCGGCCGGCCCCGCGCCCGACCCGGTCACCCCGGCCGAGCGCACGGCCCGCCGCAAGACGCTGCTGCACTGGATCGCCGTGCACTCGCTCGGCGTCGCCGCCGCGCTCTTCTTCGTGCTGCCGTTCGTCTTCCTCCTGCTCACCTCGCTGATGAGCGACCAGCAGGCGCTGACCCGCGATCTGTGGCCTCACCCCTTCGAGTGGAGCAACTACAGGAAGGTGTTCGACACCCCGGGCTTTCTGACCTGGTGGAAGAACACCCTGCTGTACGCGGGCCTCGGCACCGTCCTCACGGTCGTGTCGTCGCTGCCCGTGGCGTACGCGCTCGCCAAGTTCCGCTTCCGCGGGCGGCATCTGTCGCTGATGCTCGTCATCTCGATGATGATGCTGCCGCCGCAGGTCGTCGTCATCCCGATGTATCTGTTCTGGGCGAAGCAGCTGGACATGTCCGGCACGCTCTGGCCGCTGATCATCCCGATGGCCTTCGGTGACGCGTTCTCCATCTTCCTGCTGCGGCAGTTCCTGCTGACCATCCCGAACGAGTACCTCGACGCGGCGAGGGTCGACGGCTGCGGCGAACTGCGCACCCTGCTCAAGGTCGTGGTGCCGATGGCCAGACCGGGCATCGCCGCCGTCGCGCTCTTCCAGTTCTTCTACGCCTGGAACGACTACTTCGGACCGCAGATCTACGCCTCCGAGAACCCGGCCGCCTGGACGCTCAGTTACGGCCTGGAATCCTTCAAGGGCGCACACCACACCGACTGGAACCTGACCATGGCCGCGACCGTACTGGTCATGGCCCCTGTGATCCTCGTCTTCTTCTTCGCTCAAAAGGCTTTTGTCGAGGGCGTCACACTGACCGGAGTAAAGGGCTGACCTATGAAGCTCGCAGTAGTTGGTGGCGGGTCCACCTACACACCTGAACTGATCGACGGCTTCGCCCGGCTGCGGGACACGCTGCCCATCGAGGAACTCGTCCTCGTCGACCCGGCGGCCGACCGTCTCGAACTCGTCGGCGGCCTCGCCCGGCGGATCTTCGCCAAGCAGGGCCACCCGGGGAGGATCGTCACCACCTCGGACCTCGACGCGGGCGTCGACGGCGCCGACGCGGTCCTGCTCCAGCTGCGCGTCGGTGGCCAGGCCGCCCGCAACCAGGACGAGACCTGGCCGCTGGAGTGCGGCTGCATCGGCCAGGAGACCACCGGGGCCGGCGGCCTCGCCAAGGCGCTGCGCACCGTGCCCGTCGTCCTGGACATCGCCGAGCGGGTCCGCCGCACCAACCCGGACGCCTGGATCATCGACTTCACCAATCCGGTCGGCATCGTCACCCGTGCGCTGCTCCAGGCCGGGCACAAGGCCGTCGGCCTGTGCAACGTGGCGATCGGCTTCCAGCGGAAGTTCGCCCGGCTCCTCGATGTCACCCCCGGCGAGGTACACCTCGACCATGTCGGGCTCAACCATCTGACCTGGGAGCTCGGGGTCCGGCTCGGCGGCCCGGACGGCGAGAACGTCCTGCCGAAGCTGCTCGCCGAGCACGGCGACGCGATCGCCGACGATCTGCACATGCCGCGGGCGATCGTCGACCGGCTCGGCGTCGTCCCCTCGTACTACCTGCGGTACTTCTACGCGCACGACGAGGTCGTACGGGAACTCGGCACCAAGCCGTCCCGGGCGGCCGAGGTCGCCGCGATGGAGAAGGAGCTCCTCGCCATGTACGGCGACCCGGCGCTGGACGAGAAGCCCGCACTGCTCGCCAAGCGCGGCGGCGCCTTTTACTCGGAGGCGGCCGTGGACCTGGCGTCCTCGCTGCTCGGCTCGGGCGGCTCGGCGGTGCAGGTCGTCAACACGTACAACAGGGGGACGCTGCCGTTCCTGCCGGACGACGCGGTGATCGAGGTGCAGGCCCGGGTCGACGGCACGGGCGCGACGCCGCTCGCCGTTCCCGAGCTGGATCCGCTGTACGCCGGCCTGATCTCCCATGTGACGGCGTACGAGGACCTCGCCCTGGAAGCCGCGCTGCGCGGGGGCCGCGAGCGGGTCTTCAAGGCGCTGCTCGCGCACCCGCTGATCGGCCAGTTCGAGTACGCCGAGGCGCTCACCGACAAGCTGATCGCGCACAACCGGGAGCACCTGGCGTGGGCGTGAACGCTTCGGTCCTCGCGATCGATGCGGGGAACAGCAAGACCGATGTGGCACTCGTCGGTGAGGACGGAACGGTGCTGTCGGCGGCCCGCGGCGGTGGCTTCCAGCCGCCGGTCGTGGGCATCGAGGCGGCCGTGGACGTTCTCGGTGCGGCCGTCGGCCGGGCGCTGGAGCTGTCCGGCGTGCCGTCCGGCTCCGTCGCGCATGTGTCGGCCGCTCTCGCCAACGCCGACCTTCCGGTGGAGGAGGAGCAGCTGGCGGCGGCGCTGCGGGCCCGTGGCTGGGGTGCCACGGTCGAGGTCCGCAACGACACCTTCGCGATTCTGCGTGCGGGGGTGGACGAGCCGCGGGGGGTGGCGGTCGTCTGCGGTGCGGGGATCAACTGCGTCGGCATGGTGCCGGACGGGAGGACCGCGCGCTTCCCGGCCATAGGCCGGATCTCCGGTGACTGGGGCGGTGGTTCGGGGCTGGCCGAGGAGGCGATGTGGTTCGCCTCGCGGGCGGAGGACGGCCGCGGTGAGCCGACCGAACTGGCGCGTGCGCTCCCCGGGCACTTCGGGCTCGGCTCGATGTACGCGCTGATCGAGGCGCTGCATCTGGGCCGGCTCGGGTTCGAGCGGCGGTACGAGCTGACTCCGGTGCTCTTCGCGACCGCTGCGGCCGGGGACCGGGTGGCGGGTGCGCTGGTGGACCGGCTGGCGGAGGAGGTCGTCGCGATGGCATCGGTCGCGCTGGGCAGGCTCGGTCTGCTGGACGAGGAGGCACCGGTGGTGCTGGGCGGCGGCGTACTGGCGGCCCGTCACCCGCAGTTGGACGACAAGATCGGCGAACTCCTCGCGGTGCGCGCCCCGAAGGCGGTGGTCAGGGTGGTGACGGAGCCTCCGGTTCTGGGGGCCGCGCTGCTCGGCCTGGATCACACGGGGGCGGCCGACGAGGTGCACGAGAGGCTGCGTGCGCAGTACGGCTGACACGGTTGCCGTACGTGAGGGGCGTCCTGCGATGCAAATGCCGCAGGACGCCCCTTGCGTACGGGAACCGATCAGTTGTCCCGGACGTGTTCATGAGTGGGGAGATCGGTCCGCTTCGGGGATTGGTCCGCCGATCGTCTTGATCGGCGGCTCGGGCCTTGGTCGAATGCGTGTGATCGCGTTCGTCGATCGTGTCAGTGGATCGTGTTCGTGGACCGATGCAGGATCAGGGCGTTCCTTGTGTGGATGTCAGTCCCTGCGGCCATACTTCTGGCCGGGTACCAGTCCCCCGATCGGCCGGGGGCCTGACCGCCGTCAGTGACCGAGGGGGAGGTCGAGTGACACACCCGCCGAATGTACGTACGGCGCCGGAACACGCGCGGGCGCAGCCGCCCGTGCCCGCGACCGTACCCGCTCCGCCACAGCGCGGGGCCCGGTCCGCGACGGCGGAGCGGCTGCGGACCGCGGCGACGACCGAACCGGGCAGGCTGCAGATCATCGGGGCCGTACTGGCCCTGCTCGTCGTCGCGTTCGGGGCCGTGACGGCGTTCGAGATCGCCGACCGGGCGGCCGCGGCCGATGACGTGGTGAGCCGCAGCCAGCCGCTGAGCGCCGACGCGGCGGACATCTACCGCTCGCTGGCCGATGCCGACACCGCGGCGGCGAGCGGCTTCCTGGCCGGGGCACAGGAGCCGCGCGATGTCCACGACCGGTACGACAAGGACATCGAGGAGGCGTCCCGGCTGCTGGTGAAGGCCGCGGCCAACACGGACGCGTCGACGGCCTCCGGGCACGAGATCACCACGCTCAACGTGGAACTCCCCCGGTACGCGGGCCTGATCGAGCGGGCCCGCGCCAACAACCGGCAGGGTCTGCCGCTGGGCGGTGCCTATCTCCGGTACGCGAACCAGAAGATGACCAATGTGCTGCTGCCGGCCGCCGAGCGGCTGTACACGGCGGAGACCGGGCGGCTCGACCGGGACAACGACTCGGCCAGGGCCTGGCCGTTCTTCTCGCTCGGGCTCGGTGTCGTCGCGCTGGCCGGACTGCTCTGGGCTCAGCGGCGCAACTACCGCAGGACGAACCGGGTCTTCAACCAGGGGCTGCTCGTCGCGACCGCCGCGTCCACCGTCGTCCTGCTGTGGCTGGCCGTGGGGCACACGGTTGCGCGTGCCGAACTGCTGGACGCCGATGTGCACGGGCAGCAGTCCCTCGATGTCCTCAACCACGCGCGGATCGACTCGCTCAAGGCGCGCGCGAATGAGAACCTCACTCTTGTCGCCCGTGGCGCGGTGCTCACCGCGGACGGCAGGAACGACAAGTACGAGACCGACTACAGCACGGGGATGAAGGCTCTCGGTGCAGAGCTGGGGAAAGCCAGGAAGCTTGCCGACGACTCCCAGGGGAGCGGGCCGGTGGCGAACGCCATCAACGGTGTCTCCGAGTGGCAGGGCCGCCACCGGACCGCCCGCACGACCGACGACAGCGGCGACTACGAGGGCGCGCTGAAGCAGATCATCGGGCCGAAGGACTCCACGGGTGAGTCCTTCAACCGGGTGGACGAGGCGCTGAAGCAGGCACTCGCCCATGAACAGGGCGAATTCACCCGGGCCGCGAAGGACGGGCGCGGGGCGCTGGGCGGGCTGCCGGTCGGGGCCTCGGCGCTCGCCGCGCTGGCGGCCCTCGCCGCCATCGTCGGGGTCAACCGCAGGCTCTCGGAGTACCGGTGAGAGGGGGAGCGATGACCAGGAAGAGCACGGGCCCCCGGGCCGACCGCAGGCTGCGTGGCTGGGGTGGGGTGACCGGCATGGCCGTGGCCTGCGCGGTGACGGCCTCGCTCACCCTGCTGCCGCTCTCCCACGGCGGCGCCGACGCCTTCGTCGGGGACTCCTCCGGACCGGACACGGCGCAGGCGGTGCAGGCCCGGGCCGACGACTGCACCGACCCGGAGGCGAGCCTGCCGCCGTCGAGCGCCGACGGTCCGAGCATCGCGAAGATCAAGACGCGCGGAAAGCTGATCGCGGGCGTCGACCAGAACAGCTTCCGCTGGGGCTACCGCAACCCGGAGACCGGAAAGCTCGAAGGCTTCGACATCGATCTGGTGCGGGCCATCGCCGAGGACATCCTGGGCGATCCCGACGCGGTGATCTTCCGGGCCATCCCCACCAATCAGCGGATCGCCGCCCTGGAGAACGACAAGGTCGACGTCGTCGTCCGGACGATGACGATCAACTGCACCCGGCTGGACCAGGTCTCGTTCTCCACGGCCTACTTCCAGGCCGGGCAGCAGGTCCTCGCGCCGAAGGGCTCACCGATCACCGGGTTCGACAAGTCCCTTGCAGGCAAGCGGGTCTGCACCGCCGAGGGCTCCACCGCCTACGAGGCACTGGAGAAGCAGTCGTTCGGCTCGGTCTTCAAGGACGAGCACGACAGCACCGAGGCGGACGAGGACCGGCTCACCGTCCCCAACCAGCTGGACTGCCTGGTACGGCTGCAGCTGGGCGAGGTCGACGCGGTGGTCACGGACAACGCGCTGGGGGCCGGCCAGGCCGCCCAGGACCCGGCGGTCGAGCTCAAGGGCGACAAGCCGTTCACCACCGAGTACTACGGCGTGGCGACGAAGCGCGGTGCGAACGATCTGGTGGCCCGGGTCAATCAGGTGCTGGTCGACTACCGCAGGGGAGGTGCGGACAGCCCCTGGATGGTGTCGTACCGGAAGTGGCTGGAGGCCGGTCTGCCGGGGATATCGGCGCCACCGGCCCCCAAGTACCGGAGCAACTAGCGCCGGGCCGGCCAGGTGTGCGCGACAGCGCGCGACCGGACCGGCGAGGCAGTGGCACTGATCCTGCCGGGCCCGTCCCGGCAGGAAGAGCGGAGAGATGATCGATGGGCGTCGCGGGCCCCTTCCCCGGCTACGCGGGGAGGCCCCCCGGCCCGGTCATGGACCGGGACGAGGCGGACCGTGCGCTGGCCCGGCTGGACGCGGAGCACGAGGCTATCGAGACCTCGCTCCTCGCCCTGCAGGACCACGCGGGCCGCCGGCTCCTGGAGGGCGCCGATCTGACCGGTGTCACCAAGGAACGCTGGGCCTCCACCGAGCAGTCGATCACGCTGCTGTGGGGATATTTCGACGCCTACGCGGGGGCGCTGTCCGAGGCGCGCGCGGTGCGGTCCCGCCGCCGCCACCCCAACCGGGAGGACCTGATGGCCCTCACCGAGCTGCTGCGCGGCCAGGGCGTCACCGTGGCGCACGCGGCGGGTCGCCCCGATCCGTCGATCACGGGCCCGGCCAGGCTCTCCGAGCGGTTCACGCTGGAGGAGCTGGTCGCCCGGATGAACGACCTGTACGCCCGCTCGCTGGACATGGTCGTCGCCTCCGACTCCGTGTGGTCCGCGCTGCCCGCCCGGATAGACCTCCTCGCCGCCGAGCTGCACCGCACCCGCTCGCTGGCGCACTCCGTCGGCGTAAGGCCCGGTGAGCACCCGGCGGGTGACGACCTGGAGGCGATCACCCAGGAGCTGACCACGCTGCGGGTCCAGGTGATCTCCGATCCGCTAGCGTTCTGGCTGTCGGGCCCGGGGAGTTCGGCGCCCGGCGGCGGACGCCCCGACACGACACGATACGACCGGGCGGCCCGCGCGCTCGACGACGTACGCCGTGAGATCGAGGCGGTGCTCGCGGTCCGGCAGGACGCCGAGCAGCGCCTGGTCCACCTGCGTGACGTCCTCTCCCGCGCGGACCGCACCCTGGCCGAGGCCCGGTCGGCGCGCGGGGAGGTGCTGGCGAAGATCGCCGCCTCGGAGGTGCCCGCGGTCAGCGGTCCGGCGACCGCGCTCCAGGAGCGGCTGGCCGCCGCTTCGGAGTACCGCAGGCATGCCCAGTGGCACCGGCTCTCCCCGCTCCTGGAGACGCTGGAGCGGGAGGCCGAGGAGGAGTTGCTGCGGGCCCGCGAGTCGCTGACCGCGGTCACGGCCCCGCTGGCCGTACGGGCGGAACTGCGCGGCAGGCTCGACGCGTACAAGGCGAAGATCGCCCAGCACGGGCTGGCCGAGGACCCGCTGCTGATCGAGCGGTACGACGCGGCGCGGCGCATGCTGTGGAGCGCGCCGTGCGATCTGCGGGTCGCCGCGCAGACGGTGCTGCGCTATCAGGAGGCGGCGGCCGAACTGCTGTCCCAGCGCCGGACCTCGGGACCGGAGGACCGGCGATGAGCACGGACGGATGCAAGGTGGAAGGGCCGCGGCAGCGGCGGGGCGAACAGGGGGACGGACCATGAGTACGCAGTGCCAGCGCCCCGCGTGCGAGGGCAGTTACGAGGACATGGGCGGCGGTGAGCTGTACTGCGACACCTGCGGTCTGGCTCCGGTCGTCTCGCCGACGGGCATGGTGAGTTCGCCGCCCACCGGGATCGCGGGCGGCGGTGCGAGCAGCAGGGGCAGCCGGGGCAGCGACAGCAGTTCGCGTTCCTCGTCCCGGGCGTCCTCGCGTTCCTCTTCGCGCTCGTCGACGTCGCGGCGTTCCGTTTCGGGACGGCTCTCGCGCTCGGTGTCCGGTGGAGCCACGTCCCGTTCGGTGTCGGTGCGTTCCTCCGGTTCGTCCACAGGCGCGTCGGGCCGGGGCAGGCTGGGTGCGGGCCTGGTGCAGGTGCCGGACGTGCCGCGTCCCGACCCGCGCTCGGCGGTGATGGAGAACCCGGAGGTGCCGGAGCGCAAGCGGTTCTGTTCGCGTTCGGACTGCGGGGCCCCGGTGGGCCGGGCCCGCGGCGAACGGGCGGGCCGCACGGAGGGGTTCTGCACCAAGTGCGGTCACCCCTACTCCTTCGTGCCCAAGCTCCACGAGGGCGACATCGTGCACGGCCAGTACGAGGTCGCGGGCTGTCTGGCGCACGGCGGTCTCGGCTGGGTCTATCTCGCGGTCGACCGCGCGGTCTCGGACCGCTGGGTGGTCCTCAAGGGCCTGCTCGACACCGGTGACCAGGACGCCATGGCGGCCGCCATCTCGGAGCGCCGATTCCTCGCCGAGATCGAGCACTCCAACATCGTCCGGATCTACAACTTCGTCGAGCATCTCGACCAGCGCACCGGCTCGCTCGACGGCTACATCGTGATGGAGTACGTCGGCGGCAAGGCGCTCAAGGAGATCGCGAACGAGCGCCGCACGCCGGCCGGGAGACGCGATCCCCTGCCGGTCGAGCAGGCGTGCGCGTACGGCATCGAGGCGCTGGAGGCGCTCGGCCATCTGCACAGCCGCAACCTGCTGTACTGCGACTTCAAGGTCGACAACGCGATCCAGACCGAGGACCAGCTGAAGCTGATCGACATGGGCGCGGTCCGCAGGATGGACGACGACGAGTCGGCCATCTACGGCACGGTGGGGTATCAGGCACCGGAGGTCGCGGAGGTCGGCCCCTCGGTCGCCTCCGATCTGTACACGGTCGCGCGGACGCTCGCGGTGCTCACCTTCGACTTCCAGGGCTATACCAACGTCTTCGTGGACTCGCTGCCGGACCCGGACAACATCGAGGTGTTCCGGACCTATGAGTCGTTCTACCGGCTGCTGGTGCGGGCCACCGACCCCGACCCGGCGCAGCGGTTCGCCTCGGCGGCGGAGATGGCGGAGCAGCTGACGGGTGTGCTGCGCGAGGTGGTGTCGCTTCAGACGGGGCGGCCGCGCCCTGCGCTGTCGACGCTGTTCGGCACGGAAGTACGGGTCACGGACACGCAGTTGTTCGCCGAGCTGACGGACGATGTGTCGCGGCTGGGGACACGGGCTGCCGCTCCGGCGCCGTCGGGCCGCTTCGGACGGCGGCGGAAGGGGGCGGGTACTCTGACAGGGACGGGGGCGGGGGCGGTCCCGGGCGCACCCGCAGTGCCGTCCGCAGCGCCGGGGCCCGGTGCACTGCCCGCGGGTGCGCCGGCGACGGGTGCTCCGACCGCGCCGGGGTACGCCGCGGCGGGCGCCGGTCCGCTGACCGCGCCGCCCACCCACGTACGGGCGGGCAGCGGTACGGGCCCGGCGGCCGTGCAGGGCGGTACGGCCCTCTCGTACGCGCAGACCCGGGTCGCGATTCCGGCGCCCCGGATGCCGGTCACCGATCCCGGTGCGCCCTCCGGGACGTACACCGGGCAGTACGCCCCGGCCGCGCCCCGGCTGACCTGGTTCGACGCACGGTCCACCGCGCTCGCGCTGCCCGTGCCCCGGGTCGACGCGAGCGATCCCAACGCGGGCTTCCTGGCCGGGCTGATGACCACCGCCCCCGCTGAACTGATCACGGTGCTGAGCGCCATACCGGCCGCCTCGCTGGAGACCCGGCTGCGTGAACTGCGCGCGCGTCTGGAGCTGCACGAACTCGGCGCCGCGGGGCAGACCCTGACGGCGCTGGAGGGGCAGTTCCCGGACGACTGGCGGGTCGTCTGGTACCGCGGCATCACCTCGCTGGTGACCGGTGACCACGAGAACGCGGCGCTCTCCTTCGACGCGGTGTACGACGCGTTTCCCGGGGAGCCGGCGCCCAAGCTGGCGCTGGGGATCTGCGCGGAGGTGCTGGGCCAGCTGGACAACGCCGCCGAGTACTACCGCCTGGTGTGGACGACCGACCCGAGCTTCGTCAGCGCCGCGTTCGGCCTGGCCCGGGTGCAGATCGCCGCCGGGGACCGGGCCGGGGCCGTCAGTACGCTGGAGTCCGTGCCGGAGGCGTCGATCCACTACACGGCGGCCCGGGTCGCCGCGGTGCGTGCCCGGCTGCGTGAACGGGCCCCGGACGAGCCGCTGATCGTCGACCTGATGGCCGCATCGGCCCAGGTATCGGGACTGGCCGGCCTGGGTCTCGACGCGGTGCGCCGCGAACAGTTGTCGACAGAGGTGCTGGGGACGGCCCTCGACTGGGTACTCTCCGGTAGTCCCACGGCTGCGTCCCCGGCGCGGCAGCCGCACGGACCGGCCGGACCGCACGCGCCGAGAACGCTGCTCGGCAGTGAGGTGGACGAGCGCGGCCTGCGTTTCGGGCTCGAGCGTTCGTACCGGATGCTCGCCCGGCTTGCGGAGCCCGGCGACGAGAGGATCGAACTGGTGGAGCGGGCCAACCGCTTCCGCCCCCGGACGTGGGTGTGAGAATGTCACAGAAGCCCCAGGAGACGGCCTTGTCGAAGTGCCCCGGCTGTGCGGAGCCGCTGGAGCCGGGGGACCTGTTCTGCGGTGCGTGCGGGTACGACCTGTCGGCCGTGCCCGAGCCTGCGCAGGACCACCCGACGATCGCCATCGCCGTACCGGCGGAGAACGGCACGGCGGCCGCCGCCCGCACTCCGTCGGGGTTCCGGTTCGACGAGCCGGGCGGTGCGGAAGGACCGGGCGGGCCGGAAGACCCGGCCGCCTCGGGCGACTTCGAGCTGGCGGCACCCGGGGCCACGCCTGGTGCCGCGCCCGTGTCCGCGCCGTCCGCCGAGGCATCCGCGCCGGCACCCGTATCCACGCCCGATCCCCGTACCCCTGCCGCGGAGCTGCACTCCACACCACCGGCCGGCACCAAGCTCTGTGTCGCCTGCCGCGCCGGTCGTGTCGACACCGACGGCTACTGCGAGAACTGCGGTCACGCCCAGCCGCGCGAGCGCGACCACATGGAGCAGGAGCTCGGTTCGGTGGCCGCCGTCAGCGACCGGGGTCTGCGCCACCACCGCAACGAGGACTCGTTCGCGGTGTCGACCACCGCCCTGCCCGACGGTTCACCGGCCGTCGTCGCGATCGTCTGCGACGGCGTCTCGTCGGCGAGCCGCCCCGACGAGGCGTCGGCCGCCGCCGCGAGCGCCGCCAACGAGGCGCTGCTGGAGTCACTGCCGCGCGGCACGCATCCGCAGCAGGCGATGCACGAGGCGATCGTCGCGGCCGCCGAGTCGGTCAACTCCCTGGCGGAGGAGCCCGGCCGGGCCATGGAGCACGACCCGCACCGCCACCAGAACGCCCCCGCGTGCACCCTGGTCGGCGCGGTGATGGCGGGCGGCCTGCTGGTCATCGGCTGGGTTGGCGACAGCCGCGTCTACTGGGTGCCGGAGGACCGCACCACTCCGCCCGCCCGGCTGACCGAGGACGACTCCTGGGCCGCGCAGATGGTGGCGGCGGGCCTGATGAACGAGGCCGAGGCGTACGCGGACGAGCGCGCCCACGCCATCACGGGCTGGCTCGGCGCCGACGCGTACGAACTGGAGCCGCACACCGCGTCCTTCAAACCCGACCGGTCCGGTCTCGTGGTGGTGTGCACGGACGGCCTGTGGAATTACGCGGAGTCGGCGGCCGAGATGGCCGCGGCGGTACCGGCCGACGCACAGCTGCGGCCGCTGCACGGCGCCCAGGTGCTGGTGGGTCACGCGCTCGACGGTGGGGGCCACGACAACGTAACAGTGGCTCTGCTGCCGTTCACCGTGGCGCCGCAAGGGGCAGGATCGGCCTGCGGCACCCCATGAGTCCCGTTCCGTAACGCTTGATTCCGTTTCCACCCGACCGCGTGTTCCCTGACGCCTTCGCCCGTTTTTTTCTGCCCTCACAGCTGTCTTCAACCGACACCTGGAGCCTCAAGGAGCCGATCAGATGGCCAACTTCTCCAAGTCGAACGTGCCGCAGTTCTCCGTCGAGGTGTACCAGAACGAATATCTGCCGGAGGGCGGCCGCGAGGTCAACGCGATCGTCACGGTCACCTCGACCGGAGGCGGCACCACCGGCGGCGTCCCGCTGTCCGGTGCGACCGCCTCCCCCGCGCACGTACCGGGGCAGGCACCGAAGGCCGCCGTGGTGATCATGGTCGACTGCTCGGGGTCGATGGACTATCCGCCGACGAAGATGCGCAACGCCCGCGATGCGACGGCCGCGGCCATCGACACCCTGCGCGACGGCACCTCGTTCGCCGTGGTCGGCGGTACGCATGTGGCCAAGGAGGTCTACCCGGGCAACGGCAGGCTCGCCGTCGCCGATGCGCGGACCAAGGCCCAGGCGAAGGAGGCCCTGCGTGCGCTCAGCGCCGGCGGCGGTACGGCGATCGGCACCTGGCTGCGGCTGGCGGACCGGCTGCTGGGCGCCGCCGATGTGGAGATCCGGCACGGCATCCTCCTCACCGACGGCCGCAACGAGCACGAGGCACCGGAGGATCTGCGGGCCGCGCTCGAATCCTGCGCGGGCCGCTTCACCTGTGACGCCCGCGGTGTCGGCACCGACTGGGAGGTGAAGGAGGTCACGGCCATAGCCTCCGCGCTGCTCGGCACGGCCGACATCGTCGCCGACCCGGCGGGGCTGGCCGCGGACTTCACACAGATGATGGAGAACGCGATGGGCAAGGAGGTCGCGGACGTCGCGCTGCGGCTCTGGACGCCCGTCGGCGTCGAGATCAGGTTCGTGAAACAGGTCGCACCGACGGTCGTCGACCTGACCGGCCGCCGCACCGGGGTGGGCCCCCGCGCCGGGGACTATCCCACGGGTTCCTGGGGCGACGAGTCCCGCGACTACCACGTCTGCGTACAGGTGCCGCAGGCCGGGATCGGTCAGGAGATGCTGGCGTCCCGGGTCTCACTGGTCCTCCCCGACCCCTCGGGCGGGGCCCCGCAGACCCTTTCGCAGGGCCTGGTACGGGCGGTGTGGACCGAGGACATGGTCGCGTCCACCTCGATCAACCCTCAGGTCGCGCACTACACGGGGCAGGCGGAACTGGCACAAGTCATCCAACAGGGGCTCGATGCCCGCAAGTCGGGAGATTTCGACGGCGCGACCGCGAAACTGGGCCGTGCGGTGCAGCTGGCATCGGCGTCCGGGAACGAGGACACTGCGAAACTGCTTTCGAAGGTGGTGGACGTCGTCGATGCCGCGACAGGTACTGTGCGACTGAAGGCGAAGGTCGCGGAAGCCAACTCGATGACACTCGAAACACGCTCGACCAAGACCGTTCGCGTCAAGAAATAACCGGGAACAACCACACAGCCACACAGTCGAGCCGCCCGGCCGGATCGATCCGCCGGGTGGCACTGAGCAACAAAAAATGACGGCCCCCGGGGCCGGACGAGGAGAGGGGGAAGCGCCGACATGCCGACCTGCCCGAACGGACACCAGTCGGGTTCCGACGACTGGTGCGAGGTCTGCGGCCATCGCATGGCCGGGGCGGGCGCGCCTGCGGGTGCAGTCCCCCCGCCGCCTCCCCCGCCGCCCGCTCCCGGTTACGGCTACCCGCAGGGCCCCGGTGGCCCCGGCTCCGATGCGACCCAGCAGGCAGAACTCTGCCCGCAGTGCCGCACGCCGCGTGAGGCGATGGCGCCGTTCTGCGAGGAGTGCCGCTGGAACTTCCTCACGAACACCGCGACGTCCTACACGCCGCTGGCCCCGTCCCACAGCATTCCGGCCCCTCCGCCCGGTCTCAATCTGCCGCCCGGCTTCCAGGCGCAGCAGCCGTCGGGCCCTCAGCAGCAGCGCGATCCGTTCGAGTACCAGGGCTCGCGGCCCTCGCAGGTGAACCGCCCGGCCGAGCCGCTCTCCCCCGACCAGGCGAGCCGGCCCGTACCCCCGCCGCCGGGGCCTCAGTCGCCGCAGCCGTTCCAGCAGCAGGGGCCGCCGCCTGTGCCGTCCTTCCAGCAGCAGACCGCGCCGCCCCCGCCGTTCCAGCAGCAGTCCCCGCCCTCGCCGTTCCAGCAGCAGTCGGCGCCGCCCGCGTTCGAGCGTCCCGGTCCGCCCGCGCCCCCGGCCCCGCAGCCGCCCGCACCGCCGCGGTCCGGCGACAACGACGACGACTGGATGCTGTCGCCGCCTTCCCGGACCCAGGCCCCGCAGCCACCGGCCCCGCCGCAGCAGCAGCATCAACCGCCGTTCCCGGGGCAGCCCCAGAGCCGGCAGCCCGCGAGCTGGACCGCGGTCGTCGCCCCGGACCGTGAGTACTTCCTGGCGATGATGCAGCGCAGCGGCCCCGAGGCGACCGGGCTCAACCTGCCCGCGTACTCCCCGGAGCAGCAGCTCGCACTGACCGGCAACCAGATCACCATCGGCCGCCGCAGACACAGCACCGGTGAGTCCCCCGACATCGATCTGTCCGTGCCGCCGGAGGACCCGGGCGTCTCGCACCAGCACGCGGTGCTGGTGCAGCAGCCCGACGGAAGCTGGGCCGTGGTCGACCAGAACTCCACCAACGGCACCACGCTCAACGGCGCCGAGGACCCGATCCAGCCCTATGTCCCCGTTCCGCTCCAGGACGGCGACCGGGTCCATGTCGGGGCGTGGACGACGATCACGGTCCGCCGGGGCTGAGAGCCTGTCGCGGCACTACCCGCTGGGCAGTGGCCAGGCGTACGGCCCCTCGGGGTCGTCCAGCCAGGCCCACTGCCGTCCGTCGCGGACCGTGATGCCGAACCTCTCCCGCCCTGGGCGCCGTTCGCGCTGCCAGAGGGAGAGGGCCTCGCGCGGGTCGAGGGTGGCCTCGGTCAGCGTCAGCAGGAAGCGGAAGAGCTCGTTCTCGCTGAAGCGCCTCGGCAGTGTGCGGGTGTGCGGGCGCCGGGCGGACGGCAGGGGCATGCCGCGCAGGGGTACGAAGTACGCGGGCGTGTGCAGGAACCGGCCCTCGGCGTACCGCCCGTGTGCCCCTTCGCGTACCCGCAGCACGATCAGTCCGGTGGCGAACGGCGCCAGAATCCGCGCGTCCGGGGCGCACTGGTCCAGCCAGGCCTGCGGGAAGCACGGCAGTGTGCAGGTCGCGATGATCCGGTCGTACGGGCCGCGCGGGGGCCAGCCCCGGGCCCCGTCACCGGTGATCACCGCCGGGCGGTATCCGGCCGCCGTCAGGTGCCGGCGGGCCGATTCGGTGATCTCCGGGTCGAGGTCGATGGTGGTCACGGCGTCGTCGCCGAGCCGGTGCGCGAGCAGTGCCGCGTTGTAGCCGCTGCCCGCGCCGATCTCCAGGACCCGCTGCCCGTCCCGTACGTCCAGCTCTTCGAGCATCCGGGCCATCAGCGACGGCTGGCTGCTCGACGAGATCAGCTCACCGTCGCGGATCCGGGTGGCCAGCGCCCCGTCCGCGTACGCCCCGTGCAGCCACCGGGCCCGTCTGACCGGGTCGGGGTCCTCGCACCACAGGCGGTCGAATCCGCCGCCCACGTAGTAGTACGGCACGAACAGATGCCGCGGCACCTGTTCGAACGCGGCCAGCCACCGCGGGTCGCCCAGCGCCCCACCTGCCACGATCCCGCGCACCATCGCCCGCCGTTCCTCGGCGGCGGCCTCGGCGAACGGGTCCGGGTCCGGGTACGCGTCATCCATACCTCCACCTTCCTGCGCCGGGAGGCCGGGGGCCAGGAACCGGGCCGGGGCAGGTGGGGAGGACCTAGGACCCCGGTCCTCGGCCGGTGCGTCTGCGACGATGGACGGGTGACAGAGATTCCGCACGACACGCTGCAGGAGCAGACCTTCTACGAGCAGGTCGGCGGCGAGGAGACTTTCCGGCGCCTGGTGCACCGCTTCTACCAGGGGGTCGCCGAGGACCCGCTGCTCCGGCCGATGT
The DNA here is from genome assembly GCF_035994185.1 of Streptomyces sp. NBC_01217. Taxonomy (NCBI): domain Bacteria; kingdom Bacillati; phylum Actinomycetota; class Actinomycetes; order Kitasatosporales; family Streptomycetaceae; genus Streptomyces; species Streptomyces sp. NBC_01217. The sequence goes on from NZ_CP108538.1 coordinate 3,127,421, forward strand.
ATCCGGAGGAGGAGCTCGGTCCGGCCGAGGAGCGGTTCAGGCTGTTCCTGATCCAGTACTGGGGCGGCCCCCGTACCTACAGTGAGCAGCGCGGACATCCCCGGCTGCGGATGCGGCACGCTCCGTTCCGGGTGGACCGGGCGGCGCACGACGCATGGCTGAGCCATATGCGGGTCGCCCTGGACGAGCTCGGACTGGCGCCGGAGCACGAGCGGCAGCTGTGGGACTACCTCACCTATGCCGCCGCCTCGATGGTGAACACCGAGGGCTGAGCACGCGCCTCCGCCCCCCGTCCGCCCCTTTCCGTCCTTCTCCACAAGTGCGGAATGCGTGCCTCCGTCTCCGGATAACGGTCACAATCCCATCAAGGTGTGCCCATAGGCGGTTTCCAACTGCATGTACCTCCTGACAGCATCCACATGACGCTGGGGGCGTGTGTGCAGTGAGGGTCCAAGGGGGCACGTGTGACGGGGTTTGTCTTTCTGCGGGTGAGGGCCTACCGGCTCCTGCTCGCCGCCGCTGTCCTCGCCGTCCTGCTCACCACCTCGGTACTGGCCGCGCTCACCGCCTTCTCCGGCTCCATCGGCGACGCGGCGCTGCGTCACTCCCTCACCCATCGCTCGGCGGCCGCCGCCTCCCTCGTCATGTCCGCGCAGGTGGCACCCGCGCAGAAGGACGCGGCCGACGCGACCGCGCGGAGAACCGCCCGCGACACCTTCGACGGCCTTCCGGTGACCGTCCGGACGCTGGAGACGTCGGGGGCGTACGCGCTGCCGCGCGGTCTGCGGGCCCCGGCGGTGCAGGGCGAGGACCCGGATCTCACCCACTTCGCCTCCCTCGACCGCAGCCGCATCCGGCTCACCGCGGGCCGCATGCCGGCGGCCGGTAGCGGGAAGGCCGGCGATCCCGTCGAGGTCGCCCTGCCCCGCACCGCCGCCCGGGACCTGAAGCTGCGGCCCGGCTCGCGGCTCACGCTCACGGACCGGCTGGACGACAAGCCGCTGCGCGTCCTGGTCACCGGGGTGTACGAGGTGCCCGACCAGGCCGATCCGTACTGGCAGTTGGACGCGCTCGGCGGGCGCGGCGTCCGCAAGATCTCCTTCACGACGTACGGTCCGCTGCTCACCGACCCTGCCGTGACCGGTTCCGGACGGGTCAGTTCCGGCGAGCTGTCCTGGCTGGCGACCGCCGACTTCCGTACGGTCACCACGGACCGGATGGACGCGCTGCACAGCACCGCCACGGCTGCCCCGAAGAAGCTGCAGGCCGCACCCGAGTTCCGGAACGGGGCCACCGTGCGGACCTCGCTCCCCCTGGTGCTGGAGCAGATCGACCGGGCGCTGCTGGTCTCCCGTTCGACGCTGATGATCGTGGCCGTCCAGCTGGTGATGCTCGCGGGTTACGCGCTGCTGCTGGTGGCGCGGCTGCTGAGCAGTGAGCGCGAGGGGGAGACCCGGCTGCTGCGGGCCCGCGGCGGATCGCGCGGCCGCATCACGGCGTTCGCGGCGATCGAGGCGCTGCTGCTCGCGCTGCCCGCCGCGCTTCTCGCCCCGCTGCTCGCCGGACCGCTGACCAGGCTGCTCGCGGACCGCAGCACGCTGTCCGGGATCGGGCTGCGACTCGACGGGGGCGCCACCACCACCGTGTGGCTGGTCGCCCTCGTCGCCGCGATGACATGTGCGCTTGCCGTCGTCGCTCCGGCGCTGACGGCCGGGGCCGTGGAGGGCCGCGCCCGCCGTGCCGTCGCGCTGCCCGCGCCGCTCCGGGCGGGCGCCGACGTCGGACTGCTGGTGATCGCCGGGGTGGCGTACTGGCAGCTCGACCGCCAGACCACGGGCTCCGGCAGCGGCGCGCTGAGCGGCGACCGGCAGGGCGGCCTCGGTATCGATCCGCTGCTCGTCGTGGCTCCCGCCCTGCTGCTGCTCGCGGGCACCGTACTGACGCTGCGGCTGCTGCCGCCCGCGGCCAGGCTCGCGGAACGCCGGGCGGCGGGCGGCCGGGGCCTGATGACCGCGCTGGCCGGCTGGCAGTTCAGCCGGCGCCCGCTGCGCAACGCGGGACCGGTGCTGCTGCTGATCCTGTCGGTCGCCATGGGCATGCTGGCGGTCGGGCAGCGCGCGTCCTGGGACCGTTCGCAGAGCGACCAGGCGGACTTCAGGGCGGGTGCGTCGCTGCGTGTACTGAGCGGCTCCGACGGCGATCCGGCGAAGGCGGGCGCATACGCACGGCTGCCGGGCGTGGCGGATGCGGCGCCCGCGTTCCGTGCGACCTCGGGGCTCTCCGATGAGCGCACGGCCGAGGTCCTCGCCCTGGACACCGCGCACACCACCGAGCGGATGCTGATGCGCGACGACCTCACCGACCGCCCGCAGGAGCCGCTGTTCGCCCCGCTCGCCCCGCCGAGGACCCCACGGGCCGGGCTGACGCTGCCGAAGAACAGCGAACAGGTCCGGTTCGACGTACGGATCACGAAGGCCGGGGCCACTGGCCGGCCGTCACCGTCGGACACCGCCCCGCTCGTCACCGTGCTGCTGGAGGACCGCTACGGCCTCGCGTACCGGGCACCGGCCGGAGGCGTACCCGCCGACGGGAAGCCGCATCCGCTCGCGTTCGCGGTGGCGGCGGCGGGCGACCTGGCCTTGACCGGGTTCGAGCTGGACGGCAGCCGCCCGGACGGCCCGAGCGAGTCGCACCGGGTCGCCATCAGCGCCCTGAGGACCATGACGGCCGACGGCAGCGAGCAGCCCGTCCCGGTGCCCGACGGGTTCGGCTGGGACGCCGCGACGACCCCCACAGGGGTCGGCGGGACGGAGCCGGGCGAGCCGCTGCACGCGACCGCCTCCGCGAAGACCCCGCTGGCCTTCGGGTACGAGACCGGCTCGGTCACGGACCAGATGGCATCGATGTCCTCCTTCTCCGTACGGGCCACCGCGCCCCGTCCCAAGGCTCCGACGCTGAACGCCATCGTCACCGACACCTATCTGAAGGCCGCCGGGGCGAAGGAGGGGCAGAGCGTCGATGTCACGCTGGCCGGCGAGACGGTCCGGGTGAAGATCGTGAAGTCGGTGCGCCGGCTGCCGACCACCGGCCCCGGAACCGGCTCGGACGTCTCCGGCACGGGTACCGGCACCGCCTCCGACCGGGCCCGGGACGGCGGAGCCCTGCTGCTCGACCTCAGGGCCCTCGGCCAGGTCTTCGCGCACCGCCCGAACACCGTGCTCACCCCCACCGAGTGGTGGCTGGACACCGCCCCCGGGCGGACCGCTGAGGTGGCCGCCGCGCTGCGCGCGCGGCCCGACACCGATCCGACGCAGGTCCAGGTGCGCGACGAGATCGCGCGCGAACTGGTCAGCGATCCACTGGGGGCCGGGCCGCAGGCGGCACTGCCCGCGGTGGCCGTGGTCGCCGCGGCCCTGGCCGCGGTCGGCTTCGCGGTGAGCGCCGTCGGTGCGCAGCGCGAACGGAACGCCGAGTTCGCCGTCCTGCGGGCGCTGGGGACGCCGCGACGGCGGCTGACCCGGATGATCGCCGCCGAGCAGGGTGTCCTGATCGCGATCGCGCTGCTGGTCGGGGCCGTGCTCGGGGTGCTGCTGAACCGTGCCGTCGTGCCGCTCATCGTGCTGACCGGGCAGGCCACCGTGCCGGTTCCTCCGGTGCTGGTGCAGCTGCCCGCCGGACAGATCGCGGCACTGCTGGCGGGTGTCGCCGCGCTGCCGCTGCTGATCGTCGCGTCCCTCGCCCTGCGCGGCGCCGACCCCGCGACCTCGCTGCGCCACCAGGGGGACAACTGACATGAACCCGCGTCCGCGTTCCGACAAGGGCCGTCGCGCCCCCGCCTGTGCGCCCTGGGTCCGTACCCGGCTGCGCACCGCTCCCGGCGCGTCCTGGGCGCTGGGGCTGCTGGTGCTGCTGACGGCGTTCCTCGCCGCCGCCTTCCCGCGTGCCGTCGAACGTTACGAGAACGAGGGGCTGCGCCATGACATCACCACCGCGGCTCCCCGGCTCAGCGTTCTGAAGCTGAGCGCGCCGCAGCCGGATCTGCAGCTGTCCCCGGCGCAGCGCGAGGCCGCGGTGCGCGAGGCGCCGCTGGCGGCCGCCCATCGCGAGGTGCTGTCCGGGCTGCCCGACGTGGTGCGGGCAGACACCGCGCAGTCCTCGTACGGCTTCCGCACCGCAAACCCGATCGCCGCCGGGGAGGCCTGGCTGCCCCGGCCGAACGGCATCGACCCCGCACTGTCCTACTCGACCCTGTCGGACCTCCCTGAGCACGCCACCCTGCGCGCGGGGACATGGCCCGCCGTCCACGGCGAGGTCACGGCGGACGGGTCGGGGATCGAGGGCGCGGTCACCGAGGAGACGGCGAAAGCCCTGCGGATCAAGGCCGGTTCGGTCATCTCCGTACCGACCCTGCTCGGCGGTCCGCTGACCGTGCGGATCACCGGTGTCATCGCCCCGAAGCACCCCGAGGGCGCCTATTGGTCGGCCCAGGAGCTGCTGCGGACCCCGTCCCTTGTTCCCACCGCCGGCGCGAAGAAGGACCCGAAGTACTACTGGGAAGCCACCGTTCTGCTGCCGCCGGATGCCGCGCCCGCGCTGCTCGCGACGGCCGGCCGGCCTGAGGCGTTCTGGCGGATCGCCCCGGACGCCTCCCACCTCACCGCCACCGACCTGGCCGCACTGCGCTCGTCGGTCGCCTCGCTGGAGGGCGGTCCCGAGCTGGTGAAGCTGCGGGCGACGGTCGACCGGAACACCGCGCTCTCGACCGACCTGGACGAGATCCTCGCCCGGTACGACAGCGTGCGCGGGGCGATCGGTCCGATCGTCACCGTCGCCGCCGTCGGGATCGGGACCGTCGCCGCCGTCGTCCTGCTGATGACCGGCGGGCTGATCGGCGGGCGGCGCCACAGCGAACTGGCCCTGCTGCGCTCGCGCGGCGGATCGCTTCGCGGCATCGGCGGCCGGCTGCTCGCCGAGACCGTGGTCACCGCGGTCCCCGCGGCGGCGCTGGGTCTGCTGATCGCCGTGCTGTCCGTCGGGCACGCCCGGCTGTGGCCCTCGGTCGCCGGGGCGGCCGCCGTCGCCGTACTGGTCTGCGTCGCCCTGCCGTTGCGTACGACGCTGCTGCACCGCAGGCCGCAGCTGCACGGAGCGCGCGACGACCTCATGAGCGCCCGCCCGTCGCGGCGGCGCACGGTCGCCGAGATCACCGTGCTGGTGCTGGCCGTCGGCGCGGTCGTCGCCCTGCGCCGACGCGGTACGGGCGCCGAAGGCGGCGGCGATCTGCTGGTCAGCGCCGCCCCCGTACTCGTCGGGCTGATCGCCGCCCTGGTCCTCGTACGGCTCTACCCGCTGCCCCTGCGTCTCGCCTCGCGTCCCATCGCCCGGTGGCGCGGCGCGATCGGCTTCCTGTCGCTGGCCCGCGCCGGGCGCACGTCGGCGGGCGGCGCACTGCCGTTGCTCGCGCTGTTGACCGCGCTGACCACGGCGGCGTTCGGCGGCTCGGTGCTCGCGGGTGTCGCGGACGCGCGCAACGACGCGGCGATGCTCGCGACCGGCGCGGACGCCCGGATCAGCGGCCCGGGCGGCGCCGTGCCGTTGCCGGCCCGGCTGATCGGCGAGGTGCGGGAGGCGGGCGGTGTGCGGGAGGTGGCGGACGTACAGATCGAGTACGGTGTTCCGCTGCCGGCCGAGGGGCCCGGGGGCCCGCACACCGACTTCACCACCCTGGTGGGCGTCGACCCGGCGACGTACGCCCGGCTGGCCCGCGCGACGGGCTTCGGGCCGTTCCCCGCCGACCGGCTGAAGGCCTCGGGACCGGCAGGAACGAAGACAACCGCCCCGTCCGGGGACCGGGTGCTGCCCGTCATCGCCTCGCCGTCCGTCGCCAGGCAGCTCGGCGACCGGGTGCGCGACCTCTCCTCGGTGGCCGGGGCCTTCAAGGTGCGGGTGGCGGGTACCGTCACGCGCGCTCCCGCCATCTCCAACAGCGACTTCCTGATCATCGACGCGGCGTCGCTCACCCGCCGGCAGACCACCACCCTGCTGGTCACCGGCGCCTCCCTGGACACGAAGGCGCTGCGCGCCGCGACGGAGCGCGCGGGCAAGGACTTCTCCGTACAACTGCGCTCCGAGGCACGCGAGGCGTTCGTCGACACCCCCATGAAGCGGGGCGCCGAGAGGATCTACACGGCGGCGATCGCGGCCGGGGCGGGCTACGCCCTGCTCGCAGTCCTGCTGTCGCTGCTGCAGACCGCGCCGGAACGCACCGCCCTGCTGGCCCGGCTGCGGACCATGGGCCTCACTCCCCGGCAGGGCAGACGGCTCCTCGGCCTCGAAGCGATGCCGCAGGCGCTGCTGGCCGCCGTCGGCGGGCTGCTCGTCGGCTGGGCGACGATCGCCCTGCTGGCACCGGGCGTCGACCTGGCCGGCATCGCGCTCTCCGCCGGACCCGGCTCCGGCGCATCCGACACCGCTCCGCTGCGGGCCGACCTCCGGTCGCTGGCGCTCCCGGCGCTCGGCGTGGTCGTGCTCGCCGCCGCGGTGGCCGCCGTCCAGGCCTGGTGGACCGGCCGCCGAGGATCGATCACCGAACTCAGGGCAGGAGACTCCCGATGACGCCGTCGTCGACCGACACCACGCTGGCCGAGCTCGAACAGCGGGCCGCCCAACGCCGCGAACGGCCCTCGTACGGGCACGACGCGCTGATCGCCTGCGACCGCCTGGTCCGCATCTTCTCCACGGACGGGGTGGAGGTGCAGGCCCTCCAGGGACTCGATCTGCTGGTCGCCGAGGGCGAGTTGATGGCCCTGGTCGGCGCGTCCGGCAGCGGCAAGTCGACCCTGATGAACATCCTGGCGGGCCTCGATGTGCCCACGGCCGGGTCGGCGAAGGTCGCGGGGTCCGATCTGCTGGCGATGGGGCCGAAGGAACGGCTCCGCTACCGCCGTGACGTCGTCGGGTTCGTCTGGCAGCAGACCGCCCGCAATCTGCTCCCGTACCTCACCGCCGTCCAGAACATCACCCTGCCGATGCAGCTGCGCGGCCGGGGCCACGGCCGCGAACGGGCCGAGCGCGCCGAGTCGTTGCTCCGGATGCTGGACCTGGAGCACTGCCGCGACCGGCGCCCGCAGCAGCTCTCCGGCGGTCAGCAGCAGCGGGTGGCGATCGCCGTCGCGCTCGCCAACAACCCGTCGGTGCTGCTCGCCGACGAACCGACCGGCGAGCTCGACTCGGCCACCGGTGAGCAGGTCTTCGCCGCGTTCCGCCGCGCCAACGAGGAGCTGGGCACCACGATCGTGATCGTCACGCACGACCAGGCGGTGGCGAGCGAGGTCCGCCGTACGGTCGCCATCCGCGACGGCCGTACGTCCTCCGAGGTCCTGCGCCGCACCGAGGTGGACGCGGCGACGGGCCTGGAGTCGCAGGTGGCACGCGAGTACGCGATGCTCGACCGCGCGGGACGGCTGCAGCTGCCTGCCGATTACACGGAGGCGCTCGGTATGGAGCACCGCGTGATGCTGGAGCTGGAACAGGACCACATAGGCGTCTGGCCGGACGACCAGCCACGCGGGTAGCGGGTCACCGACGGCGCTCACAGGCCCGCCGCCGGGGCAACAACGGCTGCTCAGCCGGCCGCCACCGCTCAGCCCGCGCCCACCGTCACCGCGAGTGTGCCCAGGCCGCTGCCCCGGTCGCGCAGGGCGATCGAGCCGAACGGGGTGCGCAGCCGCAGCCAGGAGCCGGCCGCGAGCAGGGCGACCGGGAAGTCCGGGGTCCGGCGGAGGAAGCCGAGGGACTGGGCCGCGTGGACGGCCCGCAGCGGCAGTGCGGTGGAGCCGACCGTGCGCGACCAGATCTCGCGGCCGATCAGGTCCCGCTCCGCCCGGGTACGGCGGTCCTCGGGCAGCGCCTCGTCGCGGGAGCGGAACTCCGCCACCGCGGCGGTGACCGCCGTGCGCAGGGGGACCGGGCCGGGCAGGCCCGGCAGTTCGTTCCAGCCGCCGCGGGGCGGGAGGACACCCGTCCACGGCGGCCCGGTGACAGGCGCGGGCAGGACGCCCGAACCGGCAGGCGCACCCTCGACTCCGAGGGATTCGAGGAGTTCACCGGCGGAGACCGTGATGTCGAAGTCGTGCGATCCGGACAGCCGCGCCGCCCGGATCGCCAGGACCTCGAACGACGGCGGCCTGCCGAACACGGCCAGCGCACCGCCCCCCGCCTGCAGCCGCACCGCGGCCGCCCGGTCGTAGTGGAGCAGCCGGCCGAGGAAGGCCGCGAGATCCGCGGCCTCCCTCGGGTCGGCGAACTCCAGCGACCGCACGGGCACCGTCATGCTGCGGCGGGCTCCTCTGCCAGATACTGCTGGAGGAAGAGCTTCTCCTCGGCGGAGATCCGCCGAGGCCGCTCCTCGGCCAGGTTGTACGGCACGACGCCGGTCGAGGCCCGTACGTACACCTGGTCCGGGTCCTTGATCTCGTACGCGATCGTCAGCGACGCGGCACCGATCTTCGTGACCCACGACTCGACGGTCACCGGCTCGTGCCGGTGGACCAGCGGCCGTACGTAGTCGATCTCGTGCCGGGCCACGACGGACCCGCCCGAGAAGGACGGCGAGCCGTCCCCCGGCGCCAGCCGGAACATGAAGTCGATGCGCGCCTCCTCCAGGTAGCGGAGGAAGACCACGTTGTTGACGTGCCCGAAGGCATCCATGTCCGACCAGCGCAGCGGGCAGCTGTAGATGTGACGTGCCAAGTCGATCAGCCTCGCGTGAGCTTCTTGTACGTGGCACGGTGCGGGCGGGCCGCGTCCGCACCGAGGCGCTCGACCTTGTTCTTCTCGTACGACTCGAAGTTGCCCTCGAACCAGTACCACTTGGAGTCGCCCTCGTACGCCAGGATGTGCGTGGCGACGCGGTCCAGGAACCAGCGGTCGTGGGAGATCACCACCGCCGCGCCCGGGAACTCCAGCAGGGCGTTCTCCAGCGAGGACAGGGTCTCGACGTCGAGGTCGTTGGTGGGCTCGTCGAGGAGCAGCAGGTTGCCGCCCTCCTTGAGCGTCAGCGCCAGGTTGAGGCGGTTGCGCTCACCACCGGAGAGGACACCGGCCGGCTTCTGCTGGTCCGGGCCCTTGAAGCCGAACGCGGAGACGTACGCCCGCGAGGGCATCTCGACCTGGCCGACGTTGATGTAGTCCAGCTCGTCCGAGACGACGGCCCAGAGGGTCTTCTTCGGGTCGATGTTGGCGCGGGACTGGTCGACGTAGGAGATCTTTACCGTGTCACCGATCTTGATCGAGCCGGTGTCCGGGGTCTCCAGGCCCTGGATCATCTTGAACAGCGTGGTCTTGCCCGCGCCGTTCGGACCGATGACGCCGACGATGCCGTTGCGCGGCAGCGTGAACGACAGGTCGTCGATGAGGACCTTGTCGCCGAAGGCCTTCGAGAGGTTCTCGACCTCGACGACGATGGAACCGAGCCGCGGGCCCGGCGGAATCTGGATCTCCTCGAAGTCCAGCTTCCGCATCTTGTCCGCCTCGGCCGCCATCTCCTCGTAACGGGCCAGACGCGCCTTGGACTTGGTCTGCCGTCCCTTGGCGTTGGAGCGGACCCACTCCAGCTCTTCCTTGAGCCGCTTGGCGCGCTTCTCGTCCTTGCGGCCCTCGACCTTGAGGCGGGAGGCCTTCTTGTCGAGGTACGTGGAGTAGTTGCCCTCGTAGGGGATGGCGCGACCGCGGTCGAGTTCGAGGATCCACTCGGCGACGTTGTTCAGGAAGTACCGGTCGTGGGTGACGGCGACCACGGCGCCCGCGTACTTCGACAGGTGCTGCTCCAGCCAGTTCACCGACTCGGCGTCGAGGTGGTTGGTGGGCTCGTCGAGGAGCAGCAGGTCGGGGGCCTCGATCAGCAGCTTGCAGAGCGCGACGCGGCGCTTCTCGCCACCGGAGAGGTTGACGACGGGCCAGTCGCCGGGCGGGCAGCCCAGGGCGTCCATGGCCTGCTCCAGCTGGGCGTCCAGGTCCCAGGCGTTGGCGTGGTCCAGGTCCTCCTGGAGCTTGCCCATCTCGTCCAGGAGCGCGTCGGAGTAGTCGGTCGCCATGAGCTCGGCGACCTCGTTGAAGCGCTTGAGCTTGCCCATGATCTCGGCCGCGCCGTCCTGGACGTTCTCCAGGACCGTCTTCGCCTCGTCGAGGTGCGGCTCCTGCATGAGGATTCCGACGCTGAAACCGGGCGACAGGAACGCGTCACCGTTGGACGGCTGCTCCAGGCCCGCCATGATCTTCAGCACCGTGGACTTACCGGCACCGTTGGGGCCCACCACACCGATCTTCGCCCCGGGCAGGAAGCTCAGCGTGACGTCGTCAAGGATCACCTTGTCGCCGTGCGCCTTGCGCGTCTTGCGCATCGTGTAGATGTACTCAGCCAAGAGAAACCGTCCGGCAATCGATGTGTGGGCAGATACACCCCATCTTGCCTGACGTCCATCCCGGGACGGAAACCAGTCCGGTCCGCGGTACGCCCCGTCCCGCCTTCCGGCACGCATCGCTCCCCGTCCCAGGGCATGCGACGGCCCCGGTACGCGGACGCGTGCCGGGGCCGTCATCAGGCAGTACCGAGGCCGTCATCAGGTGGCCGTGACGGACTGCCTGCCGTTCGTCACTCCGTGCTCAGTGCGTGCCTACTGGGCGGCGGACTGCGTCTTGCGCTTGCGCAGGAGGAAGACCGCGCCGCCGCCGACGACGACGAGGGCGATCGCGACGCCCGCGATGATCGGGGTGGCGCTGGAGCCACCGGTCTCGGCGAGGTCGCCCGTGGATCCGGTCGAGCTGCCGCCGGCCGTGGCCGGGGCGGGCTTGTCACCGCCGGTCTGGGTGTCAGTGCCGGTGCCGCCGGTGCCGGTGCTGGTGGTCTTGCAGTCCAGGACGCCCTTGAACGTCTTGGTGAAGCCACCGGGGCCGGTCACCGTGATGTCGTACGCCTGGTCCTCGGCGACCGGGACGGTCACCGTCTCGGACTTGCCCGCCTCGACGGTGTGCTTCTCCCCGGCCAGCTCGAAGGTGAACGCCTCGTCACCCTTGTTGCTCGCGGTGACGTCCACGCCGCCCTTGGCGCAGTTCTTCTTCGCCGAGACGGCCGGGATCGCGCCCTGCTTGGCCCAGGTCCCGGTGGCGGTCGCGGAGACCGTGGACTCGCTGGAGCCGGCCAGGATCATGGTCTGGCTCTTGGTCACCCCGGCGAACGCACGGCCGACCGGCACCGACGTGGTGGCCTGGACGGTCAGCGAGGCGGAGCCGTCGGCGGTGCCCGCCGGAACGTCGAAGTAGAGCTCGGCACCGTTGGCGGCGGCGGATACGGGCTTGCCGCTCTTGTCGGTGACCTTGACACCGCTGGCGGCGTCGGCGGGCGGGGTCACGGAGACCTGGCCCGCGTTGGTGCGGACGGTGACCGGCCCGAGCCGCTCACCGGACTTGCCGGAGACCGCGGCCGGGTCCAGGGCGAGGGACGCCTTGGGCTCGGCCTGGTCGACGGCGCTGTCCTCCAGCCAGTCGGCAAGCTTTTCGGCCTGCTTGTCGGAGGCGTCGACGTCGGCGCCGTCCGAGTAGCGCCAGATGGCGACCTGGGTGCCGGCCGCCGCGGTCTTCTCGGTGAGCGGCCCGGTGCCCGCCTGGTCGGCGAGCGCCGCGAGGTCGTCGACCTGCGGGTAGGAGTGCTCCAGGATCCAGCGGATCTTGCCCGCGTTCTTGTTGCTGCCGAGCGAGGTCTGGTTCCAGGGGGTCTCCAGGTACTTCGCCCGGTCCTGGGTGGGGTTGTGAATGTCGATGCAGTACGTCTTGAGCTTGCCGCCGCCGTCGACGGTCATCTCGAAGAGCCCGGCGGGCAGCACCTGGTCCTTGCCGTCCGCGTGGAGCAGGGCGCGGTCGTAGGTCTTCAACCCGTCCAGGACCGCGGCCGCGCCGCCCTGATGCTGCGGCGCCTCATCGGCGACCGCGCTGCCCGCGCCGACAAGGGCGCCTGTCATGACCAGACCGGATGCCACCACCGAAGCGGCCAGCCGGGCTATGCCCCGCCGCCGTGGAGATCCGGTCGTCTCCGTTGATGACAAAACGGTCGCTGAAGAAGCAGAAAACACAGAATTCCCCTCCGGGCAGGACTCTCCGCGCCTGATGCGCGTGTGGGGACTGTCCCGCCAGTCGACTCAAGTGCCCCGTGAGTACTGGGAATCCTATGGATGCGGCGTTGAACAATCCCCCGTCATACCGTCGTACAACCATTCCGACTCGGAATCGTTATCGCCGGTATCCCGTCCGCGCGCCGCCTTGCGTATCGGCCGCCCATTCCACCTCTGTCCGGTCAGGATCGGTCACGTCCGGTCACGGCCCGATCCGGCCCGCTCACGGCGCCGACGCAAGCTCCTGGTCACCTTTCTGACGCTCTGTTGGCCTCTTGCCCCGCTGTCGCCCGCCCCGTTCACTCCGATCGCTCCGTTCGCCCCCTTCCTCCTGTCCACCCTCCTCGCCCAGGTCTCCCAGGTCACCCACCCTGTCCATGCTTCCCGCACGCGCGACCAGCCCCGGCTCGGCCCTCATCACCCGCCGGAACGCGGCCGTCCCCCGGGTGAGATCGTGTCCCACCGCGAGCGCCTCGATGTCCACGAACGTCCTGCGCCCGCCCTCCCGTTCCTCCTCGCGCACCTTCAACCTGCCGTGCACGACCAGTGGTTCTCCGACCGATACGGAACCGGAAAGATTCGACGCCAGAGTCCGCCAAGCCCACACGGTGTAGAAACTCGTGTGCCCGTCCGTCCAGAACTGCTTCTCGCGATCCCAGCGGCGCGGTGTCACCGCGAACCGGAATCGCGCCATTCCGCCGGTCGCGGTCTCCCGGAACTCCACGCCCGTCGCCGCATTGCCCACCAGTGTCACCAAGGTGTCATTCATGACTCCGCCTCCCCTTCGGCCTTCGGCTCCAGTGACCGCACCCGCGCGGTCACTGATCCCAGGTTGAAGGAGAGGCGGAATTCCTGCTGACGCCTGTGGACTACCGGCCAGTTGTGGAAAACTCCGTCACCGCCACATACCGCTCCCGCACCTCGCGGTACCGCACGAGTTCCGCCGCCACCGGATCGAGCACCCCCGCCCGCCCGCAGGCCGCCGCGGCCTCGCGCAATTGCCGCTCGGCCTCCTGCCCGTACCGTCGCGCGGGCCCCCGCGCCGCAGCCGCGCACGACCACTCCACCAGCGGGCCGCCGACGACACCGGCCAGCATCACCAGGGCGGGCGTGAGGAATCCGGGTTCGAGTACGCCGACGATCTGGCCGACCAGCCAGAGACCGCCGAAGACCTGCAGCAACGTCATCGACGCCTGCGCCAGCACGGCGGCGGGCCACCACCTGGGCCGCGGCGGCCTCCCGCCCACGCGACCGCTGTGCGCCACACCGGAGGCCCCGGCCACCCCCGTCGCCACGACCACCGAACCGCCCGGACCACCCGAAACACCCAGCCCGGCCGCCGCACCGTACGCGCCGACGCCCGCACCACCCGCATCGCCCGAGGGGCAGCTCACCATCCGCCCCCGCCCGTCCCCCGTGCCGATCCTCTCCGCCATCTCGTCGAGCGCCTCCGACAGCCCTTCCGCACCGTTCACCGCGGCCTCACGTACCGCCTGCGCCCAGGGGGCGGGCAGCCCGTCGGCGGCCTCGTCGGCCACCGTCCGTACCGCCTGTTCGACGCGTTGGCGTGCGGTGAGCTGCTCCTCGGGGGGCGCGGGCCGCACCGGGCACTCCAGGCCTCCCGGCCGCCGGGAGGACTCGTACCAGCGCCACAGCCGCAGCCACGGCGTGCCGCACGCCCGTCCGGCGTTCCTGCGCCACTCGCGCTCGGCCGCCTGTCCCGCCGCGGCCGCCCCGACGGCTTCCGCGAGCCGGTCGGCGAACTCCTCGCGGGCCCCTTCACCGAGGCCGGGTCGCCCCTCGGCGACGTACACCGGACGGAGCCTGGCCGCGGCGGCGTCCACATCCGCGGAGAGCCGGCGTGCCGCTGCCGTGCGTTCCTGGACGAACCGGCCGAGCATCTCGCGCAGTTCGCCCACGCCCTCGCCGGTGAGTGCGGACAGGGACATGACGGTGGCGCCCGGTTCGCCGTGTTCGCCGAGGGCCATGCCGTCCTCGTCGAGCAGCCGGCGCAGATCGTCGAGGACCTGGTCGGCGGCGTCGCCGGGCAGCCGGTCGATCTGGTTGAGGACGACGAAGGTGATCTCGGCGTGCCCGGCGAGCGGCCTCAGATAGCGCTCGTGCAGGGCCGCGTCCGCGTACTTCTCCGGGTCGACGACCCAGATCACCGCATCGACCAGCGCGAGCACCCGGTCGACCTGCTCGCGGTGCCCGGCCGCCGCCGAGTCGTGGTCGGGCAGGTCGACGAGGACGAGCCCCTGGAGCGCCTCGTCGGCTTCCGCGCCGCCCTGCTGCGGCCTGCGCCTGAGCCGTCCCGGAATGGCCAGCCGGTCGAGGAGCCCGGCGGCCCCGTCGGTCCATGAGCAGGCGATCGGGGCGGAGGTGGTCGGCCTGCGCAGCCCGGTGTCGGAGATCTGGACGCCCGCGAGGGAGTTGAAGAGGGTCGATTTGCCGCTGCCGGTCGCTCCGGCGATGGCGACAACGGTGTGCCGGGAGGAGAGCCGCTGGCGGGCCGCCGCTTCGTCGAGCACGCGCCCGGCCTCGGCGAGGGCTGCCCCGTCGAGTCTGGCCCTGGACAGCCCGACCAGTTCACGCAGTGCGTCGAGCCGCGGCCGGAGCGGACCGCCGGACGGTACGTACGCCTCGACCTGGGGCGGCCGTACGTCGTCGTCCTGGGCGGTCCCGGGCCCGGCGTCCGCCGTCTTGGCGGCCGCGCGCCGGGCGATGAGCCCGTCGTTCCAGCCCCCGCCCGCCTCCGGCACGGCTGCGTGCCTGTCCGGCGCCCGTCCCCGGCCGGGGTAGTCCTTGTGAAAGCCCCGGTCCTCGTGAGAAGCGGGACTCTCGCCCCGGCCGGGCCCCTCGTCAATGACGGCAGTCATCGCTGCCACCTCTCCTTCTGCAGTACGGACAGCGCGGCGATCAGTTCGGCCTGCGGCTCCGGGGCCACGTCGAGTGCGTCCAGCGGTGCGAGCCGCCGGTCGCGCTCGCCGTCCAGCACCCGGTCGAGGCAGTCGGTGAGCAGTGCGCCGCCCTTGTCGCGCAGCCGCAGCGCGCCCTGGGCGCCGATCCGTTCGGCGAGCTGCTCTCCGGCGCCGCGGGTACGGCGGCCGCCGAGCAGCGCGGCGGCCAGGAGCGCCGCCACCGTCTCGGCGTCGGGTGCGGCGTTGCGTTCGAGCCGGCGCACCTCTTCCTCGGCCAGTTCGTCCAGCACCCGCCACCATCGCCGTACGGCCATGGCGATCCGGCCCCGGATGTCCTCGGCGGGCCCCCATCCCCCGGTCTCCCGCCCGACGCCCGCGAAGCCGAACGCCCCGGCCGCGGGCTCACGCCGCCAGGTCGTGCGGATCTGTTCGTCGGCAGCGGCCACTGCGCACTGCAGAAGTGCGGCAAGGCTTTCCACCAGTGCTTCGAGGAGTTCCTCGGAGGTGCTGTACATCGGGTATCCGCGCCACCGGGTCCGGGCGTCCCCGGCGAGCACACCGCCGTTGCGCAGCCGCCGCCGGACCCGGGCGCCCTCGGTGCGGTAGGCGTCCTCGACCACGCCGGTCAGCCGCACGGCCGCCGCGTACTGCGCCGCGACGGCTCCGGCCAGCGCGGGCATCCGTACGTCCAGCGAGTCGATGACCCCGGCCGCCGTGCGCCCGACCGCCTGCTGACGGGCCGCCGGGTCCTGGGCGCGGTGGCTGAGCCAGGCCCGCAGCGGGGCGACCGCGGTGGTGGGCAGCAGTCCGCTGCCGCCGCCGGCCGACTCGGGCAGCTCGGGAATGGTGAAGCGCGGCACCTCGCCGAGGCCCGCCCTGGTGAGCAGCGCCCCGTACTGCCGGGACACCTCGGCGATCACCTGGTGCGGCACCCGGTCCAGGACGGTGACGAGCGAGGCGTCGTACTCCTTGGCGGTACGCAGCAGATGCCACGGCACCGCGTCCGCGTACCGGGAGGCCGTGGTCACCATCACCCACACGTCCGCGGCGCAGATCAACTCGGCGGCCAGTACCCGGTTCCGTACCACGAGTGAGTCGATGTCGGGCGCGTCGAGCAGTGCGAGCCCGCGCGGCAGCCCGGCGGCGGTCTCGACTCGCAACGCGGTCCCGTTCTCGTCCTCGCTTCCGTCGAGACCGTCCAGACCGTGGAGCCCGTCGAGGTCCTCGCACCTGCCGGGGTCCCCGTTCTCCTGCGGCGGCAGCCAGACCCTGGTCAGCTGCGGCAGTACGCGGACCCCCGCGAACCAGTGATGATCATCCGGATGGCAGACGAGCACGGGCGTCCGGGTGGTGGGCCGCAGCACCCCGGCCTCGCTGACCAGCCGCCCCACCAGCGAATTGACGAGCGTCGACTTCCCGGCCCCGGTGGACCCGCCGATGACCGCGAGCAGGGGCGCTTCGGGGTCTCTGAGCCGGGGAAGCAGATAGTCGTCGAGCTGGGCGAGCAGTTCGCTCCGGGTCTGCCGGGCGCGCGCGGCCCCCGGCAGCGGCAGTGGAAGACGCACGGCAGCGACACGGTCGCGCAGGGCGGAAAGTGCGTCGATGAGCTGAGGCCGTACGTCCAAGGTCACCACATGCGAAGAATGCCCAATTTTGGCGCCTTTTTGAAGCGTATAGCCACCTCTGCGCGCCGGTTCTCCCCCAGGGGCGGAGTCGGGACAGAGGGGACGAGTGGGGCGCAGGCATAACGAGTGCACAACACCCGGGGCGCGAGGCGTCAAAAGCGATGCACGAATCCCACCCACCTGCGATTATCGGTTCGCTTCACCGAACCTCCACATCGTGCCACGCAGGTGAAGCAACCGGGTCGAGGCGATCGGAGCCCTATCCTTGTCCCGGCGGGTCCCCGACCGGCCCGGCCCCAGGGCTCCAGGCCGCCGAGGCCACCACCCGGCCCCCGTAGCTCAGTGGATAGAGCAGGCGCCTTCTAAGCGCTTGGCCGCAGGTTCGAGTCCTGCCGGGGGCACTTCAGTCCAGCCGGTGTCGGGCCCTCCTCCGGGAGGGCCTTTTTACTGGTCAGAGCACGCTAGCGGGCACGGCGTAGTGGCGGCATAAGACTGGACGGACCACCCGATGATGGGCGGCCCGCCCCCTGCTCAGAGGCCGGGGCTGCCGAACCGGCGGGCAGCCGGCAGGGCACTGAACGTCTTCTGGCAGCCGCCGTGTTCAGTGCTGCCGCAGATATGGGGCGCTGCCGGTGCTTCAGCACGACACCGTGGCCCGGGCGTGAACCGCCGGTCAGGCGCGTAGGAACGTCAGGACCGCCAGTACTCTGCGGTGTGTTTCGTCGGCCGGCGGGAGATCCAGTTTGGCGAGGATGTTGCCGATGTGCTTGCCCACTGCGGCTTCGGAGACCACCAGGGCGTGGGCGATCGCGCCGTTCGATCTGCCCTGGGCGACCAGGGCGAGCACCTCGCGTTCCCTGGTGGTGAGGCGTTCCAGTGGGTCGCGGCGGCGGCGCAGGAGTTGGCGTACGACCTCGGGGTCGACGACCGTGCCGCCGTCGGCGACCTCCTGGAGGGCGTCGATGAACTCCTCGATCTGGCCGACCCGGTCCTTGAGGAGGTAGCCGACGCCCGAACCGTCCCCGGAGTCGAGGAGATCCGCGGCGTAGGTGCGTTGCACGTACTGGCTCAGGACCAGTACGGGGAGTGCGGGCTGCTTCTCGCGGAGCCGTACCGCCGCGTGCAGGCCCTCGTCCTGGAAGCCGGGCGGCATCCGTACGTCGGTCACGACGATGTCCGGGCCGTGCTCGGCCACTGCCGCGATGAGCGCCTCCGCGTCGCCGACGGCCGCGGCCACCTGGTGGCCGAAGCGGGTGAGCAGGCCGGTCAGACCCTCGCGCAGCAGCACGCTGTCCTCGGCCAGTACTACGCGGAGCGATCGGTCCACTCGCAAGGAATCTCCACTCGCAATCGGGTCGGGCCACCGGCCGGACTGGACAGGGCAAGTCTGCCATCCAGTACGGACACCCGGTCGGCCAAGCCGGTCAGTCCGCTGCCGCCGCCCGACGTGCCGGCGCCGCCCCGGCCGTCGTCGTGGATCTCCAGGAACAGCCGTCCTCCGGCATGGCCGCCGCTGATCGCGGCGCGGTGTGCGCCGCTGTGTCTGGCGACGTTGGCCAGTGCCTCGCAGACCACGAAGTACGCGGCCGCCTCGACGGCCCCGGGGAGCCTGCCGGGCAGTTCGAGGTCCAGGTCGACGGGGATCGCGGAGCGGTCGGCGGCGTCGGCGACCGCGGCCTGGAGGCCGTAGTCGGCGAGGACCTGGGGATGGATGCCGTGGATCAGCTCGCGCAGCTCGGAGAGGGCCTTGCCGGCCTCCTCGTGGGCCCTGGCCAGCTGGTCGGCGAGCGCGCCGGGCGGGGCGTCCAGGCGGGCCAGGCCGAGCATCATCGTGAGCGCGACGATGCGCTGCTGGGCCCCGTCGTGCAGATCGCGTTCGATCCGTCGGCGTTCCGCCTCGAAGGCGTCGACCAACCGGACCCGGGAGCGGGTGAGTTCCACGACTCGGGCGTCCGGGTCGGCCGATCCGTGTCTGTGAGTGAGCAGGACGTGCGTCAGCTCCGCCCTCGCTCCGGCCAGCACGCCCAGGAGGTAGCCGCCGAGCGCCAGGAGTACGAGTCCGCCCGCCGCGGTCGCGAAGGCTTCGGGCCACGTCGTGACCGTCCACAGCTTCACCACCCGGGCCTCCGCCCCGTCCCGTACACCTCCATCACCAGCGGGGTGCTCATCACCGCCAGCGGCACGGCCGCGCAGAAGCCCACCGCCAGGGCGTCCAGCGGCCACAGGACCACCGCGAACAGCAGCGCGTACCCGAGTTCCCGCCAGGTCGCCTGCTCCCGGAACCGGCACGTCACCCAGCTCCACAGCCCCGGTTCGTCCGGGCGGCGGTGCGGGCCGGGGGCCGGGGCGGGGTCCATCAGGCGCAGCCTGCGCCGCTCCAGGGCCGCCACCGGGATCCCGGAGAGAGCGAGGAGGGCCAGGAGCGGCAGGCCGATCAGTACCAGGGAGAGCGCGGCGCCCACCGCCGCTCCCGTCACGGTCACCAGCAGGACGACCGCGCCTGCCGCCGCGCCGCTGATCAGGTATCCGGCCGACCTCCAGGGCCAGGGCGTCAGCAGATAGCGGGGGGTCGGCAGGGCCTGCCACACGGTGCGAGGGCGCATGGCCTCACCGTAGGAGATCGTCCCGGGGCGGGAACATCCGTGCTGCCGTAGTCCTGGGGGTGGGGCCTGCCATACCTCCAGGACTCGCGGGGTGCGGTCGGCGGTTGAACGACGAGCCCGGCTCCGCGGCCTTCGCCACCGTGCCCGGCGTCCCGTCACAGCTTCTCCACGGGCGCACGCCCCCGACGCGGAAGGGGGCTATGCGGCGGCCACGGCCAGCAGCCCGAAAGCGGCGAGGGACAGGGCGGTCCGGATCCGGTGGAGAGAGTTCCAGCGGGACTCGAACGCCTCGCGGGCCGCGCCGTCGTCGCCGCCCTCGGACTCGGCGAGCGCCTTGTTCAGCGGAATGTTCCCGGT
The DNA here is from genome assembly GCF_035994185.1 of Streptomyces sp. NBC_01217. Classification (NCBI taxonomy): domain Bacteria; kingdom Bacillati; phylum Actinomycetota; class Actinomycetes; order Kitasatosporales; family Streptomycetaceae; genus Streptomyces; species Streptomyces sp. NBC_01217. The sequence continues at coordinate 3,147,091 of NZ_CP108538.1, forward strand.
GATCGTGATCAGGTGGCTGCCGACCGCGCAGACCAGCGCCGCCACGGCGAGCGCCCCGTCGACGTTGTCGCCTCCGGCGACCGTGACCGCGACAGCGACGGCCGGGAAGGCGATCACTCCCAGGAAGAGGACCAGGAAGACCGGTCCGGGCACCTTCTCGTTGAAGCGGCGCATCGCGGCAGTGAACCGCTCGTCCGGCAGCGCCGCGATGCCGGGCATGACCGCGATCAGAAACGTCAGCAGAAAGCCCGCGTAGAGGCCGGTCGCGAGCACGGCGAGCACCAGGAACAGGGAGGACACGGACGACGAGGAGGGCAGGGAGAACATGGTCCACATCATGGCGTCGGCGGACGGGCCGCACAGCCGGCTTCCGCAATCCGGTGCGGCCCGTCGCCTCCCCCGGTCAGTCCATCTCGCCCTCCGGCGCGCCCCCGGACCCGTTGTCGTCCCCGCCGCCCTTGAGCCGGTTCGCCTGTCCGATCGCGGTCGCCAGCTTCCGCACCGAATCGTCCTCGGTCGCGGACGCCAACTCATCGGCCTTCGAGGCGAGTTCCCCGAGGCCCGGTGCGCCCGGCAGTTCGCCGCCGCGCAGTGCATCGGCGAAGTACGCGGCTACCGCGGTGACCTGTAGCCGCTTGCTGTCGCCGTCCCACAGCGGACCGTCGATCGCGTCCGTCCCGACCTTGCCCGTCTGCTCGTGCGGCGTACGCGTCCTGGGGTCCAGCCAGCGGACGGTGGCGGTCGCCACGTGCCCGGACGCGCCGTTCCTGAGGTGTACGGCGTAGAGCGCCGTCACCGTGTGGCCGGGGCCGACCTCGCCGCCGTCGACGCGGTCGTTGCGGAAGTCCTCGTCGGCGACCTTCCGGTCCTCGTAACCGATCAGCTTGAACTTCTCGACGGTCTTCGGGTCGAAGGCGACCTGGGCCTTGGCGTCGCGCGCCGTCAGTTCGAGGTGTGCGGGCAGCTGGTCGACGAAGACCTTTCGCGCCTGGGTGTCGTCGGCGATGTAGGTGGTGTGGCCGTCGCCCTTGTTGGTGAGCTGTTCCATCAGCGCGTCGCCGTAGTCGCTGCCGACGCCGACCCCGAAGAGGGTGATGCCGTACTCGCGGCGGGCGGAGTCGATGCGTTCGAGGATGGCGTCGGCGCCGGTCTCGCCGGTGTTGGCGAGGGCGTCGGAGAGCAGGACGACCCGGTTGTTGGCACCCTTGACGCGGCCGTCGACGGCCTCTTCGTACCCGCGGGTGATGCCGGCTTCCACGTTGGTGGAGTCGGTGGGTTCCATGGAGTCGACCTTGTCGCGGATCTTCCCGCGGTGGTCGCGCAGCCGGGTCATCGGCAGCAGGGTGTTCGCCTCGTCGCTGAAGGTGACCAGGGAGATCGAGTCGTCGTCGCGGAGTTCGTCGGTGAGGATGCCCAGGGACTCCTTCACCAGGTCGAGACGGCCCGGCTCGGCCATCGAGCCGGAGATGTCGACGACGAAGGTGAGTGCGGCGGGCGGGCGTTCGTCACGGGCGGGGGCGGCCCGGGTGGCCAGGCCGACCCGTACCAGCGACCAGCCGTCGGCCCCCGCCCCGGCCCCGGCGCGTGCCCCGTCCACGTTCACGGTGAAGCCGTTGCCGGCCGGGCGGCGGTAGCCCTGGCGGAAGCTGTTGACGAACTCCTCGGGCCGCACGGTGACCGGATCCGGCAGGCTGCCGTCGGAGAGGGTGCGGCGCGCGTAGCCGTACGAGGCGGTGTCGACGTCCAGGGCGAACGTGGAAAGGTAGTCGGGCGGCGCGGACTCCCGCAGCCCGTCCCGCTTCTTCGAACCGTCCGCACCCTCCGCGTTGTCTGCCGCACCGCCCGACGCGGCGGGCACGGGCGCCGGGGCGCCCCGGCGCTGGGCGGAGTCGTACGCCGTTCCGCTGGATCCCCCCGAGCACCCGGTGAGCAGCACCCCTCCCGCCAGCAGCACGCCGAGTGCCCCTCGCCATGTCCGTATGTACGTCCCTGTCCGGCGTTCCATGACCTGCCCCCAACGTCGTCGTGTCAGCACTTGTGAATGTGACGCGCGAGAGGGCGGCCAGGAGCAGTCGAAGACGTTGCGGATGAATCTCGATGCGGCAACGGAGGCCGGGAGGTCGGTGGAAGATCAAGCTCAGGACACGATGTCCTTACGACTGAACCCCCGGAACGCGAAAGCGAACAGGATCAGGGCATACGTCACCGAGATCGCCGCGCCCTTTGCCATGCCGCCCCATTCCAGATCGGGCTGCAGCGCGTCCGCCCAGGCGAACTGCCAGTGCGCGGGCAGGAATTCGCGCCAGGAGCCGAGCGCGGTGACGGCGTCCAGCACATTGCCGACGATGGTCAGCCCGACCGCCCCGCCGACCGCGCCCAGCGGGGCGTCGGTCTTCGTCGACAGCCAGAACGCCAGCCCCGCGGTGACCAGTTGGGAGACGAAGACGAACGCGACGACAAGCGCGAGGCGCGGCACGGTGTCCGAGGTCGCGAGTGCGCCGCCGGTGGGGAGTTCGAGCGGCCCCCAGCCGTACGCGACGGCTCCCGCGGCCAGCGCGACGAGTGGCAGCAGCACCATCGCGGCCAGGCTGAAGCCGAGCGCCACGACGAGCTTGCTCCACAGCAGCCTGGCCCGTGGCACGGGCGCCGCGAGCAGATAGCGCAGCGACGACCAGCTGGCCTCGGAGGCCACGGTGTCCCCGCAGAACAGCGCCACCGGCACGACGAGCAGGAACCCGGCGGACACGAAGAGGCAGGTCGCGGCGAAGTTCGCGGCGGACGCGGTCGCGGTGTCCATCAGAGTGAGCCGGTCGCCGCCGCCCCGCGAGGACGGTGTGCCGCCGATCGCGAACGCGGCGATCAGGATGAACGGCAGCGCCGCCAGCACCCCGCCCATGAGCAGGGTGCGGCGCCTGCGCAGCTGGCGTACGGCCTCGACGCGCAGCGGCAGGGTGTGCCGGGCCCGGTAGCCGGGCGCCACGGCGGGTTCTGTGACATCGACAGCTTCTGTGACATCGACTGCGGCACTCATGCGGAGCCTCCGGAGATCAGGGTGAGGAACGCGTCCTCCAGGCGGCGGTGCGGCCCGACGCCGGTCAACGGCACGTCCAGCCTGACCAGTTCGGCGATCAGCCCGGACGGGCCGGCGCCGTCGAGCCGTACGAGCAGTCCACGGCCGTCTTCCGTGCGGACGGCCGAGCCGATCCCCGGCAGCGCGGCGACCTTCTCCACGAGGGGTTCGGCCACCTCCTGCGCGCTGGTGACGAGCAGCATGTCGCCGGAGCCGGTGATCTCGGCGACCGGGCCTGCCTGGACGAGCCGGCCGCGGTCCATGACCACGAGGTGGGTGCAGGACTGTTCGACCTCGGAGAGGAGATGGCTGGAGACGATGACGGTCCGGCCCCCGGCCGCGTACCGGATCATCACGTCGCGCATCTCGCGGATCTGGGGCGGGTCGAGTCCGTTGGTCGGTTCGTCGAGGATGAGCAGGTCCGGCATGCCGAGCATGGCCTGGGCGATGGCGAGCCGTTGCCGCATGCCCTGCGAGTACGTGCGCACGGCGCGGGCCAGCGCGTCACCGAGCCCGGCGATCTCCAGGGCCTCCTCGATGTACGCGTCCTCGGCGGGGCGCCCGGTGGCCTGCCAGTACAGCTCCAGGTTGGCGCGCCCGGACAGATGCGGCAGGAAGCCCGCCCCTTCGACGAACGAGCCGACGCGCGACAGCACGGGCGCGCCCGGCCCGATGGCCTGCCCGAAGACACGGATCTCGCCGTCGTCGGGTGTGATGAGCCCCATGAGCATGCGCAGGGTCGTGGTCTTGCCCGCGCCGTTGGGTCCGAGGAGGCCGAGCACCTGTCCCTTCTCAACACGGAAGGAGAGTTCCTTCACGGCGTACCGGTCGGCGGACCCGGCGTACTTCTTCGACAGGCCGGTGATCTGGAGGGGTACGCCGGTGAGCGCCGGGTCGGGTGCGGGGGTCGCGGTGCGGCGGCGGGCGGTGAGCAGCAGCAGGGCGGCGATCACGACGGCGGCGGCCGGGAGTCCCCAGGTCCACCAGGGCAGGGTGGCCGCCGCGGTCTTCAGGGCCGGGGCGGTGGGGACGGTCAGCGGGCCGGCGGGGGTCACCTTGTACGTGGTCGGCGCGGCCGGCGAGGCGTAACCGAGGTCGGTGGCGGAGAGGACCAGGCGGAGCCGGTGTCCCGCGTCGAATTGGTGGTCGACGGCGGGGAGGGTCAGCCGCACGTCCTTGCCCTGCTGGGACTGCGGGATCCGGAAGGGCGCGACGAGCTGGGAGGGCAGCACCTGCTGCCTGCCGTCCGGCGACACGTCGTACACCTTGCCGAACAGCACGGCATCACCCTGCGCCGCGTCCACTTCGACCCGTACGGTCGGTGATCCGGTGACGCGCAGGGATGTGGTCAGCGGGGCCGATTCGAAGCGGGCGTACTGCCCGGGGAAGTCGAGCGAGAGGCCGACGCCGAGGGACGACAGCTGGGAGAGTCCGCCGCCGACGCCGGGAACGGCCGAGATGGCGGGCGGGTTGGCCCCTGCGGGGTTACGGAACGTCTGCGTCCGGCGCCCGAGATCGATCGCTTCTCCTCCGCTGCCCAGCCCCGGATACGTGGCGCTGCTCGCCCCGCGCGTGAGGGCGGCCCCGTCGGTGGAGTCGATGCCTCCGGTCCGGGTGACGCGGAATCCGGGCCCGGTGTCGGCGCCCTTGTCGCCCTTCAGATACCGGTCGAACCAGCCGCCGATGCGCTGTCGCACGCGGTCGGTCTCCAGGTCGCCGCCGTCGTGTCCGCCTGCGATCCAGTCGACGGCGACCGGTGCGCCGTTGCCGCTGATCGCCTCGGCCATGGCGTCGGCCTGGCCGAGCGGGAAGAGGGAGTCGCTCTGACCCTGCACGATGAGCGCGGGGACCTTGATGCGGTCGGCGACGGCGCTCGGGGAACGCTCGGTCAGCAGGGCACGCGCGGCGGCGTCCGGCTCTCCGCTGACGGCGACCCGTTCGTACATGTCGCAGAGCTGCTTCTCGAACTTCTGGCAGCCGCCGCCGGTGGTGACGAAGATTCCGGCCCAGAGCTTCTTGAAGACTCCGTCGGGGAACAGGGCGTCGGCCAGGTTCCAGTAGGTGATCTGCGGGGCGATGGCGTCGACGCGCTTGTCGTATCCGGCGGCGAGGAGCGAGACGGCCCCGCCGTAGGAGGCGCCGGTGATCCCGACCCGGGGGTCGCCCTTGCCGTCGAGCTCCACCTCGGGCCGGTCCGCGAGCCAGTCGATCAGCCGGGACACGTCCTTGACCTCGCGGTCGGGGGCGTTGAGCGAGATCTCCCCACCCGATTTCCCGAACCCGCGGGCGGACCAGGTCAGCACGGCGTAGCCTGCATCGGCCAGCTGCTCGGCCTGCGCCCGCACATCGCTCTTGCTGCCGCCGAACCCGTGCCCGATCAGCACGGCGGGCCGGTGCTCCGTGCCCCCGGTGGTGAAGTACGAGGTGTCGATGGACACGCCGTCGACGCGCATCATCCGGTCCTGGCGGTGCACGGCGGGTGCGCCGTCGTCGGCCGCGGCGGTCCAGGTGCCCGCACCGGCCAGCACGACGAGCGCGGCGAGGCCCGCGGCCCACCGGCCGCGTTTACGGGGCAGCAGCCGCCGCCACCGGGACGTACGCGCAATAGGGGTCTCCATACTTCCCGACCCTAAGCGGACGGCCGCCGCGCACGGGCAGCCGCCAGGGGGAACTCCGCGGCCTCCTTGCGGCGTACGGCACTCCCCCGCCGTACTCCAGACGCGGTATGCCGGACCATCGGCCGGACGGTCGGGACCCACCGGCGGCGGGCGCGGCTCACTTGGTGTTCATGATCAGACCGATGTGGGTGAAGTAGGCGAGCGCCCCGAAGAGGAAGTACGCCAGTCCGGCCAGTCCCCAGGCGACCCCGACGACCTGGACCGTCCGCCCGCTCGGCCTGCGCAGCGCGAACGGGAACAGAATCGCGCCGATACCCACCAGAAGGTACGCCCCGGACACAAAGCTCGTCTCCACCACCGGCCACTCGGCGAACAACCCCGCGATGGGCTCTTCGGCGGGTGCGGCGAAAATGGTGTACTTCCAGCCTGCGGCGGCGATTCCCAGACAGGCCAGCCCGACGCCGAACACCAGAACGGAGATGGGTGCGGTGACACGGACCGTGTGGACGATGCGGTCGGAGGCGTTGATCCCGGCACCGCGCTTCCACAGGTAGAGGGACGCGGCGAGGAGAACGACACCGAAGATCACGGCCGGTTCGCCGAAGATGATGTTGTTCTGCGGGAAGCCGCCTCCGACGAGCGGCCAGGCCAAGCTCATATGGAGGCCGGTGATGAGCAGGACGAGGCCGATGGCGCCGAAGGCCAGCGCCCAGCCGTCGGGGGTGACGGTGCGCCCGGACGCCAGCAGCTGGCGCCCCAACGCCACCACGAGCAGCAGCCCGGCACCGGCGGACAACGAAATGATCGTGTTGTACAGCGTCAGCCCGGTCCAGTCGATCTTCAGGCCGGGAGCCGCGAGGGTGAGGGCGAGAAGGGTCATGAACGGAACGTAACGCCGGTTATGTCGGCCCGCAGACCGACTAACCCTTTTGCCTGATTCAACGGATCGCGGGCGTGCGCCACGCACTCGGCCACGCGCTCAGCCACGCCTCACGGCCAGGCCGCAGAGGGCCGCTCCGGTCCCTGACGCGGATGACGGTGGGGCCGGTGACTGGCAGGATCGACGGCATGGGGGTTCTCTTCGGCTACTACGCCGCCGCTGATGACGAAGACGCCGCTCGGGCCGTGGTCCGTGAGGACGGACAGCCACCGACCGGGGCGGGGTACGACGAACTCGTCGTGAAGGGCATGGACCCGGTCCTCGATCTGCTCCCGGCAGAGGCGCTCTTCACGGGGAGATCGGCCGACGCCGTCGAGGCCGACCCCAGGCACGGCCACCTGGTCGCGATGGCGGAAGGCGGCCAGGTCGTCAGCCTGTCACTCACGGACTCCTTTCGCGACTCGCTCGCCCGCTGCGACCGGGATCGGTTGGATGACGTGGCCCGCGACTGGTCCGCGTCCGGTGTGTTCGACGCCGAGGCGGACCTGAGCAAAATCGCCGGCTTCCTGAAGGATCTCGCCGCTCTCGCGGAGAGGGCCTCCACGCGCGGCCACCGGCTGTACTGCCGGATCAGCGCGTGATGGTGCGGGGCCGCGGCATGAACACAAGAGGTGCGTGGTTGTGAGAAGCGTGCTGAACCTTTGGCGCCAAGAACTCGGCGAAGTACCGGAATCGGTCTGGCAACGCACCGAGCTCCGTGTGCTGATCCTCGCGGACAACGGACTGACGGCCCTCCCTCCGGGGATCGGCCGACTGCGCCTGCTCCACACCCTGGACCTCGGTCACAACGCGCTCACGGCGGTGCCCGGCGAACTGGGAGAACTGACCGGGCTCAGCGGCTGTCTCTACCTGCACGACAACCAGCTGTCACACCTGCCGGACCGCATCGGACACTTGACACGACTGCGCTACCTCAACATCGGCGAGAACCACCTCACCACTCTCCCGGATCCCATCGGCGAGATGGCCTCCCTCATCGAACTCAGGGCCCAGCACAACCGCCTCACCGCTCTGCCCACGTCCATCGGACAGCTCCGGAACCTGCGTGAGCTCTGGCTCCGGGGGAACGCGATCACGACCTTGCCGCCCTCGATCGTCGGCCTGCGCGAACTCCGCCACCTGGACCTGCGCGAAAACTCCGTGTCCGAGCTGCCGCAGTCGCTGTCCCGCCTTCCGCGACTGCGTCACATCGACCTGCGGAGCAACCGCCTTGTCCAACTGCCGGACTGGCTCGCGGAGATGCCGTCGCTGGAGAAACTGGACCTGCGCTGGAACGGGATCGACCCGTCTCTGCCCCTCCTGACCGAACTGGAACGCCGGGGCTGCTTCGTCCTGGCATGAAGCGCACCGGCCGATGTCGGCCATGTGTCACGTTCCCGGCACATGGGTCGGGTACGGCAACTCCTCCGGCAGGAGCTCCGCCGCCTCGTCGAGCCCTCCGTCCCGCACCAGTTCGTGGATCTGCCGGGCGAGCGGGGTGACGTCACGGATGGACACCGTCCACTCGTCCGCGTAACGCCGCGCCGCCTCACCGCAGAGCCCGAGCTGGAGGGAGCGGTGCGGGAGCCGGTTCAGGCGCAGGTCGCGCTCGGGATCCCACTGGACGCGGGCCGGGCTCCGGCGCAGTTCGCGCTGCCAGGTGGCGCGGTCGGGGTGCACTCCCCGTACGTAATGCGAGAGTTCGGAGTTCGCCAGGGCCCAGTCGAAGCCCTCACGGGTGATCTCGACGGCCAGGACGGCCTCCTGACCCTCCTTCAGGGCCCAGCCGCAGCGATACATCATCCACAGAAAGCTCGGCTTGATCCATGTCATGCGATCACGCTTCCAGGCGCTCGGGAAGCGCCCGTCACGTGCAGCAGGAAGGCCGATGAACGGGCTGTACGCCTGGTAGACGGTGACGGTCGTGTCCGTGTGCTGGGCGCGGATCTCGTGCTGTGGCCTGGTCGGGATGGTCATGGCCCCATCACAGCACCGGCGCGGCCCGCGCGGCGAGCGAGTTACGGGTGCCGGCAACGACTTGATCGCGCTGCGGTGCGTGGGCCCGCGGCGGCTCCGAGATCACACGGCGGCGGCCCGTACGGATACAGCGTCCGTACGGGCCGTCGAGGTGGGGCGGTCGGTCAGTGGTTGCGCGGGAAGCCCAGGTCCACGCCCGCCGGGGCGTCGGCCGGGTCCGGCCAGCGGGTGGTGACGACCTTGCCGCGGGTGTAGAAGTGCACGCCGTCGTTGCCGTAGATGTGGTGGTCGCCGAAGAGGGAGTCCTTCCAGCCACCGAAGGAGTGGTAGCCGACCGGCACCGGGATCGGCACGTTGACGCCGACCATGCCGGCCTCGATCTCCAGCTGGAAGCGGCGGGCGGCGCCGCCGTCGCGGGTGAAGATCGCGGTGCCGTTGCCGAACGGCGAGGCGTTCATGAGGGCGACGCCCTCTTCGTACGTCTCGGTGCGCAGGACGCACAGCACCGGGCCGAAGATCTCGTCCTTGTACGCGTCCGAGTCGGTGGACACGTTGTCGAGGAGGGAGAGGCCGATCCAGTGGCCCTTCTCGAAGCCGTCGACGGTGAAGCCGGTGCCGTCGAGGACGACGTCGGCGCCCTGGGCGGCGGCGCCCGTGACGTAGGAGGCGACCTTGTCGCGGTGGGCCGCGGTGATCAGCGGGCCCATCTCGGACGTCGGGTCGTTGCCGGGGCCGATCTTGATCTTCTCGGCGCGCTCCTTGATCTTGGCGACGAGCTCGTCGGCGATGGAGCCGACCGCGACGACCGCGGAGATCGCCATGCAGCGCTCACCGGCGGAGCCGTACGCGGCGGAGACGGCGGCGTCGGCCGCGGCGTCGAGGTCCGCGTCCGGCAGCACCAGCATGTGGTTCTTCGCACCGCCGAGCGCCTGGACGCGCTTGCCGTTGGCGGAGGCGGTCGCGTGCATGTAGCGGGCGATCGGGGTGGAGCCGACGAAGGAGACCGCGGCGACGTCCGGGTGGTTCAGCAGTCCGTCGACGGCGACCTTGTCGCCGTGCAGCACGTTCAGCACGCCGTCCGGCAGTCCGGCCTCGGAGGCCAGCTCGGCCAGCAGGTTGGCGGCCGACGGGTCCTTCTCGCTGGGCTTGAGCACAAAGGTGTTTCCGCAGGCGACGGCGAGCGGGAACATCCACATAGGCACCATGGCCGGGAAGTTGAACGGGGTGATGCCCGCGACGACACCGAGCGACTGGCGGATCGAGGAGACGTCGACCCGGCTGGAGACCTGGGTGGACAGCTCGCCCTTGAGCTGGGTGGTGATCCCGCAGGCCAGCTCGACGATCTCCAGACCGCGGGCGACCTCGCCCAGCGCGTCCGAGTGCACCTTGCCGTGCTCGGCGGTGATCAGCGCGGCGATGTCGTCGCGGTGTGCGTCGAGGAGCGCGCGGTAGCGGAAGAGGACCGCGGTGCGGGCGGCGAGCGAGGACGTGCCCCAGGTGGCGTAGGCGTCCTTGGCGGCGGCGACCGCGGCGTCGACCTCTTCGAGGGAGGCGAGCGCGACCTGGGTGGTGACGGCGCCGGTGGCCGGGTCGGTGACCGGGCCGTAGTTGCCCGACGCGCCCTCGACGGTCTTGCCACCGATCCAGTGGTTGACGGTCTTCATGACAGAAACTCCTTCAGCGGCGACTTCAGAGGTGGTGGCGTCGGTCGGCGACGTGGCGGTCGTACTCTTCCCGGGCTTTCACGGCCGACGGCCGGGTGGCCGTTTCGGCTACGGGAACATCCCACCACGCCTGCGCCGGAGGGGGGCCCGACACTGTGTCTGCCGTTTCGGTCTCGACGTAGACACAAGTGGGGCGGTCCGCGGCGCGCGCCTCGGCGAGTGCTTCGCGCAGGTCACGTACGGTCTTGGCGCGCAGCACCCGCATCCCCAGCGAGCCCGCGTTGGCCGCGAGGTCGACGGGGAGCGGGGGGCCGGTGAAAGAGCCGTCCGCGGCGCGGTGGCGGTAGGCCGTACCGAAGCGTTCGCCGCCGACCGTCTCGGAGAGGCCGCCGATGGACGCGTAGCCGTGGTTCTGGAGGATGACCAGTTTCACGGGGAGTTCCTGCTGGACCGCGGTGACGATCTCGGTGGGGTTCATCAGATACGTGCCGTCGCCGACGAGGGCCCAGACGGGGCGGCCGGGGGCGGCCAGCTGGACGCCGATCGCGGCCGGGATCTCGTAGCCCATGCAGGAGTAGCCGTATTCGACGTGGTACTGGTGCGGGGAGCGGGCCCGCCAGAGTTTGTGCAGGTCGCCGGGGAGCGAGCCGGCGGCGTTGATCAGGATGTCGTCCTCGGTGACGAGGGCGTCGAGGAGGCCGAGTACCTGGGCCTGGGTGGGGCGGGTGTGCGGGTCATCGGCGGTGAACGCGGCGGTGACGCGCTGCTCCCAATTCTCCTTGGCGTCGGTGTACTCGGTCTCGTAGGACGGGTCGACACGGTGGTTGCGTGCGGCGAGCGCGGCGGTGAGGGCTTCGATGGCGGTGCGGGCGTCGGCGACGAGCGGGAGCGCGCCGAGCTTGTGGGCGTCGAAGCCGGTGATGTTGAGGTTGAGGAAGCGGACCGCCGGGTTCGGGAAGAGGGTGGCGGAGGCAGTGGTGAAGTCGGAGTAGCGGGTGCCGATGCCGATCACGAGGTCGGCGGTGCGGGCCAGCTCGTCGGCGGTCGCGGTGCCGGTGTGGCCGATGCCGCCGACGTCGGCGGGGTGGTCGTGGCGCAGGGAGCCCTTGCCGGCCTGGGTGGAGGCGACGGGGATGCGGGTGGCGGCGGCGAACGCGGCGAGGGTCTCCTGCGCCGCGCTGTGGTGCACCCCTCCGCCCGCCACGATCAGCGGCCTGCGGGCGCTGCGCACGGCTCGCACCGCCCGGTCGAGTTCGTACGGGTCGGGGGCGGGGCGGCGTACGTACCAGATGCGCTCGGCGAAGAACTCCTCCGGCCAGTCGTGCGCCTGTGCCTGTACGTCCTGCGGCAGCGCGAGCGTGACCGCTCCGGTCTCCGCCGGGTCGGCGAGGGTCCGCATGGCCTGGAGGGCGGCCGGGATCAGGGCCTCGGGGCGGGTGATCCGGTCGAAGTAGCGGGAGACGGGGCGCAGGCAGTCGTTGACGGAGATGTCGCCCGCGGCCGGGACTTCGAGCTGCTGGAGCACGGGGTCGGCGGGCCGGGTCGCGAAGGTGTCCCCGGGCAGGAGGAGGACGGGGAGGTGGTTGATGGTGGCGAGGGCGGCGCCGGTCACGAGGTTGGTGGCGCCGGGGCCGATGGAGGTGGTGACTGCGTGTGCGGAGAGCCGGCCGCACTGGCGGGCGTAGCCGACGGCTGCGTGCACCATGGCCTGCTCGTTGCGGCCCTGGAGATAGGGCATGGCCCGGCCCGACTCGACGAGCGCCTGGCCGATTCCGGCGACGTTGCCGTGGCCGAAGATGCCCCAGGTGGCGCTGATCAGGCGCTGTCGACGGCCGTCGCGCTCGGTGTACTGGCGGGACAGGAAGGACACCAGGGCCTGGGCCGTGGTGAGCCTGCGGGTGTGCGGTGCGCTCACGGGGTCGCCTCCGGTCCATGGAGCGGGAGTCTGTAGAGCGGAAGTCTGGGGTCCACCGGCTGCGAGGACCAGGTGTCGCGGATCCATTCGTGGTCGGGGTGGTCGCTGATCAGCCACTCCCGCTGCTCCCCCGGGCCCGCCATCACGTTGAGGTAGTAGAGGGTGCGGCCGGGGGCGGCGATGGACGGGCCGTGCCAGCCGTCGGGGATGAGGACCGCGTCGCCGCTGCGGACCTCGGCGAGGACGTCCGTACCGCCGTCCCGCGACGGCGACACCCGGTGGTAGCCGAGGCCGTCGTTCTCCACCTCGAAGTAGTAGATCTCCTCCAGTACGGACTCGACGCCGGGGCGGTGCTCGTCGTGCTTGTGCGGTGGGTAGGACGACCAGTTGCCGCCGGGGGTGAGGACCTCGACGGCGATCAGCCGGTCGCACTCGAACGCGTCGGCCGCGGCGAAGTTGTTGACCTGGCGGGAGCAGTTCCCGGAGCCGCGCAGCTCGACGGGTACCTCCGGCGCGGGGCCGTAGCGAGCGGGGAGTCGTCGCTCGCACTTCGCTCCTGCCAGGGCGAAGCGGCCTCCTGCGCCGGAGGCGATCTGTGCATGGGCGTCACGCGGTACGTACGCGAAGTCGGATACCCCGCTGAACACGCTTTCCCGGCCCAGCAGTTCAAAGATCTCATCTGAGGTATGCACCGTACAGCCACCGGTCAACGGCAGGACGATCCACTCGCTCTCCCCGGTGACGAGCGTGTGAACTCTTCCCGGCGCCAGTTCGAGCACGCGCAGGCTCGACCGTTCCCAGCCGGCCCGCTCCGGGTCGATACCGAGGGCGTAGGGGCCGCTTGCCGCGCTCCCGGCGCGGAGGTGGTACCGCGGTTCGTCGTGCGTCGTCATACCCATTTCCTGTCCGGTACCCCGTACGTACCCGTTCCTCTCGGCTCCAGCAGCGATACGGCCGTGTCGACGGCCGCGGCCACCTCCCCGTCGGCCGGGTAGAGCAGCGAACGCCCCACGACCAGGCCCTGGACGGTCGGCAGCCGCAGGGCCGTGCGCCATTTCTCGAACGCGCCGTCCAGGTCGTTGCCCACCTCCCCGCCCAGCAGCACGGCGGGAAGTGTCGATGTCTCCATCACCCGGGACATGTCGTCGGGATTCTTCGTGACGGGGACCTTGAGCCAGGTGTACGCGGATGTCCCGGCCAGGCCCGAGGCGATGGCGATCGAGGTGGTGACCGCCTCCGCGCCGAGGTCGTTGCGGAGGCGGCCGTCCAGGCGGCGGCAGAGGAACGGCTCGACGAAGACGGGCAGCCGGTGCGCGGCCATGGCGTCGATGGCGCGGGCGGTGGCGTGCATGGTGTCGAGCGAACCGGGGTCGTCGTAGTCGATGCGGAGCAGCAGTTTGCCCGCGTCGAAGCGGAGCCGGGCGAGGTCTTCGGGGCGGTGGCCGGTGAAGCGGTCGTCGAGTTCGAAGGCGGCGCCCGCGAGTCCGCCGCGGTTCATCGAGCCGATGACGACCTTGTTCTCCAGTGCGCCGAGGAGCAGCAGGTCGTCGAGGATGTCGGCGGTGGCGAGGACGCCGTCGACGCCGGGGCGGGAGAGGGCGAGGCAGAGCCGTTCCAGGAGCTCGAAGCGGTTAGCCATGGCCAGTTCGCGGTCGCCGACGGCGAGGGAGCCACGGGCCGGGTGGTCCGCCGCGATGATCATCAGGCGTCCGCCGCTGCCGACGAGGGGGCGTCTGTGGCGGCGCGCGGCCGCTTCGGCGACGGCTTCGGGGTGGCGCATGCGCAGCTGGACGAGTTCGGAGACCGAGGAGGCCGGGGGCGTCATGGGGTGGCTCCGGTGGGGCGGGAGGTGACGGCGCCTTCGGTCAGGGCCGCTTCGACTTCGCAGGGGAACGGCATGGCGGACGAGCAGGCGATCCGGGAGGCGACGATGGCGCCGGCTGCGTTGGCGTACCGCATGACGCGTTCGGTCTCCCAGCCTGCGAGCAGGCCGTGGCAGAGCGCCCCGCCGAAGGCGTCACCGGCGCCGAGGCCGTTGACGACCTCGACGGGCAGCGGCGGCACATCGGCCACCGTGCCGTCGCGGTGGACGGCGAGGACGCCCTTGGGGCCCTGCTTGACGACGGCGAGTTCCACGCCCGCGGCGATCAGGGCGCGGGCGGCCGCGTACGGTTCGCGCTCGCCGGTCGCGATCTCGCACTCGTCGAGGTTGCCGACGGCGACGGTGGCATGGGCGAGGGCCTCGCGGTAGCGGGCGGTGGGGGTGGAGCCCCGTGCGGGTTCTGTGGTGTCCCAGAACATCGGGCGCCAGTCGAGGTCGAAGACGGTGATGCCGGACCGGTCGCGGGCGCGCAGTGCGGCAAGGGTCGATGTGCGGCTCGGTTCGGCGCACAGCCCGGTGCCCGTCATCCAGAAGACCCGGGCGGAACGCACCGCTTCGAGGTCCAGCTCCCGTTCGTGGATCTCCAGGTCGGGGGCCTTGGGCTGCCGGTAGAAGTAGAGCGGGAAGTCGTCGGGCGGGAAGATCTCGCAGAAGGTGAGCGGGGTCGGATACGCGTCGACGGGCGTCACCCACCGGTCGTCCACCCCGAACTCCCGCAGCTGGTGGTGGAGATACTCCCCGAAGGCGTCCCGGCCGGTGCGGGTCACCACGGCGGTCCGCCGGCCGAGCCGGGCCGCCGCGACAGCGACATTGGTGGGCGAGCCACCGAGGAACTTCCCGAAAGTCTCGACCCGGGCCAGGGGCAGCCCGGTCTGCAAGGGGTAGAGATCCACACCGATCCGGCCCATGGTGATCACGTCGTACAGCTCAGGCATAAGCATCCCTTCGACCGGCGACCGGGGCGGCTGCTCCCAGGTCTAGCCCTCCCCCGGAACCCTGTCAATGCTTTGTCCGGACATACGGACGAATGATTGACACTCGCCCCGGGGGCCGGGAGGCTGGGCCGCATGACCTCCTCCGCATTGGCCCCGACCCGTGTCCGTATCGGTTCGGCACCCGACTCGTGGGGTGTGTGGTTCCCCGACGATCCGCGCCAGGTGCCCTGGCAACGCTTCCTCGACGAGGTCTCCGCGGCGGGTTACGAGTGGATCGAACTCGGCCCGTACGGCTACCTCCCGACCGATCCGGCCCGCCTTGCCGACGAGACCCGCGGCCGTGGTCTCACCGTCTCCGCGGGCACCGTTTTCACCGGATTGCACCACGGCCCGGACGTCTGGGACCGGACCTGGGCGCATGTCGCCGACATCGCGGCACTCACCCGGGCGATGGGCGCCGGGCATCTCGTGGTCATCCCGTCGTTCTGGCGCGACGACAGGACGGGCGAGGTCCTGGAGGACCGCACCCTCACTGCGCGGCAGTGGCGCGATCTCACCACCCAGACGGAGCGGCTGGGCCGCGAGGTGCGGGACCGCTTCGGGCTGCGGATCGTCGTCCATCCGCATGCCGACACCCATATCGACACCGAGGAGAACGTCAGCCGCTTCCTCGACGCCACCGATCCCGACCTCGTCTCGCTCTGCCTCGACACCGGCCACTACGCCTACTGCGGCGGCGACAGCGTCAGACTGATCGAGACCTACGGCGAACGGATCGGCTATCTGCACCTCAAGCAGGTCGACCCGGAGATCCTGGCCGAAGTCGTGGCCGGCGAGGTGCCGTTCGGGCCCGCCGTGGCGCGCGGGGTGATGTGCGAACCACCGGGCGGGGTGCCCGCGCTGGAGCCCGTGCTGGCCGCCGCCCGCAAGCTGGACGTCGACCTCTTCGCCATCGTCGAGCAGGACATGTATCCGTGCCCGCCCGACAAGCCCTTTCCCATCGCCCGCCGCACCCGGGAATTCCTACGCTCCTGCGGCGGCGCGCACCGGGCCCCCTGACACGCCGAGCGGCCCCGGGAAGTGACGTGGAGGCGGTAGGCGGTGTTGTCCTCGATGAGGAGTCGGTGCGCGGTTCCCGGCCGCGCACCGCCGCCGCGCGCATCACCACGCACCTCCACGCACCTCCACGCACCTCCACGCACTAGGAGCAACTCGCCATGATCCGGAAGATGCTGTCGTCCCGCAGGGCGGCCGGAACCTCGGCCCTGGCCGCCGTCGCCCTGGCAGCCGCCCTCGCCACCGCCCCCGGCGCCTCGGCCGACGAGCACAACCCGCCGCCACCACCCGGCTCCAGCGCGGTCTGCGCCTTCTACGACGGCGACGGGCTCACCGTCTACGGCGAGCAGGGCGAGCGGGTGTCCCAGGTCCAGTGCATTCTGGCCAACCGGCACTACCTGCCGTGGTCCGCGGTCGACGGAACGTTCGGCCCCGAGACCCTCCTCGCCGTACAGCGCTTCCAGGCAAACCACCCGCCGCTCACACCGGACGGCCTGGTCACCCCGGCCACCTGGTCGGCGCTCTGGCACGCGGGACCCGATCGCGTGACCCCGCTGCCGTATCCGCGGGCGTAACTCCGCACGCCTCCTCCCCTACCGGCGGCCCCCTTGGGCACCATGCATGCCTTCTGTCACAGAGATCACCTTCTCGTCACGCATGTCTCCATTACGCGGGTCTTGCGTAACAGGCGCTCGACAGCCCCTCCCCGGAACTCGGTCCATGTCGTTGCACCGGGCACAGGCTGAGCGATCGTCAGCGTCCGCGCCGCGGCTCCCCCGACGGCCTTCCCGGCTGCCGCTGCGGTGCAGAGAGGTGTCATCTATGACGGACAGAAGACTCTGGTCCTACAAGGACATTGCCGCGCACATCCGGGTGCAGCCGGACACCGTCCGCTCGTACCGCAAACACGGCCTCCTCCCGTCACCCGACCACGTGGAGAGCGGCAAGCCCTACTGGTACGCGGACACCATCCGTGCCTGGGTCGCCTCAAGACCCGGCAATCGAGGACGCAGGGACTGACACCTCAGGCCCCGTACGGCGAACGGCCCCCACCCCGCCGCCGTACGGGGCCTCACTCTTCGTCCGGGCGTACGGTCAGACTCTCGACGGCTCGATGATCGTCACCCCTGCCCCGGGCGCCGTCCCCATCGCGGCGAGCGCCGCGGGGGCCGCGTCCAGGCCGATGGTGGAGGTCACCAGCAGGTCGGGGCGGAGTGCGCCGGCCAGGACCAGGTCCATCATCGGCGGGTACGCGTGCGCGGCCATGCCGTGGCTGCCGAAGATCTCCAGCTCCAGGCCGATCACGCGCGCCATGGGCACGACGGGGTCACCGGCCGCCGTGGGCAGCAGCCCGACCTGCACATGGCGGCCCTGTCGACGCAGGCTCCGCACGGAGGCGGCGCAGGTGACCGGGGAGCCCAGGGCGTCGAGCGACAGATGGGCCCCGCCGCCCGTCAGCTCGCGCACCGCCTCGTCCGCCCCGCCCGGGTACGCGGAGGCGTCCACGCACTCCACCGCGCCGAATGCGCGCGCCAGTTCGAGAGCGTCCGCCGAGATGTCGACCGCGACGACCCTGGCCCCACAGGCCGCCGCGATCATGACGGCAGACAGTCCGACCCCTCCGCAGCCGTGCACCGCGACCCACTCCCCCGGCGCCACCCGCCCCTGAGCCACGACCGCCCGGAACGCCGTGGCGAACCTGCACCCCAGACCGGCCGCCGTGGCGAAGGAGAGTCCCTCGGGCACGGCGACCAGATTGACGTCGGCCTGCTCCAGCGCCACGTACTCGGCGAACGAACCCCAGTGCGTGAAGCCGGGCTGGGTCTGCCGCTCGCAGACCTGCTGGGCTCCGGCCGCGCAGGCGGCGCAACGGCCGCACGCGCAGACGAAGGGCACGGTGACCCGGTCGCCTGGCCGCCAGTTGACGACACCGCTCCCCACCGCCTCCACCACACCGGCCAGTTCATGACCGGGCACATGGGGCAGAGCGATGTCCGGGTCGTGACCCATCCAGCCGTGCCAGTCGCTGCGGCACAGCCCGGTGGCCTCGACGCGGACCACGACGCCCTGCCCGGAGGGGCTCGGATCCGGCACCTCCCGCACCCGGGCGTCCTGCCCGAACTCCTCGAACACCACCGCTCGCATCGGCCCAGCCCTTCGTTCGGCCCCGCTGTCCGGGCGGCCGAATCTACGCCCCGCTGATGACCTTGTCCCGCTCCGGAGCGTCCTTCGACATCTCCTCCACCGGAACCGGCGCGGACTCTCCTTCGCTCAGGCCGAATCTCCGGTAAAAGGCCCGCAGCGGGGCGGGCGCCCACCAGCTGACCTTGCCCATCAGCTTCATCACGGAAGGAACCAGCAGGCTGCGCACCACCATGGCGTCCATCAGCACGGCCACGGCGATGCCGAGGCCCAGCATCTTGGTGTTGGCCACCCGTGACGTACCGATGGCGACCATCACCACTGCCAGGATCACGGCTGCCGCGGTAATCAGCCCGCCGGTGTGCCGCAGCCCGAAGGTCACCGACCGCTCGTGGTCCCCGGTGCGGTCGTACTCCTCCTTGATCCGGGAGAGCAGGAAGACCCCGTAGTCCATGGAGAGTCCGAAGGCGACGCAGAACATCAGTACCGGCAGGGTCGTCTCTATGTCTCCGGTACTGGTGAAGGAGAGCAGCCCGGACAGATGCCCGTCCTGGAAGACCCAGACGACCGCTCCGACCTATGGCGCCGCATTCCTCCCGCACCATCTGACGCTCCCGCTGGACCGGATGCTGGACGCCATCCTCGACCCGCTGATCGCCTTCAACTGCGAGAATCCGGCCTTCACCGTCCTGATGCACGGTTCCGAGGTCCCCGGAATGATCACCCAGGGTCACGACGCGCTGCACATGACCATGCTCGACCGCGTCGAAATGATCCTGGGCGACTACCTGCCGGCCACCCCGCCCGACCAGATCACCCGTATCGCCAACATGATCTTCATCCTCTTCAAGGGCGGGCTCGCCCTGATCATGGCCCACGAGGGCGACGAGCGGGACGCGTACGCCAGGGAGCTGAAGACCGCACTGTTCCGCTACCTGGAACCACTGGTCGGCACCGCCCCGCTCCCCGCCCCCTGAGCGCCCGCAATCCCGTACGCCATAGGATTCGGACAAATCCCCCTTCTCGCCGGGCAGGGCGCTCGCATTCATACCCCCTAGGGGTATAGTCTGATGAGTGTTGGGGCACACCGGTCTCCGGGGCTTCCGACATCACACCCTTGTGCTCGTCGAAGAGGAGAACACCATGACCGCCGAGACCCAGCTCCCCCAGGCCACCGGCTCCTGCTGCTCGCCCAGCGGCTCCTGCCACGACGGCGCGGACTCCGGCGCCGGCGCGGACGGTGTGACCACCGTCTACCAGGTGGCCGGTATGACCTGTGGACACTGCGAGGGCGCCGTCTCCGAGGAGATCTCCGGCATCGACGGCGTCACCTCGGTGAAGGCCGTCGCCTCCACCGGCCGGGTGACCGTCGTCTCGCGGGCCCCGCTGACCGAGGACGCCGTACGCGCCGCGGTCGACGAGGCCGGGTACGAGCTCGTCGGCCGGGCCTGAACACCGTCGGGGCACACCCGATACGCCGGACGCACCCGCACCACCCCCCTTTGCCACCGGGCCGAACCGACCAGCAGATACTGGTGGGGTACGGTCCGGTCGGCGTTTCAGGAGTTCGGACATGCACAGCGCAACAGAGGCCGAAACCCCGGCAGTGGAGAGTTCGCGGGCCGAACTCACGATCGGCGGGATGACCTGCGCCTCCTGCGCGGCCCGCGTCGAGAAGAAGCTCAACCGGATGGACGGCGTCACCGCCACCGTCAACTACGCGACCGAGAAGGCCCGTGTCGCCTTCGGCCCGGGAACCGGCCTCGCGGATCTGATCGCCACGGTCGAGAAGACCGGCTACACGGCGCAGCCCGTACACCGCCCCGAACCGGCCCTGCCCGCCCCCGCACGAGTGACGCCTGCGCCTGAAGGCACCGGCACGGGTACGAGCACCAGCACCAGCACCAGCACCAAAGCCCGTACCGCCGCCGAGCCCCGTACCGACGGCGAAGCCCGCACCAGCACCGACGCCGGCACCGACACCGACACCGACACCGACGACCCCGCCGAGCGGAACGCCGTCGGCGCCCTTGCCTCACTGCGTCAGCGTCTGGCCGTCTCCGCCGTTCTCTCCGTCCCCGTCATCGTGCTCGCGATGGTCCCCGCCCTCCAGTTCGACAACTGGCAGTGGCTCTCCCTCACCCTCGCCGCACCGGTCGTCATCTGGGGCGGGCTGCCCTTCCACCGCGCCGCCTGGACCAACCTCCGGCACGGCGCGGCCACCATGGACACCCTGGTCTCGGTCGGCACCCTCGCCGCCTTCGGCTGGTCCCTGTGGGCGCTGTTCCTCGGCGACGCGGGCATGACCGGCATGCGGCACGGCTTCGACGTCACCGTCTCGCGGACCGAAGGCTCGTCCGCCCTCTATCTGGAGGTCGCGGCCGGGGTCGTCACCTTCATCCTGCTGGGGCGCTATCTGGAGGCGAAGTCCAAGCGGAAGGCCGGTTCCGCCCTGCGCGCGCTGATGCACCTGGGCGCGAAGGACGTCTCCGTCCTCCGGGGCGGTACAGAAGTACGCATTCCCATCGCCCGGCTCACCGTCGGGGACCGGTTCCTGGTCCGCCCCGGCGAGAAGATCGCCACCGACGGCACGGTCGTCGAGGGCGCCTCGGCCGTCGACGCGTCGATGCTCACCGGCGAGTCCGTACCCGTCGACGTGGGCGTCGGCGACTCCGTCACCGGGGCCACCCTCAACGCGGGCGGCCGGCTCGTCGTCGAGGCCACCCGGATCGGCGCCGACACCCAGCTCGCCCGGATGGCCCGGCTCGTCGAGGACGCCCAGAACGGCAAGGCGGCCGCCCAGCGCCTCGCCGACCGGATCTCCGCCGTCTTCGTACCCGTGGTGCTGCTGCTCGCGCTGGCGACCCTGATCGGCTGGCTGCTCGTCACGGACGACATGACCGCCGCGTTCACCGCCGCCGTCGCCGTACTGATCATCGCCTGCCCCTGCGCCCTGGGCCTGGCCACCCCCACCGCCCTCATGGTCGGTACGGGGCGCGGCGCCCAGCTCGGCATCCTGATCAAGGGCCCGGAGGTCCTGGAGAGCACGCACCGCATCGACACGATCGTCCTCGACAAGACCGGCACGGTCACCACCGGCCGGATGACCCTCCAGGGCATCCACCCCGCGCCCGGCACCGACGAGACCCGGCTGCTGCAGCTTGCCGGTGCGCTGGAGCACTCCTCCGAGCACCCCATCGCCCGCGCCGTCGCCGCCGGAGCCATGGAGCGTATCGGCGGCCCCCTTCCCGCCCCCGAGGACTTCGCCACCGTCCCGGGCCTCGGCGTACGCGGCACGGTCGACGGACACCGGGTCCTGGCCGGCCGTCCGCAGCTGCTCACCGACGCGGGCATCGATGTCCCCGACGCCCTGTCAGGCGCCGTGGCGGACGCGGCTGCCCGGGGCCGTACCGCGATCGTGATCGCCTGGGACGGGCAGCCGCGCGGCGTCCTCGCCGTCGCCGACGCGGTCAAGGAGTCCAGCGCGGCGGCCGTCGCCGAGCTGCGCGCACTCGGCCTGCGTCCCGTTCTGCTGACCGGTGACAACCGGGCCGTGGCGGACACCGTGGCCCGTGCCGTCGGAATCGACGAGGTCCACGCCGAGGTCCTGCCCGAGGAGAAGGTCCATGTCATCGAGCGGCTCCGGGCCCAGGGGCGTTCCGTCGCCATGGTCGGTGACGGGGCGAACGACGCGGCCGCCCTGGCCACCGCCGATCTCGGACTGGCGATGGGGACCGGCACGGACGCCGCGATCGAGGCGAGCGATCTGACCCTGGTTCGTGGAGATCTCAAGGTGGCGGCCGATGCGATCCGGCTCTCCCGGCGCACACTGGCCACCATCAGGGGTAATCTCTTCTGGGCATTCGCCTATAACACAGCTGCCTTGCCCCTTGCGGTATTTGGCCTGCTCAACCCTATGATTGCAGGAGCGGCGATGGCGTTCTCATCGGTCTTCGTCGTGACGAACAGCCTGCGGTTGCGCTCCTTCACGTAACTTCCACAAAGAGATTTAGATCACACCGGTTTCAGGGTAACCATCCGGTGGGTTCGCGAGTCTAAGAGTGCGATGCCATGGATGTCTTGGGGGACGTCCGTCGAAGTGTCTTGGGGGATGCTTCGGGCAAGCGTTGGCCGGGGCACGTGCACCGGGGAGCTTTGAGCGGCCCTCCCGTGCGTACGTACCCCGGCAGATCGCACTGGAAGTACAAGTGAAGAGCGCAGCTCGCAGTATGTGAGGAGCGCCCAGGAGCCCCGGCTTGCCGCGGCTCCCGCAGACGCCCGGCCGGATCCCGTGGGGGGAATCCGCTCCGGGACATGGGAAGCGCCTCGCTGTCGGCCCGTGGGGGGATCGATGGCGGGGCGCTTCTCGCTGCCGGGCCTGCCGCATACGCAAATCGCCCCGGACACCGCGCTCTGTGCGAAAGCGCGGTACCTCGGGGCGAAGACGACCGGCCTCGGACGGCCGGGGTGATGCAGGGGTACTACGAAGTTCAGCGGCTCTCGACCGGGACGAAGTCGCGCAGGACCTCGCCGGTGTAGATCTGGCGCGGGCGGCCGATGCGGGAACCCGGCTCCTTGATCATCTCGTGCCACTGGGCGATCCAGCCGGGAAGCCGGCCGATCGCGAAGAGCACGGTGAACATCTCACTCGGGAAGCCCATGGCCCGGTAGATCAGACCCGTGTAGAAGTCCACGTTGGGGTAGAGGTTGCGCGAGACGAAGTAGTCGTCGGAGAGCGCGTGTTCCTCCAGCTTGAGCGCGATGTCGAGCAACTCGTCGGACTTGCCGAGCGACGACAGCACGTCGTGGGCCGCGGCCTTGATGATCTTCGCGCGCGGGTCGAAGGACTTGTACACCCGGTGGCCGAAGCCCATCAGGCGGACGCCGTCCTCCTTGTTCTTCACCTTGCGGATGAAGGAGTCGACGTCGCCGCCGTTGGCCTGGATGCCTTCCAGCATCTCCAGCACCGACTGGTTGGCGCCGCCGTGCAGGGGGCCCCACAGCGCCGAGATACCGGCGGAGATCGAGGCGAACATGTTCGCCTGCGAGGAGCCGACCAGACGCACGGTGGAGGTCGAACAGTTCTGCTCGTGGTCCGCGTGCAGGATGAGCAGCTTGTCGAGCGCGGAGACGACGACCGGGTCCAGGTCGTACTCCTGGGCGGGGACCGAGAAGGTCATGCGCAGGAAGTTCTCGACGTACCCGAGGTCGTTGCGCGGGTAGACGAAGGGGTGCCCGATCGACTTCTTGTACGCGTACGCGGCGATCGTCGGCAGCTTGGCCAGCAGCCGGATCGTCGAGAGGTGGCGCTGCTGCTCGTCGAACGGGTTGTGGCTGTCCTGGTAGAACGTGGACAGCGCGCTGACGACCGAGGACAGCATGGCCATCGGGTGGGCGTCGCGCGGGAAGCCGTCGAAGAACCGCTTGACGTCCTCGTGCAGCAGCGTGTGCTGGGTGATCTCGTTCTTGAAGGTCGACAGCTCATCGACCTTGGGAAGCTCACCGTTGATGAGCGTGTACGCCACCTCGAGGAAGGTCGACTGCTCCGCCAGCTGCTCGATGGGGTAGCCGCGGTACCGCAGGATGCCCTGCTCGCCGTCGAGGTACGTGATGGCCGATTTATACGCTGCGGTGTTGCCGTACCCGCTGTCCAGCGTCACCAGACCGGTATTGGCCCGGAGCTTCCCGATGTCGAAGCCCTTGTCGCCGACGGTGCTGTCGATCACCGGGTAGGTGTACTCGCCGTCGCCGTACCGCAGTACTACAGAGTTGTCGCTCACGTCATCCCTCACCGACGTAGTGCCTCTTCTTCGAGGTTCCCTGACTGTCTCCACCCTCCCCCATTTGGCTCAGGAGAGTGCACTCGGGGTCGTCCATTGGACCTACTCGCGGCACTCAGTGCCGCGAACTTACTCATCCTGCCCCCTTGACACCGGTTCCGGAAGACCTCCGTGATGTTTCCCACCGATTTGATCGATCATTTTTTTCGGTGGATCCTCCGCCCGGGCCGCCCGACAGCCGGTAATCCAGCGCCGTACAGCGTCTGCCTGCGGAAACCGTGCGGACTGCCTGGCCGATCGCCTGCCGTGAGCCGACGAGCACGACGAGCTTCTTGGCCCTGGTCACGGCGGTGTACAGCAGGTTCCGCTGGAGCATCATCCAGGCGCTCCTGGTGACGGGGATGACGACGGCCGGGTACTCGCTGCCCTGGGAGCGGTGGATCGTCATGGCGTACGCGTGGGCCAGTTCGTCCAGCTCGTCGAAGTCGTACGGAATCTCCTCGTCCTCGTCCGTGAGGACCGTCAGCTTCTGTTCGTCCAGGTCAAGGGCGGTGACAACGCCGACCGTGCCGTTGAAGACGCCGTTCTCCCCCTTGTCGTAGTTGTTTCTGATCTGCGTCACCTTGTCCCCGATCCGGAAGACCCGGCCGCCCATCCGCTTCTCGGGGAGGTCCGGGCGGCCCGGGGTGATGGCCTGCTGGAGGAGCCCGTTGAGCGTGCCCGCGCCGGCCGGGCCGCGGTGCATGGGGGCGAGGACCTGGACGTCACGCCGCGCGTCCAGCCCGAACTTGGCCGGAATACGGCGGGCCGCGACGTCCACCGCGAGCACTCCCGCGTCCTCCGTCTCGTCCTCCACGAAGAGGAAGAAGTCCTTCAGGCCCTGGGTGAGGGGCGGTACACCGGAGTTGATCCGGTGCGCGTTGGTGACGACTCCGGACTGCTGGGCCTGGCGGAAGATCGTGGTCAGCCGGACCGCCGGAACGGGGCCGCCGTCGGCGAGCAGATCGCGCAGCACCTCCCCCGCGCCGACCGACGGCAGCTGGTCGACATCCCCCACGAGCAGCAGATGGGCACCGGGTGCCACGGCCTTCAGGAGCTTGTTGGCGAGCAGCAGATCGAGCATCGACGCCTCGTCGACGACCACGAGATCGGCGTCCAGCGGGCGGTCCCGGTCGTACGCGGCGTCGCCCCCCGGCTTCAGTTCGAGGAGCCGGTGCACGGTGGACGCCTCGGCCCCGGTCAGCTCGGAGAGCCGCTTGGCCGCACGCCCGGTGGGCGCGGCCAGCACCACTTTGGCCTTCTTCGCGCGGGCCAGCTCCACGATGGACCGGACGGTGAACGACTTCCCGCAGCCGGGCCCGCCGGTCAGGACCGCGACCTTACGGCTCAGCGCGAGCCGGACCGCGGCCTCCTGCTCGGGGGCCAGATCCGCCCCCGTACGCGTGGCGAGCCAGGCCAGCGCCTTGTCCCAGTCCACGTCCGCGAAGGCCGGCATCCGCTCCTCGGGCGTCCGCAGCAGCCGCTGCACCTGCGCGGCGAGCGCGACCTCGGCGCGGTGGAACGGCACGAGGTACACGGCGGTGACCGGCTCGCCTCCCTCGGGCGACGGCACCTTCTCCCGTACGACCCCTTCCGGGTCCTCGGCCAGCTCGGCGAGGCACTCGATGACCAGCCCCGTATCGACCTGGAGCAGCTTCACCCCGTCGGCGATCAGCCGCTCCTCGGGGAGGAAGCAGTGGCCCTGGTCGGTGGACTGCGACAGCGCGTACTGCAGCCCGGCCTTGACCCGCTCCGGGCTGTCGTGCGGGATGCCGACGGCCTGGGCGATCTTGTCGGCGGTGAGGAAGCCGATGCCCCAGACGTCGGCGGCCAGCCGGTAGGGCTGGTTCTTCACGACGGAGATCGACGCGTCCTCGTACTTCTTGTAGATACGGACGGCGATGGAGGTGGAGACGCCGACCCCCTGGAGGAAGACCATCACCTCCTTGATCGCCTTCTGCTCCTCCCAGGCCGCGGCGATCATCTTCGTCCGCTTCGGCCCGAGACCGGGCACCTCGACGAGCCGCTTCGGCTGCTGCTCGATGATGTCGAGGGTGTCGACCCCGAAGTGCGTGGTGATCCGGTCGGCCATCACCGGGCCGATGCCCTTGATCAGACCGGAGCCGAGATAGCGGCGGATGCCCTGGATGGTGGCGGGCAGCACCGTCGTGTAGTTCTCCACGGTGAACTGCTTGCCGTACTGGGAGTGCGAGCCCCAGCGCCCCTCCATCCGCAGCGACTCCCCCACCTGGGCACCGAGCAGCGCCCCGACCACGGTGAGGAGGTCGTTGGCCCCGCGCCCGGTGTCGACGCGCGCGACCGTGTACCCGTTCTCCTCGTTGGCGTACGTGATGCGCTCAAGCACGCCTTCGAGGACGGCCATGTTGGACATGACCCGACGCTACTGCGTCGCACTGACAGCCCGGAAGGCAGGCGGTTCCCCGGGGGCCGGGGCACATACCCGGGGACGAGGGCGCATGCCCGCGCCCGGACAGCGAAACGGGGCCCGGTCATAAGACCGGACCCCCCTCGCTGTCCCCCTCCGTCGGGGCTTCCCGATCCCCCCGGATCCCCCCGGAAGCGTCCGACGACAGATACGACCCGGCGGGGTGCCGAACGGTTGCGCGCCTTGACGATCTCTTTACCTTGGCGCCCCTCGTCCGGCCTCAGCAGGCATGTTCGGCGTAGCGGGACGCGACCTCCGCGAGGACTTCGGTGCCGTCGCGGGCCCAGAGGTCCTCGTTGAAGATCTCCACCTCGATCGGGCCGTCGAAGCCGGTGGCCTCGACCAGCGAGCGGAACGCACGGAAGTCCACGGAGCCGTCGCCGAGCTGGCCCCGGCCGAACAGGACACCGGCCGGGAGCGGGGTGATCCAGTCCGCCAGTTGGAAGGAGTGGATACGGCCGCCCGCGCCCGCCCGGGCGATCTGCGGGGCCGCCCGGTCGTCCCACCAGATGTGGTACGTGTCGACGACCACCCCGACCTGCTCGGCGGGGAAACGTTCCGCGATGTCCAGGGCCTGGGACAGGGTGGAGACGACGCAGCGGTCCGAGGCGAACATCGGGTGCAGCGGTTCGATCGCGAGACGTACGCCCCGCTCGGCCGCGTACGGGGCGAGTTCGCCCAGGGCGTCCGCGATGCGTTCGCGGGCGCCGTGCAGGTCCTTGCTGCCCGCCGGGAGGCCGCCGGAGACCAGGACCAGGGTGTCCGTGGACAGGGCGGCCGCCTCGTCGAGCGCGGCGCGGTTGTCGTCCAGGGCGCGGGCCCGTTCCGCCGGGTCGACGGCGGTGAAGAAGCCGCCCCGGCAGAGGCTGGTGACGGACAGGCCGGAATCGGCGAGCAGTCGGGCGGTGCGCTCGATGCCGTACTCCTGGACGGGGGCCCGCCACAGGCCGACCTTGTCGATGCCCGCCTTGACGCAGCCCTCGGCCAGCTCGGGCAGCGACCACTGCTTGATGGTCTCCTGGTTGATGGAGAGACGGCCGTCGCTCATCGTGTGCCTCCGTTGACCGCGAGCAGGGCGCGCATCCGGGATTCGGCCAGCTCCGGGTCGGGGAACAGGCCCAGCCGGTCCGCGAGTTCGTACGCCTTCGCCAGGTGCGGCAGCGAGCGGGCGGACTGCAGGGCGCCGACCATCGTGAAGTGGTCCTGGTGGCCGGCCAGCCAGGCCAGGAGGACCACACCCGTCTTGTAGAAGCGGGTGGGTGCCTGGAAGAGGTGGCGGGAGAGTTCGACCGTGGGGTCGAGGAGGTCCCGGAAGCCCTGGACGTTCCCCGTGTCCAGGACCCGTACCGCGTGGGCGGCCAGCGGGCCCAGCGGGTCGAAGATGCCGAGCAGGGCGTGGCTGAAGCCCCGGTCGTCGCCCGCGATCAGCTCGGGGTAGTTGAAGTCGTCGCCGGTGTAGCAGCGCACCCCGCCGGGCAGACGGCGGCGTACGTCGATCTCGCGCTCGGCGTCGAGGAGGGAGATCTTGATGCCGTCGACCTTGTCCGGGTGCTCGGCGATGACCTTCAGGAACGTGTCGGTTGCGGCGTCGAGGTCCGTCGAACCCCAGTAGCCCTCCAGCGCCGGGTCGAACATCGGGCCCAGCCAGTGCAGGACGACCGGTTCCGAGGCCTGGCGCAGGAGGTGCGCGTACGTCTCCAGGTAGTCCTCGGGGCCGTTCGCGGTGGCGGCCAGCGCGCGGGAGGCCATCAGGATGGCTTGGGCGCCGCTGTCCTCGGCGAGGGTGAGCTGCTCCTCGTACGCGGACCGCACCCCGGAGAGGGAAGCGGGTCCGGCGGGGAGCTGGTCGGTGCCGACGCCGCAGGCGATGCGGCCGCCGACCGCCTTCGCCTCGGCGGCGGAACGGCGGATCAGTTCGGCCGCGCCCGCCCAGTCCAGGCCCATGCCGCGCTGGGCGGTGTCCATGGCCTCGGCGACGCCGAGGCCGTGCGACCAGAGGTGGCGGCGGAAGGCGAGGGTGGCGTCCCAGTCGACGGCGGCCGGTGAGTCGGGGCTGATGTCGGCGTACGGGTCGGCGACGACATGGGCCGCGGAGAAGACCGTACGCGAGGCGAGGGGCGCCCCGCCGGGGGCGAGGTCGAGCGGGGTGGTGCGGGGTTCGTAGGGGCCCTGCGGGAGGTGGATGGTCACGGGATCAGCTCCGATGCGCCGTACGGGAGGTGAATGGTCGCGGGATCAGCTCCCGCACGCCGCACGCCGGGTGCGCCGTCACAGCGTCAGCTCCGGTACGTCGAAGCGGCGGCCCTCCGCGGAGGACTTCAGGCCCAGTTCGGCCAGCTGCACGCCGCGGGCGCCGGCCATCAGGTCCCAGGTGTACGGCTCGTCGAGCGCGACGTGGCGCAGGAAGAGTTCCCACTGGGCCTTGAAGCCGTTGTCGAAGACGGCGTTGTCGGGGACTTCCTGCCACTGGTCGCGGAACGGCTCGGTGACCGGGAGGTCCGGGTTCCAGACCGGCTTGGGGGTGGCCGAGCGGTGCTGGACGCGGCAGTTGCGCAGGCCCGCGACGGCGGAGCCGTGCGTTCCGTCGACCTGGAACTCGACGAGTTCGTCGCGGTTGACGCGCACCGTCCAGGAGGAGTTGATCTGCGCGACGGCGCCGCTCTCCAGCTGGAAGATGCCGTACGCGGCGTCGTCGGCGGTTGCGGCGTACGGCTTCCCCCGCTCGTCCCAGCGCTGCGGGATGTGCGTCTGGACGTGCGCCTGGACGGTGGAGACCCGGCCGAACAGCTCGTGGAGCACGTACTCCCAGTGCGGGAACATGTCGACGACGATGCCGCCGCCGTCCTCGGCGCGGTAGTTCCAGGACGGGCGCTGGGCCTCCTGCCAGTCGCCCTCGAAGACCCAGTAGCCGAACTCGCCGCGTACGGAGAGGATCTCGCCGAAGAAGCCGCCGTCGATGAGGCGCTTGAGCTTCAGCAGGCCCGGCAGGAAGATCTTGTCCTGGACGACGCCGTGCTTGATCCCGGCGTCACGGGCCAGGCGGGCCAGGTCCAGGGCTCCTTCGACGTCCGTGGCGGTGGGCTTCTCGGTGTAGATGTGCTTGCCCGCGGCGATCGCCTTCTTGATCGCCTCGACGCGGGCCGAGGTGACCTGGGCGTCGAAGTAGATGTCGATGCTGTCGTCCGCGAGGACCGCGTCGAGGTCGGTCGACCACTCTGTCAGGCCGTGCTGTGCGGCGAGTTCCTCCAGCGCGTGGGCCCGGCGGCCGACCAGGACGGGCTCGGGCCACAGCACGTCGCCGTCGCCGAGATCGAGGCCGCCCTGCTCGCGGATCGCGAGGATCGAGCGCACCAGGTGCTGCCGGTGTCCCATGCGACCCGTGACGCCGTTCATGGCGATGCGCACTGTCCTGCGTGTCACGAAGTTCCCTCCATACAGCCGTAGCAAGCGCTTTCTACGCGGTATGACGCTAGCCTGCCGACAGCGGCCCGGACAAGAGGGGGCACGCTGGCAACTCCTCTCACTCCCCGTCATTCCTCGGAGGAAAGCGATGACAGTCACCCTGGCGGATGTGGCGGCCCGCGCCCGGGTGTCCCCGGCCACCGTCTCCCGCGTGCTGAACGGCAACTACCCGGTGGCCGCATCCACCCGGGAGCGGGTGCTGCGCGCGGTGGACGATCTGGACTATGTGCTCAACGGGCCCGCGAGTTCGCTGGCGGCGGCCACGTCCGACCTGGTCGGCATCCTGGTCAACGACATCGCCGACCCGTTCTTCGGGATCATGGCGGGAGCGGCGCAGACCGAGATCGGCGGGCCCGGGGACGGTTCGGGCCGGGCGGGCGGCGAGAAGCTCGCCGTCGTGTGCAACACCGGCGGCTCCCCCGAGCGTGAGCTCACCTATCTCACCCTGCTCCAGCGCCAGCGCGCCGCGGCCGTCGTCCTGACCGGTGGCGCCGTGGAGGACCCGGCGCACCAGGCGGCGATGGCCGCCAAACTGGCGAAACTCGCGGACGCGGGCACCCGGGTGGTGCTGTGCGGGCGGCCCCCGCTGCCGGACAGCGAGGCGGTCGTGGCCGCGCTCGTCTTCGACAACCGGGGCGGCGGACGCCGGCTCACCGAGCATCTGCTCTCGCTCGGCCACCGGCGGATCGGCTATGTCGCGGGCCCGCCGGAGCGGACGACGACCCGCCACCGCCTCGAAGGCCACCGCGACGCGATGAGGGCGGCGGGCATCGTCGGCGACGGGAGGGGCACGAAGGGGAGCCCGAGCGCGTACGACGAGGATCGCCTCACCGTCCACGGCCCCTACGACCGCCGCTCCGGCTACGACGCCACCCTCGAACTCCTGCGCCGCGAACCTGAGGTGACGGCGATCGTCGCCGCCAACGACACGGTGGCGCTGGGCGCGAGCGCGGCGATCCGCGACCGCGGTCTGCGTATCCCCGAGGACATCTCGGTGGCGGGCTTCGACGATCTGCCGTTCTCGGTGGACGCGGTCCCGGCGCTGACGACCGTACGGCTGCCGCTCTTCGAGGCGGGCGCGCGGGCGGGCCGGCTGGCGATGGGCAAGGAGCCGCCGCCTCCGGGGGGCATCGCGACGATTCCGGCGGAACTGATGGTGCGGGGGTCCACGGCGCCACCGCGGGGGTGACCCCCGCGAATATCGTGTAGATACCGGCATTCGGGAGGACCGCATGACGACCACGAGCATGGACACAGCAAGCGCCTGGGACGCGCTGGACGGTGCCCACCTGCCCCGCGGCTACCGCGTCGAGATCACGGACGGGAAGATCACCATGACGCCGCGGGGCGAGAACCAGTGGAACGTCATCCTTGAGGCGGCCCCGCAGATCGAGCAGCAGCTCGCCGACCACGGCGACATCCTCTCGGACGTGATGATCGACTTCCCGTCCAGCCTGTACGGCTACGCCCCCGATCTCGCCATCATCGCTCCTGGCTCCGAGCGCAACAGCCGCGGGCGGTTCGAGTGGCACAGTCTGGAGGCAGTGCTGGAAGTCGTGTCCAAGAGCACGCAGGACAACGACTTCAGCAAGAAGTTCCGGATGTACGCCGAGTGCGGCATCCCCGTCTACGTGATCATCGACCCGTCGACCGGATCCTGCACCGTGTACCGGCACCCGACCCGTACCGGTACCTACAGCGACGCAGACGAGGTGCCCTTCGGGCAGGATCTCGTGCTCCCGCTCGAAGGCCGGGACATCGTCGTCACCACGGACGGATTCCCCGTCACGGACGGCTCCTCACGCTGACTCCTCCCCAGGCTCGGGGTACCCGTCACACGTACCCCGGGCCGATGATGTGCTGGCCGCTGTCCGGTGTGTACGGCGCGGTGGCACGTACCGACGGAAGGACCACGCACGTGAAGCTCGCTTTCTCGACCCTCGGAGTGCCGGGGCTGCCGGTGGCCGACGTCGTGCGGCTCGCCGCGGAGCACGGCTATCAGGGGGTGGAACTGCGTGCCCATCCCGAGGAGCCGGTGCATCCGGGCATCTCGACGCTCGAACGGGCCGCTGTCGTCGATGAGTTCAAGAGGGGCGGCGTCGAGATCCTGACCGTGGCCGGGTACGTCCGCATCGCGGCCGGGGGGGACGACCGGGCCGTGCTGGACGAGCTCGCGGGGCTGGTCGAGCTGGCCCATGACCTGGGTGCGGGGAACGTCCGGGTCTTCCCGGGCGGCGGCGGCCAGGACCCGGCCGTGGCCGATGCGACCGCCGTACGCAGGCTGGCCGCCGCCGCTCCGCACGCCGCCGGCGCGGGCGTACGCATCCTGCTCGAAACCCATGACTCGCACCGGGCGGGCGCCGATGCGGCCAGGGTCGTCGGGGCGGTCGGGCACGGGCAGGTCGGTGCGCTGTGGGACATCATGCACACCTGGCTGGCGGGCGAGGAACCGGCCGCCAGCCATGCGGTGCTGGCCCCGCACCTGGGCTACGTACAGGTGAAGGACATCGCCTCGGCGGACGACGTCGCCCCGCTGCCCCTCGGCGCCGGGGTGCTGCCGCTGGGGGCCTGTCTGGACACGCTGGACCCGGACGGCTGGGTCTGCTGGGAGTACGAGAAGCGGTGGCATCCGGGGGCGGCGGAGCTACCGGGGCTGCTGGCCGCCGGCCGGGAGCATCTGCTGCGGCTGGATACACCCAGGGCGTAGGAGGCCGGGTGCACCCAGGGCGTAGGAGGTCACGGTCGGTCAGGCCCGTACCGGCCGCGGTTCCGGCGCCTCGGGTGCCTCCGGCGCGGCGGCGCGTGCCCGCCGCGCCCCCGCCAGCGAGGTGAGCGCCACCCCGCCGACCAGCAGCGCCGCCGCGCACCACCGCAGCGGGCTCACCGACTCGCCCAGCAGCAGCGCGGCCGACGACATCCCGAAGACCGGGACGAGCAGGGTGAACGGCGCCACCGACGAGGCCGGGTGGTGGCGCAGCAGGAAGCCCCAGGCCCCGAAGCCGAAGACGGTGGTGATCCAGGCGACGTAGACGACGATCCCGACGCCGCTCCAGTCGAGCGCGGCCAGTGCGTCGGCGTCGCGGTCCCAGCCCTCGAAGAGGAGGGAGAGGCCGAGCAGCGGGAGCACGGGCACGGTCGAGACCCAGACCATGAAGTTGAGGGAGTCGGGCGGCGCGGCCCTGCGGGTCAGTACGTTGGACACGCCCCAGCAGGCCGCCGCCGCGATCACCAGGACGAAGGCGAGCACGGGCCCGCTCGCACCCTCGTCGACCGCGGCCACTCCGATGCCCGCCAGGGCCACTCCCATCCCCAATACCCGTATTCTCCCCGGCCGTTCGCCCAGCACGAGCGCCGCGAAGAGGGCCGTGAAGACCGCCTGGACCTGGAGCACGAGGGAGGAGAGACCTGCGGGCATTCCGCGGTCCATCCCGATGAACAGCAGTCCGAACTTCGCCACTCCCAGGACGAGTCCGACGCCCACGATCCACTTCCAGGCGACCTTGGGCCGGCCTACGAAGAACACCGCGGGCAGCGCGGCGACCAGGAAGCGCAGGGCGGAGAAGAGCAGCGGCGGGAAGTGCCCGAGGCCGACCTCGATGACGACGAAATTGACACCCCAGACGGCGGCCACCAGAGCGGCAAGGGCGATGTGAAGGGGACGCATGGACCGAGGATCACCCGCACCGACCATGTAGCACCAGCGCGGATTTCTTCATGATGAAATTGAGCATCGCTAATGAATCACCTGACGAACCACCAACGGGTCGCCAGTGAATCACCGAGGTCCGGGAGGTTTTGGTGCTTGATCTGTCCAGGCTGCGCGCACTGCACGCCATCTCCGTCCACGGCTCCGTCGCGGGCGCCGCCGCCGCGCTCGGCTACACCCCGTCGGCGGTCTCGCAGCAGATCACCAAGCTGGAGCGGGAGACCCGTACGACGCTCCTGGAACGCCGCGGGCGCGGTGTCGCGCTGACCGAGGAGGCGCTCCATCTCGCCGCCACGGCCCAGCAGTTGCTGGCGATCGTGGAGCGCGCGGAGACCACGCTGGAGGAGCGCAGGGGGCTGCCGACCGGGCGGCTCTCGATCGGCGCGTTCGCATCCGCGGCACGCGGGCTGCTGCCCGGCGTACTGGCGGAGCTGGACCGGGACCATCCGGCCCTGGAGGTCCGGCTGACCGAGGTCGATCCGCATCTCTCGGTCGACCTGGTGGCCAAGGGCGTCATCGATCTGGCGGTCGCGCACGACTGGGACATTGCCCCGCTGCCCGCCCCCGACGGCGTGGCGCAGGCGGTGATCGGTGACGACCTGTGCGACCTGCTGGTGCCCGAGGGCCACCGGCTCGCGGGGCGCGACGCGGTGCGGCGCGAGGAGCTGGCGAAGGAGCGGTGGATCTGCCAGCCGCCGGGGACGGTCTGCCACGACTGGCTCGTACGGACGCTGCGGACGGCGGGTTACGAGCCCGACATCCGGCACCAGGCGGAGGAGAACCACACCCAACTGGCCCTGCTCGCCGCCGGTCTCGGGGTCGCGCTCATCCCCCGGCTCGGGCGGGGGCCGCTGCCCGCGGGGGTGGTGGCGGTGCCGCTGGATCCCGTACCGGTGCGCAGGCTGTACGCGCTGTGGCGTACGGAGGCGGCCCGTCGGCCCGCGATCACGGCGGCGGTGTCGGCACTCCAGGCACACGGGGACACGGCGGGGCTGAGGTAGGGGCCGTGGTGGGAACCCTCACGCACCGGACGGGCTCAAAACGGTCCGCCCCCTTGACCGGAAGTTATTTTCTGGATATCCGTGCTTCTTGGAAGTTTCTTTCACCATCTCTCGTCCCCGAGTACGGCCGAAGGAGCTCACGTGCCCCACCGCACCTCCAGACGCACCCTCCTCACCGCCACCGCCGCGACCGCCGCAGCAGCCGTGACCGGCGCGGCCACCGCCCCCGGCGCCGTCGCCGCCCAGAGGTCCGCGAGCGGCGGCCACAGCGGCGGGCACCACACCTCAGCCGCCACCACCGAGCGACTCAAGCGGCTCATCTCCCGGATGAGCCTGGAGGAGAAGGTCGGCCAGCTCTTCGTGATGCGCGTGTACGGGCACTCCGCGACCGAGCCCGACCAGGCCGACATCGACGCCAACCTGGCCGAGATCGGGGTCCGTACGGCTGCCGAGATGATCGCCGAGTACCACGTCGGCGGGATCATCTACTTCGCCTGGGCGCACAACACCCGCGACCCGCACCAGATCGCCGACCTCTCCAACGGCATCCAGCGCGCCGGTCTCGCCGGCCCCACTCCCCTGCCGCTCCTCATCTCCACCGACCAGGAGCACGGCATCGTCTGCCGCGTCGGCGAGCCCGCCACCCTGATGCCGGGCGCGATGGCGCTGGGCGCGGGCGGTTCACGCTCGGACGCCCGCCGGGCAGGGCAGATCGCGGGCGCCGAACTGGCCGCGATCGGCATCAACCAGAACTACGCCCCGGACGCCGACGTCAACGTCAACCCGGCCAACCCGGTGATCGGCGTACGCTCCTTCGGCGCCGACCCCCAGTCCGTGGCCGGGATGGTCGCCGCCCAGGTGAAGGGGTATCAGAGCAGCGGGATCGCCTCGACGGCCAAGCACTTCCCGGGCCACGGCGACACCAGCACCGACAGCCACACCGGCCTGCCCGTCATCCTCCACACCCGGGAGCAGTGGGCCGAGCTGGACGAGCCGCCGTTCCGGGCCGCGATCGCCGCGGGCATCGACTCGATCATGACCGCGCACATCGTGGTCCCGGCGCTGGACCCGGCCGAGGACCCGGCGACGCTGTCCCGCCCGATCCTCACCGGCATCCTGCGCGAGGAGCTCGGTTACGACGGTGTCGTGGTGACCGACTCGCTCGGCATGGAGGGCGTGCGGACGAAGTACGGCGACGAGCGCGTACCCGTCCTGGCGCTTCAGGCGGGCGTCGACCAGCTGCTGAACCCGCCGAGCCTCGACGTCTCCTGGAACGCCGTGCTGGCGGCCGTGAAGAGCGGTGAGATCAGCGAGGCCAGGATCGAGGAATCGATCCTGCGCATCCTGCGGCTGAAGACGAAGCTCGGGCTGTTCGACGACCCGTTCGTCAGCCACAGGGGGGTGGACCGTACCGTCGGGACGCGGGCCCACCTCACCGCCGCCGACCGGATCGCCGAGCACACCACCACGCTGCTCGCCAACGACGGCGCGGTGCTGCCGCTCTCCCGCCGCTCCCACAAGAACCTCCTCGTGGTCGGCGCCGATCCGGCCTCCCCTTCCGGCACCACCGGACCGCCGACCACCACCCTGGCCGGCGCCTTCGGTGAACTGGGGTACGCGGCAACCGCGCTGTCCACCGGCACGGCCCCCAGCCGGGCGAAGATCGACGAGGCGGTGGCGGCCGCACAGGGCAAGGACGCGGTGATCGTGGGGACGTACAACGTCTCGGCGACCAGCTCGCAGCGCACCCTGGTGAGCGCACTCGCGGCGACCGGCATCCCGGTGATCACGGTCGCGATCCGCAATCCGTACGACATCGCCCGGCTGGCCGGGACCGGGTTCGCGGCGAACCTGGCCACGTACTCCTGGACCGATGTCGAACTGCGGGCCGCCGCCCGGGTGATCGCGGGCCGCGCGGAACCGGAGGGCACCCTGCCGGTGCCGGTGCAGCGCGCGGACGATCCGACACAGGTGCTGCACCCGGTCGGATACGGGCTGACGTACTGACCTGGTCGGTTCTGATCCGACCTGCTGGAACAAACCCTTTGAGGGGCTGTGCACACGCACAGCCCCTCAAAGACCGTTTACGGGCGCAGCCTGCGCTCGCTCGTCACGTCCCGCTTGTCGAGCTGTGCGTCGAACTTCGCGAGCGGCTTCGCCTTCGCCTGGCCCTCCTGCACGGCGGCCGGGGCGACGCCCGCCCAGCGCAGGATGGCCGCGGTGGCCTTCGCGTTGTCGTCGGCGGCGAGCCCGGCCACGTTGGAACCGTGGTTGCCCCCGGCCACGGTCATGACATAGCTGTCACGCGCGCCCGCGCCGAGCCGGAAGCGCTCCGCGCCCCACGGGTCGTTCTGCCCGTACACGTACAGCATGTGGTCGGCGTGGTGCTTGACCCAGCTGTCGACGTCGCGCATCACCGACGGCTGGAACTTCATCGGGATGGACCGCGGCACGAAGTTGCGCGGCGGCTGGTACCCGTACCGGCTCAGCTTGCCGAGCCAGGGCTGCTCGATGTCGGGCGAACCGAGCTGGGTGCCCGCCTGGTAGTAGTACGGGGTGTACGTGGCCAGGCCCTGGTCGGTGTAGAAGGAGAAGCCGGAGATCGAGTCGATCGAGTCCCAGATCGCCTGGTCGGGGGCGTTCTTGGCGTCGGCCGGGATGGTGTCGCAGTCGGACACCAGGCTGTACTGCCAGTAGGCCCAGACGTAGTCCATGACGACGGCCTCGTACGCCTTGTCGAGCGAGCCGACGGTGTCGAAGGTGTAGCCGTTCGCCGCGGCGTACTCCTGGTACTTCTTCTCCAGCGGCGCACGGCGGACCAGCGCCTCGCGCTGCACACCGTTCAGCTTGTCGCGGCACTCCTTGGTGCCGACGCCCTGGAAGAACCGGTCGTACGCCGAGTCCTCCTTGTTGACCACGTCGTTGGGCGCGACGTACGCGACGACGCCGTCCATGTCCTTGGGGTAGAAGCGCTCGAAGTACGTGGCGGTCATGCCGCCCTTGGAGCCCCCGGTGGCCAGCCAGTTCTTGGTGTAGATCTGCTTCAGCGCGGTGAAGACGCGGTGCTGGTCGCTGGCGGCCTGCCAGATGTCGAGCTTGGACCAGTCGGCGGGCGCCGGGCGGGAGGGGGTGAAGAAGCGGTACTCCAGGGAGACCTGGTTGCCGTCGACGATCCGGGTCGGCTCGGAGCGGCTGGGGTTCGTGGAGACGTTGTAGCCACTGGTGTAGAAGACCGTCGGGCGGGACGTGTCCTTGTGCAGCAGGGTGATGCGCTGCTGGAAGGTGCCCTTGGACGGGTGGCGGTGGTCGATCGGCTGGGTGTAGTTGAGGATGAAGTAGCGGTAGCCCGCGTAAGGCTTCTCCTCGATGAGACTCATTCCCGGGATGGCCAGGATGCGGTCCTTGATGTCCGTGCTCGTGCCGCTGTCACGGCCGGCCGTGTTCCGGAACGCGGTCGGTTCCGCGGCGGTGGCCGCCCCGGCCGAGGCGCCCGTCGCACTCACCGTGCCGATGAGCACCGCGAGCGACAGGAACCCTCTGAGCGCCTTGCGCATGCACCCTCCCCTTGATTCACAACAGACGTCGTGAACCTAGCGGGGCAACACCCGTGCCGCCAGACCCTGTTGGCACGGGAAAGGGCGATTCGCCGCCGTCAGCAGAGAATCCAGCCCGTGGAGCCGGACTTTCCCGAAATCGTGGCCGAGGCCCGGACGCAGCGGTTCAGCGCGTGGACCGTCACCGGGCCGGCCCGTCTGGTGTATTTGCCGCTGTCGACGACGGGGTTGCCACCGCGCGCCTGGATGCTCACGGACATCCGGCGGCGGGGGCCCGGCTTCTTCGCGACCGCGACGGCGCAGGCGTAGGAGCGGCTCTTGTAGACGCGCAGCTCGCCGGTCTCGAACCCGACCGTCTTCGCGGGGCGCCCGGCGCAGACCGTCGCAGCGTCGGCGCTGCCGGCACCGGTACCGCCGAGCACCAGACCGACGGCGGCCACCAGCGGCAGGACGAACAGGCTCACCAGCACCCGGTGCGGACGGCCGCGGCCGCCCCTGCCACCCCTGCCGGCCTCACCGCCCTCTCCCGCCTCGTCAGCCTCTCCGGCCTCTCCGGCTCTTCCGGTCCCTCTGATCACCAGCAGCCCCATCGCCTAATCGAACACTTACGCCCTCGCTCGGCACTTACGCATACATGCGTACGACGCAGTAGGCCATCCGGAGGTTGCATCGGGCGAGCTCGGCCTCCGGGGCAACCGAATCGACACAGCATCAATCCAAAGGGACATAGCCATACGAAAGGCAGGAACTGCCATGCTTCAGCTCCGCAACGCCCGCAGCCCCCACGCCCGGCGCCCCCACAGTCGGCGTGTCATCGGCCGGGCGCTCCTCGCCACCGCCCTCCTCACCGTCGTCGCCGCGGTCCCGGCCGCCGCGGCTGCCCCGCAGGCTCCGGTGGCCGCGGCGCCGGTGCGCAGCGAGGCCGGCACCCCGGCGTACCAGCAGGTCTCCCACTTCTACGGCGCCTACATCGACGCCGTCACGGCAAAGGGCGGTGGCAAACTCGCCACCGCCCTCAGGACCTTCTATCTGACGCCCCGTCTGCGCACCCAGCTGGCCGCCTGGGAGAAGCGCAACCATGCGAACGGTGTGCTGCGCGCCCAGAACGTCCCGCTCGCCTTCCGGGTCACCCCGGGCGACAGCGGCGCGGGCCACACCTGGTCGAAGGTGCGGCTCACCTGGAGCAACGGCAAGCACCCCACGTACTCGTATCTGACCGTGCGCTCGGATCTGCAGACCGGCAAGATCTCCGGCATCGACGGGTGAGCCGGTGGACGGGCCCTCCTCCTCACACCCCGGCGGGCTCGTCCTCCCCTATGAAGGTGCGCCACAGCACGGCGTAGTGCCCGTCCCTGGCGAGGAGTTCGTCGTGCGTGCCGTCCTCGACGACCCGGCCGTGGTCCATCACCACGACCCTGTCGGCGCGGGCGGCGGTGGTCAGCCGGTGGGCGACGACGAGGGTGGTGCGGCGGCCGGTGAGACGGTCGGTCGCCTGGTTGACCAGGGCCTCGCTGGCGAGGTCCAGGGAGGCGGTCGCCTCGTCGAGCAGCAGGACGTCCGGGTCGACGAGCTCGGCGCGGGCGAGCGCGATCAGCTGGCGCTGGCCGGCCGAGAGGTTGCGGCCCCGCTCGGCGACCTCG
Organism: Streptomyces sp. NBC_01217; assembly: GCF_035994185.1. Classification (NCBI taxonomy): domain Bacteria; kingdom Bacillati; phylum Actinomycetota; class Actinomycetes; order Kitasatosporales; family Streptomycetaceae; genus Streptomyces; species Streptomyces sp. NBC_01217. Next base: position 3,186,897 of record NZ_CP108538.1, read on the forward strand.
TGGAGATACCCGCCGTCCAGAGTGGCGATCATGTCGTGGGCGCCGACCGCCCGCGCCGCCGCCTCCACCTCGGCGTCGGTGGCCTCGGGTCGCCCGTAGGCGATGGCGTCACGGACCGTACCGGCGAAGAGGTACGCCTCCTGCGGTACGACTCCGAGCCGGTGCCGGTAGGCGGTGAGGTCGAGGCGGCGCAGATCGGCGCCGTCCGCCGTGACCCGGCCGCCCGTCGGGTCGTAGAACCGGGCGACGAGCTTGACGAGGGTGGACTTCCCCGCGCCGGTCTCACCGACGAACGCGACCGTCTGACCGGCCGGAATCCGCAGGTCGACCCCCATCAGGGCCTCCTCGGCGTCGTCGCCGCGGCCGTAGGCGAAGGACACGTCCTCGAAGGCGATCTCACCGCGCAGCGACAGCACGTCCAGGGGTGCTTCGTCGGCGTCGGTGGAGGTCGGCTCCCGCAGGAGTTCCTGGATGCGGCCGAGGGAGACGGTGGCCTGCTGGTAGCCGTCGAAGACCTGGGAGAGCTGCTGCACGGGCGCGAAGAACAGGTCGATGTAGAGCAGATACGCGACGAGCGCACCGGTGGTGAGCGTGCCGTTGTCGATCCGGCCCGCGCCGACGATCAGTACGGCGGCCGCGGCCACCGACGACAGCAACTGCACGAACGGGAAGTAGACCGAGATCAGCCACTGCCCCCGGACCCGGGCCTCGCGGTAGTGGTCGCTGCGGCCGGCGAACCGGTCCGCACCGTCGCGCTCGCGGCGGAACGCCTGCACGATCCGGAGCCCGGAGACGGACTCCTGGAGGTCGGCGTTGACGACGCTGATGCGTTCCCGGGCCAGCTCGTAGGCCTTGACGCTCCTGCGGCGGAAGAAGAACGTACCGATGACCAGCACCGGCAGCGTCGCGAAGACGACGAGGGCCAGCTGCACGTCGAGGACCAGCAGCGCGATCATGATGCCGAAGAAGGTGACGACGGAGACGAAGGCCGTGACCAGACCGGTCTGCAGGAACGTCGACAGCGCGTCCACGTCCGTCGTCATCCGGGTCATGATGCGGCCGGTCAGCTCGCGCTCGTAGTAGTCGAGGCCGAGCCGCTGGAGCTGCGCGAAGATCTTCAGCCGCAGTGAGTACAGCACCCGTTCGCCGGTGCGGCCCGTCATCCGGGTCTCGCCGATCTGGGCCGCCCACTGCACGAGCACGACCACCAGGGCCAGCGCGGAGGCCGCCCAGACGGCGCCGTACGCGACCTGCGAGACGCCCTGGTCGATGCCGTGCCGGATCATCACCGGCAGCAGCAGCCCGGCGCCCGCGTCCACCGCCACCAGAGCCAGGCTCACCAGGAGCGGCGGCCCGAAGCCGCGCAGCAGCCTGCGCAGCCCGTACGACTCCTCGGCGCGGACGGCGCGGGCCTCGTCGATGTCGGGGGTGTCGGTGGCGGGCGGCAGCGCCTCGACCTGGGCGAGCAGCTCGGGCGTGGCGGGCATGCCGGCCGCGTCGGTGTCGCGGGGCTCCTCCTTGCGGACCCACAGCCCGGGGCTGATGCCGCGCTCGGCGTCGAAATCGGCCTCCAGCTCCTCCTGGAACGCGCGGTCGTCCTCGGGTGCCATGTCGGCCACGACCGGCCGGTGTCCGGGCGAGGTGCCGCCCAGCTCGTCCGGGTCGGTGAGCAGCCGCCGGTAGAGCGGGGAGCGGCGCTCCAGCTCCTCGTGCGTACCGATGTCGGCGAGCCTGCCGTGTTCCAGGACGGCGATCCGGTCGGCGAGGCCGAGGGTGGAGCGGCGGTGGGCGATCAGGAGGGTCGTCCGCCCGGCCATGACCTGCCGCAGGGCCTCGTGGATCTCGTGCTCGACGCGGGCGTCGACGGCGGAGGTGGCGTCGTCCAGCAGGAGCAGCCGGGGGTCGGTGAGGATGGCGCGGGCGAGCGCGACGCGCTGGCGCTGGCCGCCGGAGAGGGTGAGCCCGTGCTCGCCGACCTTGGTGTCGTAGCCCTCGGGCAGCTCCGCGATGAACCGGTCGGCCTGGGCGGCCCTGGCGGCTTCCTCGATCTGTTCCTCGGTGGCGTCCGGGAATCCGTAGGCGATGTTGGCGCGGACGGTGTCGGAGAAGAGGAAGCTGTCCTCCGGCACGAGGCCGATGGCGGCGCGCAGGGACTGCTGGGTCAGCTCGCGGACGTCGTGCCCGCCGACCAGGACGGCTCCGTGCGTCACGTCGTAGAAGCGGGGCAGCAGCAGCGAGACGGTGGACTTCCCGCTGCCGGACGCGCCGACGACGGCGACGGTCTCACCGGGCTCGATGGTCAGCGAGAACCCGTCCAGGACGGGGCGGTCCGCGTCGTAGCCGAACCGTACGTCGTCGAACTCGACGCTCGCGGGGGCGTCGGCCGGGAGTTCCTTGGTGCCGTCCTTCATGGCCGGCTCCGTGTCGATCAGCTCCAGTACGCGCTCGACGCCGGCCCGGGCCTGCTGGCCGACGGTCAGGACCATGGCGAGCATCCGGACCGGGCCGACGAGCTGGGCGAGGTAGGCGGAGAACGCGACGAACGTGCCGAGGGTGATCTCGCCCCGGGTGGCGAGCCAGCCGCCGAGGGCCAGCATCGCGACCTGGCCGAGCGTGGGGACGGCCTGGAGGGCGGGGGTGTAGCGGGAGTTCAGCCGGATCGTGCGCAGCCGTCCGGCGAACAGCTTCCGCCCGACCTCGCGCAGCTTGCCGGTCTCCTGCTCCTCCTGCCCGAACCCCTTGACGACCCGGACCCCGGAGACGGCCCCGTCGACGACTCCGGCGACGGCGGCGGCCTGCCCCTGGGCGTACCAGGTGGCGGGGAAGAGCCGGGAGCGGGAGCGGCGGGCGATGAACCAGAGGGCGGGGGCGACGGCGACCGCGACGAGGGTGAGCAGCGGCGAGAGCCACGCCATGATCACCAGGGAGATGAGGAAGAGCAGTACGTTCCCGATGGTCATCGGGAGCATGAAAAGGAGCCCCTGGATCAGCTGGAGGTCGCTGGTGGCGCGCCCGACGACCTGCCCGGTGGACAGCTCGTCCTGCCGTTTCCCGTCGAGGCGGGTGATCGTCCCGTACATCTCGGTGCGCAGGTCGTGCTGTACGTCGAGGGCGAGCCGGCCGCCGTAGTAGCGGCGGATGTACGTGGATACGTACACGAGCACGGCGGCGACGATCAGGAGCCCGGTCCAGACGGCGAGGGACCGCGTGTGGTTCCCCACGACGTCGTCGATGATCACCTTGGTGATCAGCGGGACGAGGGCCATCACCGCCATGCCCGCGAGCGACGAGCCGAGCGCCAGCAGCACGTTGAGCCGGTAGCGCCATGCGTAACCACCCAGCCGCCGGGCCCACCCCTGGCCCTGCGCCGCGCGCTCCGCGTCCCCTGCGTCCGTCACCGGTGCCTCCCGTTCGACCTGCTCTACCGGAAGGCACCAACGCGGTGGGCAGCGGATTTCATCCCGCCGTCACAAAGACGGGGCCTGCGGCGTAGGCCGGTCCGACATCGGCCCTAGGCACACTCACCCGTACGGGCGAATGCATGGCAAACTCGCGCGTTATACACTGAGGGAACTATACGTTCCGACATATGGATAGTGGCTACACGATCGAGATCGAACCCGAGGTTCGGCTGTGGTTGATGAATCTGCGCGGCGACGACTACCTCGCAGTCGAGCACATCACCGACCTGCTGCGGGCACGGCCGACCACGCTCGGCGAACCGTACTCCCGGTATCTCGGCGACGGCGTTCGGGAACTGCGATTCCACCTGGGCTGCAATCGGGAAGCCACGAGGATTCCCTACTGGCTCGCACCCGGCCGGAGGATCGTTCTGCTCACCGTCTTCCGCAAGACCCGGCAGCGGGAGAGCACGGAAGTGGCACGGGCCAGGCGCACCAAAGCACTATGCGAGGCCGAGCACGAAGCGGCACACGATGTGTACACACGCGATGTGGATGCGGAGAGGAAGGACCGGTAATGGTCAGCCACGCACACTGGAAGATCGCCCGCGACAAGAAGGTCGCCCAGGAAATCGCCGAAGATCCCGATGTGGAGAAACGCCGCGAGGAGATCCGGCTCCGCTACGACCTCGGACAGGCCGTGTACGACCGTCGCACCGAGGCCGGGCTCTCGCAGACCGAGCTGGCCAGACGCGCCAGGATGACCCAGCCGCAGGTGTCAAAGCTTGAGCTGGGCGGCACACTGCCGACAGTCGCGCTGCTGGCCCGCCTGGCGCGGGCCATGGACTCCACGTTCAGCATGGAGCTCGACGGCGACACGATGCGGGTGGCGTTCACCGCCCATGCGGGCTCCGGGGCGGCTTCGGAGGCGGCTCCCGGCGCGGAGGCGGATGCCGATGCGCAGGCGGTCGGCGGCTGACCGGGGCCGGGCCCTCTACGGCTCCGGCCCCGTCAGGTCACGGCCGCGGCGTCGCGGTGAGCATCCGTACCGCCGGAGCCTCCGGCACCGCGGGCACCGCTTCCTGCGGGGCGGCGGGCGGGGCGATGGTCGTCGCCGCGGCGGCGACCGGGTTGAGGTCCTTGTGCACGGCACGGGCGACGGCCTGAATGGTGTTGATGCCGTCGTTCATCGTCTTGTTGTCCTGGGTGAGCACGGTGATCGCGTAGTCGTGCCCCTTGCCCGTGAAGGCGCCGATGCTGTGCACCCGCCAGCCGTGGGTGGCTCGCGGCAGCCAGCCGTTCTTGACCTGGCCGGTCACCCCGGACGGCGCACCGGCGGGCGTGCCCCAGCGCTGGGAGGAGACGACCTTGCGCATCAGGCCCAGCTCGTACGCCCGCGCGTTGTCGCTCAGCACGGAGTTCCTGGCGGTCAGCAGGGTCAGCAGCCGCAGCTCGTCCTGGGCGGTGATCTGGGTCAGCCCCCAGTAACCACCGGAGCCGGGCACGGTGTGCGTCATCCCGGCGGCCTTCAGGAACGCCTTGACCTTGGTCGCTCCGAGCTGCTTCCACAGGCTGGTGGTCGCGTTGTTGTCGGACTTGGTGATCATGGCGGTGGCGAGGTTGATCTCGCGCTGGGTGAAATAGCGGTTGTGCTTCTTGTTGTCCCAGAGCAGCGTCGCCAGCACGGTCGCCTTCACGACGCTGGCGGAGTCGTACTTCGTCGTCGCCCGCAGGGTGCAGTTCGTCCCGGTGGTCCGGTCGTAGAGCGCCACGGCCGTCGTCGACTTCCGCCCCTTGAGCGCGGCGGCGATGTCCTTCGACAACTTGGCGGCCAGCCCCGCCCTGCCGGAGGTGCAGCTCACGGCCGGCGTCGCGGCGGAAGCGGGCGCGGCGCCGAGCGCCACGGGCGCGAGCACGCCTGCGGCGAGCGCGACGGAGAGCGCGGCCTGCGCGCGGCGGGATATACGAGGCTGTTCGTTCATGCGGTCGGCCCCTTCGAGCTGTCAGTGCATCTGTCATTAACGACTCCCGACCGGCCGAAAAGTTGCGCGTCCGAACTGTGCGGTTCGTCACCGTCTCCGCCCGGGTATCGATGGCCCGGTACGGTCCGGCACGGGATCGAGGGGGAGAACGATGACGAGCGATCAGCCGGTGCGGCACCCGGAGGCGTACCGCTGCGGCCGGCTCTACGCCGCGGTCGCGGCCCTGCAGAGGCTCGCGGAGAACGAGCACCACAGGCTGGGGCGGCCGGAGTTCGTGGCGAGGGCGGCAGCACAGCCGGAGAAAAACCTCAGACCGTATCTGCGGGAGGTCGGCCACTACTTGGTACAGGCGCGGATCCGCGGCCGGAGAGCGGCGGCCGACCCGGTCTTCCGTTCGCTGCCCGACTTCCTGCCACCGGACAGTGACGTACCCAACAGCCTGAACCCCGATCAGCAGGTGGACTTCCACCGGGGCCGGGAGGCCCAGGCGGCGCTCATCGCGAAGGAACACCCGCCGAAGAGATGAGCCCGCCCGCGCACCCGGGGCGACCGGATACGCGGGCGGGCAGCGGGCGGACGCCCCGCAGACGCGTCACAGATATCGACATCTCACAGATGCGTCGGCTCGAACATCCTCAGCAGGGCCGGGAGCACGACCACCGAAGGGCCCGGCTCGGCGAAGGACTTCGCCAGGTCGTCGGCGAGCGTCTCGGGGGTCGTACGGACGGCAGGCACGCCGAAGGACTCGGCGAGGGCGACGAAGTCGGGGCGGGAGAGCTCCGTCGCCGTGGTCTCGCCGAAGGCATCGGTCATGTACTCGCGCAGGATGCCGTAGCCGCCGTCGTCGACGATCAGCCAGGTGACCGGCAGGTCGTACTGGCGGGCCGTGGCCAGCTCCGCGATCGAGTACATCGCACCGCCGTCGCCGGAGACCGCCAGGACCGGCTTCGTACGGTCGGCCGCCGCCGCACCGAGCGCGGCCGGGAAGCCGTAGCCGAGGCCGCCCGCGCCCTGGGCCGAGTGCATCGTGTTCGGGTGGCGGGCGTCGAAGGCGGACCAGGCCCAGTAGGCGAGGATCGTCATGTCCCAGAAGCTGGGGGACGTGTCGGGCAGCGCCCGGCGGACCGAGGCGACGAGTTGCTGTTCCAGGGTGAGTCCCTGGCCGGCGATCCGGGCCCGTACCGCTTCGAGGACCGTACGGACACGGTCCGGCGCCGACGGGTCCTCGCGACGGCCGACCGCGTCGATGAGGTCGGAGAGGGCCTCGCGGGCGTCGGCGTGGATGCCGAGTGCGGGGTGGTTGGACTCCAGCTTGCCCGCGTCGGCCTCGATCTGGATGACCCGGCCGCGCGGGGCGAACGTGTAGTAGTTCGAGGAGAGTTCGCCGAGCCCTGAGCCGACGACCAGCAGCACGTCGGCGGACTCCAGGAACTCCGTCGTGTACCGGTCCTCCAGCCAGGACTGGAGCGAGAGCGGGTGCTCCCACGGGAAGGCGCCCTTGCCGCCGAAGGTGGTGACGACGGGTGCGTCGATCTTCTCCGCGAGCGCGAGCAGCTTGCCGGACGCGTCGGAGCGTACGACTCCGCCGCCCGCGATGATCGCCGGACGCTCGGCCTTCGACAGCAGGTCGGCCGCCACGGCGGTCAGTTCCGGGCGGGGGTGAAGCGCGCGCGGGGTGGCGTCCATCGCCGTGACGACGGGCAGGGTGGTCTCGGCCAGGAGCACGTCCTGCGGGATCTCGATCCAGACCGGGCCGTGCGGGGCGGTCAGCGCGGACTCCCAGGCGGCGGCGATCGCGGACGGGATCTGCGACGCCGTACGGACGGTGTGGACGGACTTCACGATGTCGCGGAACGACGTCTTCTGGTCCCGGAGCTCATGCAGGTAGCCGTGACGTCCGCCGCCGAGGCCCGCCGTCGGGATCTGGCTGGAGATGGCCAGCACGGGCGCCGAGGCGGCCGCCGCCTCCTGGAGGGCTGCGAGGGAGGTGAGGGCCCCGGGGCCGGTGGAGAGCAGCAGTGGGGCGACCTCGCCGGTGATCCGGCCGTAGGCGTCGGCGGCGAAGCCCGCGTTGTTCTCGACGCGCAGGCCGACGTACGTCAGGGACGAGCGGCGCAGCGCGTCGAACACGCCCAGCGCGTGCTGACCGGGCAGGCCGAAGACGGTGGTCGCGCCGAGGCCCTGGAGGGTCTCGACGACGAGGTCGCCGCCGTTGCGTCCGGCCGGGGGGTTCAGCGCGGCCGCGATCTGCCCGGGGGTGAGCGGCGGCCGCTCGTCGTGGTGGTCGTGGCTCACTTCGTACGGCCCTCTGCGATCTGGCGGGACATGATCGTGGTCAGTTCGTACGCAGTGTGGGAGGCGGCGACGGAGGTGATCTCGGCGTGGTCGTACGCGGGGGCGACCTCGACCAGGTCGGCGGAGACCAGATGGCAGGAGGACAGCCCGCGGACGATCTCCAGGAGCTCGCGGGAGGTGAGCCCGCCCGCCTCGGGGGTGCCGGTGCCGGGGGCGTGCGCCGGGTCGAGCACATCGATGTCGATGGAGATGTACAGCGGCCGGTCGCCGATGCGCTGGCGCAGCTGGTCGGCGATCTCGTCGACGCCGCGGCGCATGACGTCGGCGGAGGTGACGATGCCGAAGCCCATCTTCGCGTCGTCGTCCAGGTCCTGCTTGCCGTAGAGCGGGCCGCGCGTACCGACGTGGGAGAGCGCGGACGTGTCGAGGATGCCCTCCTCGACGGCACGGCGGAACGGGGTGCCGTGGGTGTACTCGGCGCCGAAGTAGGTGTCCCAGGTGTCGAGGTGGGCGTCGAAGTGGAGCAGGGCGACCGGGCCGTGCTTCTTCGCGACGGAACGCAGCAGCGGCAGCGCGATGGTGTGGTCGCCGCCGAGCGTCATCAGACGGGCGCCGGTACCGAGCAGATCGTCGGCCGCGGCCTCGATCGTCTCGACGGCCTCGTTGATGTCGAACGGGTTCGCGGCGATGTCACCGGCGTCGGCGACCTGCGCGAGGGCGAACGGCGAGGCGTCCTGCGCCGGGTTGTACGGGCGCAGCAGACGCGACGCCTCGCGGATCGCGTTGCCGCCGAAGCGGGCGCCGGGGCGGTAGGAGACACCCGTGTCGAAGGGCACGCCGACGACGGCGACATCGGCGGTGCCGACCTCGTCGAGGCGGGGCAGCCGGGCGAACGTCGCGGGTCCGGCGTACCTCGGGACGCGGGAGGAGTCGATCGGACCGCGCGGCGTTTCGTTGCTGCTCATGGGGGGTGCCTTTCCTTCGGGTTTCGTACGTTGTTCAGTGTGCGGGGTGCGGCGGGGTGCGCGGGGCACCATCAAGCCCGTCCGGCGATCGAGGACAGAGCCTCACGCGGTGACCGGCTCCGGGACGGCCTCGCCGGCCTCCGGCCCCGTACCCCGCCCCGCCAACCGCTCGCGCCAGGCGACCAGCACCGCCTCATCGGTCGGCTTCGTCACCAGGGAGACGATCACGTACACCGCGAGCGAGGCGAGCAGCCCGTAGTAGATGGGTTCGTTGGCAAGGATTCCGTACCTCGCCATCAGGCCGATCACGGCGACGCCACCGACGGCCACGGCGGCCAGCGCACCGGCCGCCGTGCCGCGGCGCCACAGCAGCCCGCCGAGGATCGGCACCAGCAGCCCGCCGACGAGCAGGTTGTACGCGACGGTCAGGGCCTCGACCACGTTGTTGAGCACGATGGCGATGGCGATGACGGCGACGCCCATGATGAGGATGAAGGCGCGGTTGCCCTTCACCTCGTCGTGCTCCTCACCGCCGCGCGACACGACGCCCCGCAGCCGGGACCAGATGTCGTTGTTGGCGACGGTGGCGCAGGCGATCAGCGCGCCGGAGGACGTGGACATCACCGCGGCCAGCGCGGCGGCCAGGACCAGCCCTCGTACGCCCACCGGCAGCTCGTCCTTGACGATGGTCGCGAACGCGGCGTCCGCGCTGGGCAGCTTCGGGTACATGACCTTGGCGGCGGTGCCGATGACGGCGCCGGCGATCGCGTACACCAGACAGTACGTACCGGCGACCGTGCCGCCCCAGCGAGCCGTCCGGTCGCTCTTCGCGGTGAACACGCGCTGCCAGATGTCCTGGCCGATGAGCATGCCGAAGGTGTAGATCAGCACGTACGTGAAGATCGTCTCGCCGCCGATGCCCAGCGGGTCGAAGTACTCGGTGGGCAGCTTGGCCTTCATCTCGCTGAAGCCGCCCGCCTTGATCACCGCGATGGGGAGCAGGAGCAGCAGCACACCGATGGTCTTGACGACGAACTGCACCATGTCGGTGAGCGTGATCGACCACATGCCGCCGAGCGTCGAGTACGCGACGACGATGGCGCCGCCCAGGATGATCGCGACGGTCCGGTTCATGTCGAAGAGGACGTCGAAGATGGTTGCGTACGCGATGGTCGAGGTGACCGCGAGCATCAGCGTGTACGCCCACATGACGACACCGGAGATGAGCCCGGCCCGGCCGCCGTAGCGCAGGTCGAGCATCTCGGAGACGGTGTAGACCTTCAGCCGTGCGATGCGCGCCGAGAAGAAGACGGACAGGGCCAGCAGTCCGAGGCCGATGGTGAAGACCATCCAGGCGCCGGAGAGCCCGTACTGGTAGCCGAGGCCGACGCCGCCGATGGTGGAGGCGCCGCCGAGGACGATGGCGGCCATAGTGCCGGAGTACATCCAGGGGCCGAGACGGCGTCCGGCCACCAGGAATTCACTCTTGGACTTGGCGCGGCGCATGCCCCACCAGCCCATGGCGAGCATGCCGGCCAGATACACGATGATCACCGCGTAGTCGACAGCCATGGGCTTCCTCCGCTTCAGTCGTGTGCGCTCGTCGTACGTGGTGAAGACGGTAGGTGGCCCACAGGCGGCGCTGAAGTGTACGTTTCATCCATAATCGAAGCCACCGATGGATGGACCGTCCATGCCGGAACCCCAGGCGGCACCCGTCCCGCCCCCTCCTGCTCCCGCTCCTCCCACTCCCCCGATCCCGCTCACGGAGCTGCTCGCCCGTGAGGAGCTCGGGCTGCGCCGGATCGCGGGTCCGGCCGAGGCGGAGCTGCTGTGGGTGCACACCTCGGAGATGGCCGATCCGTATCCGTACCTGCTCGGCGGTGAGCTGCTGCTGAGCGCGGGGGTGCTGCTCAAGGACCCGGACGCGTATGTGGCCCGGCTGGTGGAGGCGGGGGCGGCGGCGCTGGGTTTCGGGGTGGCGCCGGTGTTCGACACGGTGCCGCAGGCGTTGATCGAGGCGTGCGACCGGCACGGCCTGCCGCTGGTGGAGGTGCCGCCCGAGACCCCGTTCACGGCGATCGCCCGGGCGGTGTGGCGGCTGATGGCCGAGGCACGGCTTCGCGAACTGCGCCGGGTGACCCGGGCGCAGCAGGCCCTGGCCACGGCGGCGGCCCGGCCGGACCCGATCCCCGCGGTGCTGCATCAGCTGGCGGCGCAGCTGGAGGGCCGGGCGGTGCTGCTGTCCGCGGACGGGGAGGAGCTGCACGCGGCGGGCCGCCGCCCGGCCCCCGGGTCCGCGGTGGCGCTGGCCCGGCTCACCCGGGTGGTCTCTGCGGTGACGCGCCCCGCCCCGACGTCGGCCACCGATACGTTGCGGGACGCGCACCTGTCCGCGTACGCGCTGGGCGGCGGCCAGGGTCTGGTCCTGGCCCTGGCGACGGACCGGCGCGAGGCGGGCGACCACACGATCGCGGGGGTGGCGGTCGTCCTGCTCTCGCTCCTGGCCGCCCCGCATCAGGGCGCGGACGCGGCGGGCCGGTCGGCAGCCCTCGTACGGATGCTGCTGGGCGCGGACGCGCAGGATGTCGCACCGCTGCTCGGTGGCGGCGAGCGGTGGACGGTGGTGCACGCGCGCCGCAGCGGTGAGGGCCCGGTGGACCCGCTCACGGCGGGCGCCCTGGGCGCCGCCCTCGGCTCGGCCCTGGTGGACGCGGGCCGGGGCGGTGACGCCGTCAGGGTGCTGGTCCCCGGCGGCGACCGGATCACCCCGCAGCCCGGCTGGACCCTCGGCGCCTCCGCCCCCGCGCCCATCACGGCCCTCGACCTCGCCGACGGCCAGGCGTCCCGCGCCCTGGGCCGCGCCGTGGCCACCCGCACCCCGCTGGCCCACCACCACACCGACACCGGGGCGGGCCTGGCCGCCCTGATCCCCCCGGACCAGGCCGAGGCCCACGCCCGCGCCCTCCTCGCCCCGCTCACCGAGCCCCTCACCGAGACCCTGCGCTGCTGGCTCAGCCTGCACGGCAGCTGGGACCGCACGGCGACGGCCCTCCAGGTCCACCGCAACACGGTCCGCCAGCGCATCACCCGCTGCGCGGCGCTGCTGAACGCGGACCTGGACGACATGGACGTACGGACGGAGCTGTGGTTCGCACTGCGGCAGCGGTGAACGACCGTCACCGCCGGGGCACCCGACGCCTCGTCACACGTCGGCCATAGTTGACCGATTGCCGATTTGCTGATTGCAGGAGCGATGCCCCGGTTGATAGAGATGAACAGGCGAACGACTGTTCAATCATTTCGGCTCACGGGGGGGCTCTTCATGGTGGCGTGGGACATCAGGCCGCAGGGGGTGCAGGGCCAGTTGAAGGTCACGGGTACTCATGCCGGGGACCTGGAGAAGGCCCTGACGGCACTGATGGCGACCATGTCGGAGGCTGCGCAGGCGGCGGGTACGGCCGTTCCGGGCTCGCAGGCCGCGACGCCTGTGCAGGGTCCGGTGGCGCCGGGGAGGGCGCCGTTGTCGCGGAAGGCGGTAGGGCCCGTGGCGGCGGCACTGGGCGAGTACCTGGAAGAGCGCCAGAAGGATTTGAAGGCGATGGCCGAGCGCATCGAGGCGGCCATCCTGGGAGCGGTCGAAGCCACGAACGCGTACTGCGAGGGCGACCTGGAAGCGGCCAAGCACGCACAGGACGCGGCGAAGTCCGTACGCCTGGACCTCCTCAAGGACGCCGGAGAGCAGCGGTGAGCGGCAACGATCCGGTCGACCCGGTCGGGATACCGGTCTTCACCGGCGATCTGGCCCTGCTCGACACGAAGGTGACGGCACTGTCGGGCAGCGGCGCCAGGATCGCGACGGCCGCCGGTGACGTCCACAGCAGCTTCGGCCAACTGCGCGCCTTCTACAAGGCACCCGAGGCGGAGCAGCTGTTCGCCACCACGAAGCCGGTCGCGGACACCGGACTCGACCTGAGCTCGGACCTGTGCGTCATCGCCGGCGCGCTGGGCACCTACTCGGACGACGCCTACCCCCTGGTCGAAAAACTCAAGGAACTGAAGCGGGAAGCGGTCACCTTCCGCGTGAAGGTCGACGGCGACGACAAGTGGCGTGAGGACGGCGATCTGGTCGAGGAGAACAACAGCCGCCGCAACGAGACAGCCGAGGTCTGGGCCGCCTTCCAGGAAGTGGAACGGACCTGCCACGCCACCATCGTCGCCCTGGTCGGAGGCAAGGCCCTCAAGACGAACGACGGCTCCGCCAAACAGGGCACGTACGGCTACGACGCCGAAGCCCTCAAGCAGGCGAAGAGCCTGCCCTGGGGAGACGCGGTCCAGGAGTCGACCCCCTGGTGGCAGGTGTGGGAGCACGCCTACGACTTCGGCAAGGGCTTCGTCGTCGACGGCGTCTGGGTCACTGTCAAGGGCCTGGGCACCCTCACCGGCTTCGACGGCTGGGACGCGGCGAAACAGGCCTGGAACGGCCTGGCCGAACTCGCCACCGGAGTCGGGATCATGCTGACCCCCGGCGCGAACATCGCCTTCTGGCTGCTCCCCGACGACCAACTTCCCTCCTGGGTGAGGGACTCACGCACCGCGATGAAGGAGACCGGCAAGGCCCTGGTGGCCTGGGACCAATGGGGAAACAACCCCTCCCGGGCCGCAGGCGCGGTCATCTTCAACGTACTGACCACCGTCTTCACCGGCGGCAGCGGCGGAGCCGTGGCAGGCGGCGGAAAGGCCGGCATGACGGCCAAGGCCCTGTCCGCCGCAGGCAAGGCAGGCCGAATCGTCGACCCGATGACATACGTCTTCAAAGGCGCGGGCGCGGGCCTGTCAAAGATCAGCGACGTGATGACCGCCCTCAAGGGCATGGGCCGCATCGAACTCCCCCCACTCCCCGACCACGTCATCACCCTCCCCGAGGGCTCCCTCAAACTGCCCGACGGCACCGTCCACCTCCCCGAAGGCGCCACCATCCCGAACGGCGCAACCACCCTCCCGAACGGCACGATCAAGCTCCCGGAGGGGGCGGTGGCACTGCCGGAGGGCACGATCAAGTCCCCCTTCGACGAGGGCGCGCCGTACATGGACCGCGACGGCAACCTCTACAACGAGGACGGCACCCTCGCCCAACACACCGACCAGCCGGGGCAAAGCCCTCGTGTGGAGACCCCGGCCCCGATACGCGAACCGGCCCTGGTCAGCGCGGGCATCCACGCGGGCGAAAACACAGGCAACGTCATCCGCAACGGCGACAGGCTCGGAGACGTCGGCCGCACCGAAGACGGCCTCAACAACTCCACCACCAACCACACCGGGGACAAGCCTCCCAGCAGCGGCACCAACCACGTCCCGAGTGGTCACGCCGACGACCTCGGCCACGGCCCCACCGCCGGACACGAGCCGCCCACCCATCACGGTGACCGGCCCGGCGAACCTCACGACCCGACGCCCTCTCACCAAAACGACCCCACACCGAACAGCCGTGCCGACAACGGACTGCCCCATGATCACGGCGCCCATCACTCGCATGGCGAACACGGCTCCGACGGTTCGAACCACCACGACGGCCACGGCCCGGGCGGCGAGCCGCAAGGCAGGCCCATAGACCCTCAGCCAGGCTGGCACGGCCAGAGCGCGGACCAGATGCGTCACTACCGGCGCCCAGCCCTGGATGTTTCGCACCTTTCTCTGGAGGATCAGCTTTCTGTTCTGGAACGCGAGTCAGCCGCCCTCGCCGACGACGCCCTTGACGCTGTGCCCGGAGCGGCACACCCCGGCCAGAACCAGCTCAACTCGGGATGCGCAGGAAGCTTCTTGCATAACAACGTGATCAACACGCACACCAGCACCACGAAAATGCACGGCCAGAATCTACCAAAAACCCATCAAGTCCTTGATGGGGTCCTAAAGGAGGTCGGCGAAAAACTTGATGCTGCTGGAATGAAAAGGGGGTTGGGTCATGGAAAATGCGCCGAGGTTTCTCTAATCAGCGACCGCTTGCATCAGCTGGACCCAACAGGATCGTCGATCCGTACAATTGATGACGCAAGAAAGGCACTCGAAGGGGGGTGTGATACATACACGGCAAATCGGAATCATCTACGATCGCTTCACTGGCGAGCTCGAACGGTCGCATGGCGACTTCCTTGCCCCGTGTTACACATGCAGGCATGTACTGCCCCAGTTCGGCATTCACGTACACTCGTAATTACTCTGCTCACGGAACGGAACGGAAGATGAGCTCCGAAGATTTGACTCCTGGAGTACGCGACTGGCTAACCGCGAACGGCTGGTCGCCGGGTCGCGATATCGGAGAGCAGGCCGAAGAACTCATTCAAGTCCGGGCAGAGGATGCACGGCGGCAAGGAGTTTCCCTGAATCCGGTACCCGCCGCAGTGCACCTCGTCCACACATATGGCTTGCTGCGTCTCACCCACCCCAGAGTGCCGGACATGGCCTGGGTAATGAAACCGACGATCGGGTACGACGGCGACGCGGCGGCCATCAAGGAACTGGCATCCGGACTCGGAAAGGAACTCTTTCCTATCGGCTACGAATCTTCGGAGTATGGAATTCTTCTGGCTGACGAGGAAGGGCGCCTATTTCACCTCCACCATACTGGAGGTTATTATTTGGGCGAGAACGCATCAGACGCTTTCTCCAGGTTTCTGAGCGGCGTATCCGACCCAGATGCGGAGGATTTCTTTGTCTGAGCAGTTCCCCGCCGTAGCCTCCTCCCTACTGATCAGCGGCCGGGTAGTCAGTCACACCAGCTTGATCGGCGAAGGCACCGCAGAACTCCATCCGGCCATCAGGGCGTTCGTGAACTCACTTCCGGCGAACGTACGCAAATCCTTCACTGGCAGCTGCGCCGAAACAGCCCTCGTGTCCGACCAACTATGGGCCCTCGACTCCGCGCGAAACGACGGCCGCACGACAACCCTCGGCGAAGCGACACCCCACTTCACGGAGTCCGCCATCGTCTCCAAGATGATTCGCGGTCACGGACACCCCGATCACGGCAAGGTCACCGCGCCGTGCAGCGTCTGCCAACTCCTTCTTCAGGAGCTGGGAGTGCGTGTGATTTCCTGAAGCCGCGACATCGGGTCCCGACAATAACCATGCTTCAGTTCCTGTCAGGAGGACATCTTTGATCGCTACCACACCCATTGCGCGATGGCCCTTGGGCGAGTTCGAGTAGTAACAGGGGTGCTACCCCTGGCCGACGCTCACGCTCACGAAGTCCTGACCATCCCGCCCAGCGGTAAGTTCATGCCGAAGGGAACACCGTGATCGCCACCACTCCCGTAGCTGGATGGACGTGGGGGCGCGACGACCAGGTCGGGGACAAAATCGTCGCATGCCTCCATGAACTGCTGACCGCCTACGCCGTTCTGGCGAGGCATCGATTCGCGGTCGGTCCCCCGAGCATGTCCGTGTCCGTCCACGAGGCCGGAAAGTCGAACAGCGACCTGTTCCAGGGGGATCTCAAGCCCGATGCGACGTCGCCTTCGTCGGACATCGCGCAGCGACTGGCCGGCCAGGTCGAGGCCGCACTGCGCCCCGGGAACATCGGAAGTGTGTCCGCCCACGTCAAGAGCGGCGGCCTGATCATCAGCGGGGACAATCACGTCCGTGAGGAGGGACTGTTTTTGCTCGGAGCCTCAGCGCTTCTCGACTACGTCAGCACCAGTCTGGTGACATTCTCCGACGCCTGGATGCAGTACGACCTCAAAGGCCGCGCTCAGCCCGCCGTGCATGCCGCGAACGCCCCAGGACTGGCAGCCGCCCTTCGTGATCTCTCGGAAGCGCTCGACTCTGAGACCGACCCGGATGACCCGACCTACTTCGGCAAGCCGACCGAGACCGGCATCGAGAACCGCTTCGACCGCGACGGCACCGCATCCGATGTATGGGGCAGCTTTGAGATCCTCTACCGTTACAACAAGTTCACGCACGCGCCCGGATTCGGCCGTATCGGCTATGCGCGGTCCGCGGACGGCGAGGTCCAGTACGTCCCCGTGCGCGGCGAGCACGGGCTGCTCGGCTACCTCTGGGCCTCCGATGCGGAGAACGCCGCAAGTTTCGAGCCCCGGGATATCGGGGACGAGGAGAGCTACGCGGCCGGACTTCTATGGCTGGACCGCCTACGTTCCACGCACGACCGCGGACTGTCCCCCTCCCAAGCCCTCGCCGAACTTGCGAACTTGACGGACGACAACAGACCAAAAACACTCAGCCTGCCGATGCTGCGCGAGCTCGCGAGCGGAGACTGAACAGCGCACTCCCGGCCTCCGCGCCAAGGAGAGTGCAACCGCTCCAGCAGATCGACGCCGACGGTCCCCGTGCGACCAAGGCGGAGGGCGCTGTCAAGATTGACGACCCTTCCGCCGACCACCGTCGCCGTGCCCGCCCAGGTGATCCATTCTGCGTCGCCCTCAGCAGGCGAGACAGGAGGGTTCCGGCCGAACGGGGCACAGCGGGGCCCGGAGGTGTACCAGGACATGTGGGGCACGCCTCCTGGGCCGGCAGGGAGGTTCAGGCCTGCGACTGGGGTGAGTTGCTCGCGTCACAGGCTGAAGCAGCGAGCCGGGCTCCCCGGCTCCGAGCGATCCTGTGCACATCGCGCAAGGCCTCGGCCATGCGGGCCACGACGTAGCGGAGCTGCGCCGAAGTGACCTGGCGGTCGTCGAGCATGTCGGCGGCGTGGTCGAGCAGTTCGACAGCCATGCCGAGCTGCACGCTCTCGATGTTGTCGGCCACGCGTGAGATGTATCCGGTCCCGTCACCGATGACGTAGCAGGGCTTGCCCTCCGGGCTGGACCACGGAAGCAGTCGTGCTGAAGCGCCGGGGGTCTGAGAGATCACGCGGGTACCTCGATGCCGTGGATCAGACGTGGCCCGACGTCGATGCCGTGCACGGCAAGCCACAACGTCCTCCGCCGCACCCGTCGGAGACGGACCTCCTCGCGCCGTTCGTGAGCGACGAGGTACGGGCGTACGAGAGGGCTGTCCTCGCCACGCAGCACGGGCGCGGGGCGCCGGTCGGGCGTGAGACATACGGCTACGGGAGGCACGGCGGGGTGCGACTCAATTGGTCGGTGACACCCCTGGGCGGGCCACAGAAGCCGCAGCAGCGGCTCGAAGATACGGGCAATACAGTGCAGCACGTCGTCAACTCCGTTGAGGTTGAAGGCCATGCCCCTGGGCCGTGTACAGCGGTCGCGGGGGTCTTGCGGTCGCGGCCGGCCTCCAAGGACCGGTCCCATCGCGGCGACAGCGGTCGACTCTTGGACATCCACCGCTGTGTAGCGATCCGCTCACAGAGTGAGACGTGGCGGGCTAGGCTCGCCAGGGGGTTGCAGGTGACAGAGCCGTTGTCGCACGGGAGTTGACCATGAGTAATACCTATGGCGATTGGTTGAAGGCCCAGCGCGAGGCAGCAGGCCTGACACAGCAGGAGCTGGCCGACACGGCGATCATGACGCGGTCGCACATCTCGCACATCGAGGCGGGGCGCCGCATCCCGTCCCAGGAGGACGCACGGCGCCTGGACAAGGCCCTGAACACGGGGGACGTGCTGAGCAGCTTCCTGCCGGACAAGGATGACGGCACAATTGCCGATTACTTCGAACCCGCACGCCAACTCGAACAACAGGCGACCATGATCAGGGAGTTCGGCCTGAACTTCGTGCCAGGCATCCTTCAGACGGAGGGATACGCTCGTGCGGTTCTCGGCACCACTTTCCCCCCTCGGAGTGACGAGGAACGTGACAGGCACGTTGTCGCACGCCTTGAGCGCGCAAAGATCTTGAACGACCCGGTGGCGCCCGTAGTGTGGGTGCTACTGGACGAGATGGTGCTACGACGCCCGGTCGGCGGACCGGAGATCATGGCCGAACAGGTCCTGCACATCGTCCGTTTGGTCGAGAGCAAGAGGGTGCGCGCTCACATCCTGCCGCTTGGCCTGGGCGCCCATCCGCTGATGCAGAGCATGCTGACGTTGATGTGGTTCGAGGACCAGCCTCCTGCCGCTTACAGCGAAGGTATGTCCATCGGCAAGGTCCACGACTCCCCGGCTGTGGTCCAGCGGCTGCAGGGCGTCTACGATCTCGCCCTGGGCGACGCGCTCCCGCTCAAGGAGTCCATCGCCTTGATGAGGGCGACTGCAAAGGAATACGGGCACCATGACTGAGCACACCATCGCGGACACTTCCACCCTGAGCGGCTGGCGCAAGTCGTCTCACAGCGGGAACGAATCAGGCAGCTGCGTCGAAGTGCTGGACGACTACCCCTCAGGCGTCCCCGTCCGCGACTCCAAGACCCCGCACGGCCCCGCCCTGGTCATCCCGGCACCTGGCTGGTCCTCGTTCATCGCAGCGGTCAAGCGCGGCGAGCTGCCGGCCTGAGACGTCCGGAACCAGGCCCCATGAGCACCGTGCCCCAGGAGCCCAGCCCCCGCAGGACCTAGGCTGGCGTCCGGACGCGGACACGGGGAGCGGGACAGTGCGAATAGAGCGACACCAGGTGGGGCAGGCCGCGGTTTCAGCGGCTCTCGACGACTTCGCTGACAGGATCGGCTCACAGGTCAACTCCATGTCGAAGGCGGACCGGATGTCCGCCCACGACTGGTGGCTGATCTCGGAGGAGTTCCTCGATCACCTGGGCGCGCTCTCCGTCGGGACTCCCGACCTCGGCACCCCGGAGGCCAAGGCCGTCCTGGACAACGCTGCCGAGGCCGCTGCCGGTGCCGTGGCGTACGCCGCGTACTACCCGCACAACGACTTCAACGTCTTCCTCGACTACGTGAACTTCGGGATGAGCTACGAGTCCGGAAGCGAAGGCGGCCCCGAGTCCATCAGCGCCTGCTGGTGGCTCGACGCCTTCTGTCTGGCGGTCCTTTCCGGCAAGGCCGAATGGCACGGCGAAGCATTCCACTTCGCCCGCAAGCCACCCCAGAAGGACGCTGCCGGGCGTCCGGCCGTCGAGCTCATCAACGGCCTGATGGCGTACGTCATCGGGGACACGGGAGACGATGACGCGAGCTACCCGCCGTCCAACGAGGAGAAGCTCGCCGCGCTCGACGCCGCGCTCGCCCGGATCCATGCCCTGGACGACGAGATCGACGAGGGCCTCTTCGATCACCCGCAGAGCACCGCCCTCTTCGCTCTGCGCGCCTTGCACATCGGTGACCAGGAGGTCTTCCGCGACGAACTGGTCAAGCTGCTGCTCCCTCACAGCGCCATCCCCGGCCCCGGGGCCCAGCCCCGCTCCCTGCTTCCCCTTCTCCCGCTCGCCCTGACGGCTCTCGCCTATCGCCGCGAGGGCTGGCAGCCGCCCGTCGACACCGGCTACCTCCCGCGCGCGCTGGTCACCGGATTCGAGACCGCGGGACCGCGGGTCGACGGGTACGGCCTCAACAGGCGCCCGGACGCGGTCGTCGAACTGGCCGCCGGGCCCGTGATGTTCGAGCGGCCCGAAAGCCCTCGGCCCTTCTCCCCGGAGAGCGAGGCCCTGTTCGAGCAGCACATCAGGGAGGCCTTCACGCCGGTGGGCACGGAGCCGCTCTCCACCCGGCGATTGTCGAGTGCCGTGAGCAACCTGGTCATTCTCTTCAAGGCGCGCGCCTCGCTGTCCGCCGACGCCACGGATCTGCAGATCGAAAACCTTCACCTTGCTGCCCAGTTGGGTGCCGCGCTCTTCCGTACCACCCTCGCTGAACCCGGCACGGATGTCGACGTGACGATCAACGGCAGCACGCTCACCTACCCCGCCTACCACGGTGATTACGCCGGGCCCGGCCACTGGCACACCGCTACGGACCTCGCCCTGATCGCCGGAAGCCGCACGGACCTCGCCGCGCTCGTCCTCAGCGGCTCCGCCATTCTCAAGCAGGACGGCTCCGCCTTCGCCTCGTACCGCCAGGCCCTCCACGACTATCTGCGGTGCGTGGACCCCGAGCCCGCCACGGACCGGGCCCTGATCGACTGCGAGAAGGCCAAGAGCTGGGGCTTCTTTCCCCCGCCGGCAGTCCTCCTCTCGCAGCTGGTCGAAGGCGACGAGGAGAGCTTCAACCTCGCGCTTCTGGACACCCTCGAAGCCCACCGCGACCACTACCGAGTCGCCGACCGCGCCGACGATCCCGACGCCGCGATCAGCCTCGACATCCTGGCTCTGACCTGCCACGCCCGCCGCCGGGGCTGGAACATCCGAGTCATGTCCCCCTACCTGCCGCCCCGTCTCCTTCAAGCGGCCGAACCTCTCTAGCTCCTGCCGTCAACGATCTTCGACGTCAGATCGTGGTGGGGTGACACGGCACGGATTCACGCCGGTGCACGGAGAAGCACCGCGGCCCCCGTCGCGGGCTTCGAGCGCCCCCGTTTCCGCCTGTCTGCGCAGGTCGCAGCCGTGCCAGGCTGCTGATGATCAGGGCGCGGAGCCCTGATCATCGTCAGGAAAAGGGGCTTCTGTCATGAACCGCATCACCGCGTTCGCCGTCACCTCGATCGCCTTGGCCCTGGGGCTGGGCGCCGGGCCCGCCGCGGCCGGGGCCGCAGAGAACGCCGTCGTCGAGAAGGCCACCGTAGAAGGCGCCCGGGCTTCCTACAGTTGTAGTCCCGGGTACTTCTGTATCTACAGCGACTGGAACGGAGGGGGCACCCGCTGCCAGTGGTCGGACAAGAAGCGGGCGAACACCGCCGACGACTGTTCGTTCATCCAGCGGGGCCAGAACGTCCGCTCCGTGTGGAACGCGACCGGGCATCGCGTGCAGTACTACACCCAGACCAACTACAACGCCCGGGTCGGATCCACCCCTGCCGGAAGCGGCGGCAACCTCCAGGGGAGCTACCAGATCCGCTCCTTCAAGCCCCAGTAGGGAACGGAGTCGGCGCGAGTGCCCTTCCCGGCCCCCGGCGGGGAAGGGCACTCGCGTGGGCGTGCTGAGCATCACCCTGGACAGCTTCGGTGACTGCCGGGTAACTTTTGACCAGGACTGAGCAAGCGCTTAGCCAGTCCGGTCGAAAGCTCACCCGAAAACCCCCGAAGCTGACCAAGGAGGCATCCCGTGCGCCGTACGGTATTCAACGAGGACCACGAGGCGTTCCGGGAGACCATCCGCGCCTTCATCGAGGCCGAGGTCGTCCCCGTGTACGACGAGTGGTTCGCCGCCGGCCAGGTGCCGCGCGAGTTCTACCACAAGCTCGGGGAGCTGGGTATCTTCGGCATCGAGGTGGACGAGGAGTACGGCGGCGCGGGCATCGACTCGCACAAGTACGAGGCCGTCATCTACGAGGAGACCGCCCGCGCCGGCGTCTCCTTCGGCGGCTCGGGTGTCCACACCCTGCTCGGCCTGCCGTACGTCAAGATGCTCGCCACCGACGAGCAGAAGAAGCGCTGGCTGCCGAAGTTCGCCACCGGCGAGGAGATGTGGGCCCTCGCGATGACCGAGCCGGGCACCGGCTCCGACGTCGCGGGCATGAAGACCACCGCCAAGCTCTCCGAGGACGGCACGCACTACGTCCTCAACGGCGCCAAGACCTTCATCACCGGTGGTGTGCACGCCGACCGCGTGATCGTGTGCGCCCGTACGTCCGCTCCCCGCGAGGACGACCGCCGCTTCGGCATATCGCTCTTCGCCGTCGACACCAAGTCCGCGGGCTACTCGGTCGGCCGCAAGCTCGACAAGCTCGGCCTGAAGACCTCCGACACCGCCGAGCTGGCGTTCGTCGACGTCAAGGTCCCGGCCGAGGACCTGCTCGGCGAGGAGAACAAGGGCTTCGGCTACCTCGGCACCAACCTGGCCTCCGAGCGCTGGGGCATCGCCTTCGGCGCGTACGCACAGGCCGCCGCCGCCGTCCGGTTCGCCAAGAGCTACGTGCAGGACCGCACGGTCTTCGGCAAGACCGTCGCCTCGTTCCAGAACACCAAGTTCGAGCTCGCCGCCTGCCAGGCCGAGGTGGACGCGGCCCAGGCCGTCGCCGACCGCGCGCTTGAGGCCCTCGACGCCGGTGAGCTGACCGCCGCCGAGGCAGCCTCCGCGAAGCTGTTCTGCACCGAGGTCGCGCACCGCGTCATCGACCGCTGCCTCCAGCTGCACGGTGGCTACGGCTTCATGAACGAGTACCCGATCGCCCGCCTGTACGCGGACAACCGCGTCAACCGCATCTACGGCGGCACCAGCGAGGTCATGAAGTCGATCATCGCCAAGTCCATGGGTCTGTGAGAGCGGCTACGTTCCTTCCATGAGCTCAGCACTTGATTCCCTGCTCGATCTGCTCGACCTGGAGCAGATCGAGCAGGACATCTTCCGGGGTACGAGCCGTTCGGCGATCGTCCCCCGCGTCTTCGGCGGCCAGGTCGCGGCCCAGGCCCTGGTCGCCGCGGGCCGTACCGTCCCCGCCGATCGCACCGCCCACTCCCTGCACTCGTACTTCCTGCGGATGGGCGACCCGGGCGCACCGATCGTCTACACCGTCGACCGCATCCGCGACGGCCGCTCCTTCACCACCCGCCGGGTCGTCGCCGTCCAGCACGGCCAGCCGATCTTCCATCTCTCGGCGTCCTTCCAGACGTACGAGGAGGGACTGGAGCACCAGGCGGAGATGCCGACCGCCCCGGACCCGGAGACGCTGCCCACGGCCGCGCAGATGCTGCCCCGGTACGCGGACCGCTTCAGCGATCCGGGTGTCGTGGACCGGCTGATCGAGGCGCGGGAGGCGGTCGACCTGCGGTACGTGGACGCCCCGCCCTTCGGCACGGTCGGCGAACCGCGCGAGCCCCGCTCCCAGGTGTGGTTCCGCACCAACGGCAAGCTCGCCGACGACCCGCTGCTGCATGTCTGCATGGCGACGTACGTCTCCGACATGACGCTGCTCGACTCGGTGCTCCTCGCCCATGGGCGCGGGGGCTGGGCGGTCGGCGACGTGGTCGGCGCGAGCCTGGACCACGCGATGTGGTTCCACCGTCCCTTCCGGGCCGACGAATGGCTGCTGTACGACCAGGAGTCGCCGTCCGCGTCCGGCGGGCGCGGGCTCGGCCAGGCCCGTATCTACACCCAGGACGGCGGGCTGGCGATCACCGTCATCCAGGAGGGCGTGGTCCGCGTCCCCCGGGACTGACCGGGCCACGGTCCGCCGATTCGGACATACTCCCCACCATGAGCGACACCATGAACGATGCGGAAACCGGTGGTGGGGAGTCCACGTTCACGGTCGTCGTCGCGGCGGCCGCCAATCTCGGCATCGCCGTGGCGAAGGCCGTCGCCGGAATCGTCAGCGGATCGAGCGCGATGCTCTCCGAGGCGGCGCACTCGGTCGCCGACACGGTCACCGAGCTGATGCTGCTCACCGCCCTGAAACGCAGCGAGAAGCCCGCCGACGAGGAACACCCGCTGGGCTACGGCCCCGAGCGTTACATCTGGGCGATGCTCGCCTCGGTCGCCACGTTCGTCGGCGGCGCGGTGTTCGCCGTCTACGACGGCATCCACACCCTCGTCCGGGGCGAGGAACTCGGCGACCCGCTGGTCTCGTACCTCGTGCTGGCCGCCGCCTTCCTCCTGGAGGGCTACTCCCTGCGCACGGGTCTGCGCCAGGTCCGCGGCGAGGCCGCCCGTCTGGGCGCACCCGCCGCCCACTATCTGCGCCACACCCCCGACACCGCGGTCAAGGCCGTGGTGATGGAGGACTCGGCGGCGCTGGTGGGGCTGCTGCTCGCCGCGGGCGGCCTGCTCGGCGGTCAGCTCTCCGGCTCGGGCATGTGGGACGGCATCGCATCGATCCTGATCGGCGCCCTGCTGGTGTACGTCGCCTGGGTGCTGGGCCGCTCCAACGCCCAGTTGCTGATCGGCCGCCCGCTGCCGAAGGAGATGCGGGCCGGGGTCCGCGAGGAACTTCTCTCCGTACCGCACATCATCGAGGTCCTGGAGCTGACCACCCTGATCCAGGGACCGACGGAAGTCCTCGTCGCCGCGAAGATCGACTTCCGGGACGCGTCGACCGCGGAGCAGATCGAGTGGGCGTGCGAGGAGGCGGAGGAGCAGTTGCAGGAGCGGTATCCGGCGATCCGGCGAGTGTATCTGGATCCGACGCCGGGGCTGGGTCAGCAGCGCCGGGCAGCCGGTTCGCGCCCGCCCGGCGGATGAGGATGAGGATGAGCCTGCGGATGGGGATGGGGATGGGGGCGGGCCCCGGGCCTCAGATCAGCCCCGCCGCGTCCAGCAGGTAGTCCGTCAGCGGGTCGTAGAACCGCGGGTCCAGCACATGGTCGTCCAGCGGCACGGCCACCTGGAGCGTCCCCTCCGCCTCGCCGAGGAACAGCGCCGGGTCGTTGCAGTCCGCGTACCCCACCGCGTCCAGCCCGCGCTGCGCCGCGCACCCCGCCCACCCGTGGTCGGCGACCACCAGGTCCGGCAGCGGCCGCTCCTCCCGCTCCAGACCGTCCAGGATCGCGGCCATCGGGGCGGGCGAGTGCGTGTGCCAGAGCGTCGCGCCGCGCTCCTGCACCGCGACGTCCGCGAACTGGAACACCATGCCCTCGTCGGCCACCAGCCCCGACGGAATCCGTACGATCTCGCATCCGGCGGCCCGCAGCGCGGCCGCGGTCTGCCGGTGCACATCGAGGAGCCCGCCCGGGTGCCCGGTCGCGAACAGCACCCGCTCCGAGCCCGCCGCCGCCTTCCGCAGCCGCGCCGCCATCCGCTCCAGGGCGTCGACCGTCAGCTCGGGGTCGATGGTGTCCTGCCCGAACCGGTGCTCCGGGTCGTCGCTGACCCCGCAGCGCTCGGCCATCACGGCCAGCACGTCCTGCTCGTCGCACCACCGGTCCCCGAGCTCCAGGCCCAGCCAGTAGTGACGGTCGCCGTTGGCGAGCTTGCGGTAGTGGGAGAGGTTGTTGTCGCGGGGTGTGGCGACGTCTCCGGCGATACGCGTACGGACGAGGTGTTCGACGAGGGCGGCACGGCTGGGTATCGGCATGGAACCCATTGTGCCGTCCGGTGTGCGCAGTGTGCCGGGTGTCTTGTACGACGGACAGCCGGCACAGGCCGGACGCTAGGGAAGCCGGGTCGAGTACGTGACTTTCTTGAGGTGGTAGTACTGGGCGACGCACTGCGCCGGCCACGCCTTTCGGCCGTTGTCGCGGAACGGTTCCAACATCCCGCTGACCGACACCGGTGTGTACGGAAGCACTTGCGCACCACGCGCCACCTGCGCCTTCAGCGACCGGTCCTGCCGGTCCCAGCGCTCGGCGCGCGTCTCCATCCTCGGCTCCAGCCGCAGCAGCGGGACGGCAAGACCGACGCACGCCACGGCGCACACGGTACCGGCGGCCACCGCCGTGACCGCGGGGATCCGCCACCGGCGGGCGCGCAGTGCCCGTCCCAGCAGGGCTCCGACGCCGACGAGGAGCAGCACGTACAGCAGCAGGAAGTCGCCCCAGATGCGCGACGCGGTCACCACGCCCTTCCCGAAGGCCGGGTAGGCGATGACGGTGCAGAGGTAGCCGGAGACCAGGAAGGCGAGGGATCCGGCGACGACCAGGAGGAGAAGCCGGCGCCACAGAGGCCCGGACGCCTGCCCTCCGCCCTCTCCGTCGCTGCCGCCCTCCCCGCCACTGCTTCTGCGTACCAGCAGCCCCAGCAGTACGCCGACGGCGACCGCTCCCAGGTACTGCCAGGTCGTGCAGATCGTCTCCAGGATCTGCCCGAACGCCCGCAGCGCCGCGGTCAGGGTCTCCGGGCCGAACACGGAGGAGGGGTCGGCGGCGAACCGCAGACGCCGTGCGCGTGCGCCGGGCGACACGTACAGGATGACCGCTCCGATCACGATCCCGGCGAAGGCGAGCGCGCACCAGACGCGCGCATGCGTCCTGCCCGGCGCGGGAAAGGCCCAGCGGCTGACCAGCAGGACGGTGGAGAGCACGACGAGCGCGACGACCGAGGTCTCCTCCGACAGCATGCCGATGAAGATCCCGGCCACGTACGCGACGCCTGAGGCGAAGACGCGTCCCCGCCAGGTCCGTGCGCACAGCAGGGGGATCACGGCCGCGCAGGCCAGCACGGGGGCGAGGGTGTGCGAGACGGAGGAGGCGGGCCAGTAGAACGTCTTGTACGTGTTGACCGTCGCGAGGAGGAAGACCGCCGTCGTCATCGCCGCCACGAGCAGCGCGAGCCCGCGCGGCCCGGTCAGGCCGGCTCTCTTGAGCACCGAGGCGGTCAGCGCCCAGAGGATGCCCAGCATGAGCACCCCGCTGACCAGGGCGAACCACCGGTGGCCCGGGACGCCGAAGGCCCCGTACGCGACGACCAGCAGCGCGTTGGCGACGCGTCCGTTGTCGTGCTGGAAGAACTTGTCGATCATTCCGGAGGCGCCCTCGTCCCGTACGACCGGGAGGAAGCACCAGTCGTCCGCTCCCGGGCGGACCAGGCGGCCGATCCAGAAGGCCACGCCGAGCAGGGCGAGCGGCAGCAGGGCGAGGGCCGCCGTCCACTGCAGTGCGGGACGTGGGCGGTCGCCCGGCTGGAGGGATTCCACGCTCTCCTGCTGTACGTCAGCGGTTTTCACGGTGTCCGCGCTCATGTGCACTGGTGCCTTTCGTACGTTGCTCGCGACGTGCGCGCCAAGAGGTTCAGGCGGTGTGGGTTCAAGGTGTGGTGTGTCCGGCACGGCTCCGGGTCAGGGCGGCGGGCTGCCGGGCCGGGGCGGCACCGGAGTCGATGGCCCAGCGGGCGAGCAGGAACGAGAAGGGGGTGGCGAGGATTCCCGCGGCCAGGGCGGCGGTGTTCTCGCCCAGGCCCAGCCTGCTGACGCCGAGGTGGAGCAGGACGCCGGTGAGGACGAGATTGACGGCGCTCGACAGGGGATACCGGGCGAAGGCGTGCCAGGTCGGTTTCGTACGGCAGGTGAGGTGCGAGTTGAGCAGGAACGATCCGACAATGCTGATCGCGAATCCGACGACATGCGCGGTCAGATAGGGAATCCAGGTGTTCAGCGAGGCGTATACCGCCAGGTACACCGCCGTATTGATGGTTCCGATCATCGCGAAAACGACGAACTGGCGTACGGTGCGGGACCTGGCGGCCCCGAGCGCGGTCGACCCGGTGGGCGCCGCAGCCCGCCTCTCGGCCGCCGGTGCGGACGGGGCGACACGGAACTCATCCGCAGTTCCCGCCGGGCCGCCGACCGGAGTACCTACCGGAACATCGATCGTGAGGGCATTCGGGGGCTCGCTCCGGGGAACCTCGGGAGGCGTCTTCGGGGATTCGTCCGTCTCACGCACCACATAGTGCGGACGGTGTTTCGCCTCGCTGTAGATGCGTCCCACGTATTCGCCGATGACGCCGAGCGTGGCGAGCTGGATTCCGCCGAGCGCCACGACGGCGGTCAGCAGGGTGGTGTAGCCGG
This sequence comes from Streptomyces sp. NBC_01217, assembly GCF_035994185.1. Classification (NCBI taxonomy): domain Bacteria; kingdom Bacillati; phylum Actinomycetota; class Actinomycetes; order Kitasatosporales; family Streptomycetaceae; genus Streptomyces; species Streptomyces sp. NBC_01217. The sequence continues at coordinate 3,214,946 of NZ_CP108538.1, forward strand.
GCACCGCTACCCCGTGCAGAACGACCCCGCCGATGATCCACAGGGCGTATCCCAGAGCCGCCAGCGCGAGCGCGAGACCGGCGTGGATGGCCAGGCGCAGGGGACGGCTGTTGAAGGAGATCAGTCCGTCGATCCCGTAGTTGAGGAGATGCCTGCCGCCCCATTTCGAACGTCCCGCCGCGCGCCGGACGTTCCGGTAGGTGAAGCTGACGGTGTCGAAGCCGATCCAGGAGAAGATCCCCTTGGAGAACCGGTTGGTCTCGGGCAGTGCGAGCACGGCGTCCACGGCGTTGCGCGACAGCAGCCTGAAGTCGCCCTCGCCGTCGACCACCTCGACGTCCATGCACCGGCCCATGGCCCGGTAGAAGGCGGCGCTGAGAACGGTACGCAGGGCGCCCTCGCCCGTACGGTCACGCCGCGCGACGACCTGGTCGTAGCCGCGCTGCCGCAACTCCAGCATGCGGGGCAGCAGTTCGGGCGGGTGCTGGAGGTCGGCGTCCATGAGGACGACGGCGTCGCCGCGGGACATGCGCAGCCCCGCGAGCATGGCGGCCTCCTTGCCGAAATTGCGGCTGAAGGAGGTGTAGCGGACCCGCCGGTCCGCGGTGGCGAGCGAGCCGATCCGGATCCTGGTCCGGTCGCTGCTGCCGTCGTCGACATAACAGATCTCGAAGGTCCGCCGAGTCGGTTCGAGGGCGGAGACCAACGCACGGTGAAATGCCTCGATCACCTCGTCCTCGTTGAAACAGGGGACAACGATCGAAACCTGACATGTTTTCATTTAATTTCCCCATCAGGCGTGGGCGAGACAGCTCAAACCATATGCCTGGGGGCCGCCACGACGCTCCTACCGACGGAGTTGCGCCGTGGAAAAGAAAAGCAATTCGGAGGAATCATCTCCTCCCTGTTGCATCAATTCATATATTCAGAGGATGTCTCACGTGGTGATGGTGTGAGCTGCGGCATGATGTCTCTTCGTGAGTGCCGATCTTTCGCAGCGGCTGGTTCCTGACGGTCTGTGGGAACTCGTCGCCCCGTTGTTGCCGTCGTTCAGCTCCCGTCCGCAGGGCGGTGGGACTGCGCCGCTGAACGAGCGGGCCGTGTTCACGGCGGTGGTGTACGTGCTGACCAGCGGGTGCGCCTGGCGGCACCTGCCGGAGACGTTCGGGGTATCGCCCGCGACGGCGCACCGCCGGTTCACCGCGTGGACCGAGGCCGGGTTGTGGCGCCGATTGCACCGGGCGGTGCTGGATGAACTCGGCGCCAGGGGTGAGCTCGACTGGACCTCCGCGATCGTCGATGCGGCGTCGGTGCGGGCGAAAAGGGGGCTCGCTGACCGGGCCGAATCCGGTCGATCGCGGCAAGAAGGGCAGCAAACTGCACGTGCTGTCCGAGGCCCAGGGCCTGCCGCTGGCCGTGGCGGTCTCGGGTGCGAACCTGCACGACAGCCAGGCGTTCAAGCCGCTGATCCTCGGCATACCCGCCGTCCGCTCCCGGTGCGGGCCCCGTCGGAGACGGCCCGTGAAGATCCGCGCGGACAAGGCGTACTACTCCGCGGAACACCTGCGCTGGCTCCGCGCCCGGAACCTCGTCCCACGCATCGCCCGTCCCGGCATCGAGTCCGGCGAGCGCCTCGGCCGACACCGGTGGAAGATCGAGCGGTCGATCTCCTGGCTCTTCGGCTACCGCCGCCTCACCGTCCGGTATGAGCGAAAGGGCAGCCACTTCCTCGCCTTCCTCGGCCTCGCCGCAGCCCTGACCTGCTACAAGAGACTCGCCAAGATCACCACGTGAGACATCCTCTCAAGGGCAGGCCGGCACGCCATCGACGGTACGCGAGCGCGGGACTCCTCCTGGTACTACAGCCGGAGATCTTGAGGGTCGGTGATCGGCGGGATCGGTCGGTGGTGCGCCCAGGGCTGTAGCCGGATCGGAAGTGGGTCGCCGCGGCGTCGGTAGTGGCTGACCTGGGCTCGGGTCTGGTGTAGGCGGCGCCATAACTCGCAGGTCAGGATGGTTTCGACGGGGTGGTGCGGGTTGAGGCGGGTGGCGGCCAGGCAGTGCCGGATGGTGTGGACGGAGGGCCGCAGCAGCGGTCCAGGGATCAGCCAGCGGCCTCGCTCACGCCGGGGCTGTGGTCTTTTCCCAGGTCGGCCCCCTCTTCCGGCGCTGGATCGGGTTCGGGTGTCTGGGCGCGTTGGACGGCCAGGAAGGCGCTGGCCGGCATGCAGGCAGTGACGTGCCGGTGCCAGGGCGTCCACTTGCGGACCTGGTACTGGGCGAGGCCGGCTGGCTGCTTGTTGATCTCGTTGTCCTCCTCGATCTGCCAGCGTCCGCCGGCCCGCGCGATGATCTGCGAGACCGTGATCCCGGCCGGCGCGTGGACGAGGAAGTAGGCGACCTCGCGGCGCAGTTCGCCGTCCCTGGCGCGCCGGCTGGGGTGCAGTGAACGCCGCGGCACCAGCCAGTGGGTGAAGGTGTCGGCGGGGTCCTCGTCCTTGACGTGCACGGCGGAGGCGGTCCAGTCGTAGAGCCGTTCGCCCTTGGCGCCGTCCCCGCAGGAGCGGCGTTCCCACTGGTCACGGGTCTTTGCGTAGTGCAACAGGTCATCGGCTCGCTTGACGGCCGGCTGACGCGGCTTGCCCGGCGGGCCGTCAAGCGGCAGGTCGACCGGGACGCCGAAGACGTACGGCGCGCTCTGCCGGTGACACCAGGCGCGCGGTTGTGGGTCCCGCCCGTAGCCGGCGTCCGCCAGGATCCAGGCGAACGGCACCTGCGCGGACCGGGCCTGCTCGAGCATGGCGATGGCCGGCTCGGGCTTGGTGGCGAAGGCGACCTCGTCGGGAATGCCGGCCTCCCGGCAGCGGTCCCGGTCGGTGGTCCAGTCCTCGGGCAGGTACAGGCGCCGGTCGATGAAGGCGTGCCCGGCGGCGGTGGCGTAGCTGAGCATCACCATGACCTGGCAGTTGCGGACGTCGCCGGTCGGTCCGCAGTGCTGGAAGGCCACGCCGACCGGCTTACTGCCCTTCTTCCGGGCCTGCGTATCGTCGATGACCAGCGACGCATCCGCATCGCCCAGGTGATCCACCACATAGTCGCGGACCGCGTCGCGCAGCCGGTCCGCATCCCACACCGAGCCGTTGAGCAGCCACTGCATCCGATCCGCAGTCACATGCCCAGCCCGCTCGGCGAGCGTCCAGCCGTTCTTCGCCGGCAGCCCCTCGATGAACTGCGCGAAAACCACCCGCGGCTCCGGCCGGTTGAACAAGTGCCCCAACGAACCGGTCAACACCGACAGTTCGGCGTCCCACTCGGCTATCTGCTCAGCCGTCACATCCAGCAGCATGCTCGGTCAACGACGCCACCGGGAGTCCGTCACAAGATCTCCGGCTGTAGTACACGTACCAGGAAAGAAGAAGAAATCCGCTAACACCATCTATGCCGAAACCGGCCAGAAGTACAGCAACGGTGGAACCGCCAACGGCAACACGAGTGGTGGAGGCAGCGGTGGTGGAGGCGGTTTTCGGGGGTGGCTCGATGATGTCGGCACCACCATTGTCGACCAGGCACAACAGACGGTTGTCTCTTTCGTCGAAGCCCCTTACCAGCAACTCCTCACCGACAAACGATGCGTTCTCGACGGCGAGAACTGCAAAGACATGCTCACCCAACTGTTTCTCGGCATCAACCCGGGCGCCGCTGTCGCGATGGCGGTAACGTCGCGCGTGGAGGAGATATACGGCGACTACTCAAACGGCAGGAGCGCCGAAGGCACCGGAAAGCTGATTTTCGACGCGGTCCTGCTCTTGGGAACGCGGGGCGTAGGTGCCAGGGTAGAGGGTGAAGTCGGCGTAGCCAGAGCCTTGAAGGGCTGCAGTTTCACTCCCTCCACCCTGGTCCTGATGGCCGACGGCGAGTCCAAACCCATCGGTGACATCGAGACTGGAGACAAGGTCGAAGCCGGCGACCCCGCCAACGGCAAGCACAAGGGTCTCCGCAAGGTCACCGCCACCCACATCAACCACGACTACGACCTCGTCGACCTCAAGATTCGCAGCGCCGACGGAGAAACGGAGACCCTCCACACCACGGCCGAACACACCTTCTGGGACGACACCCTCCACGCCTGGGTCCCCGCCGGCCAACTCCGCACAGGCCACACTCTCAACACCGCCAGCGACCACCACGTCCACGTCACCGACGTCACCCCGCGCCCCGGCGACCGCGACATGTACAACCTCACCGTCGACAACCTGCACACGTACTATGTGCTGGCAGGGGCGACTCCTGTCCTTGTCCACAATTGCGGCGGATACGACCTGAGAGGGGAGGATCCGATGAGTGTCGTCCCCGACAATGCGAGCGTTCGAGAACTGACGCCGCATTCGAATGGTGGCTCGCAGTACGGTCTTGAGTTCAAGTGGCAGAACGATGCGGGGAAGACTGTTCGTCTTCGGATTCACGGTCCGGACGGAACGGCTCCACCGGGATCTAACTCGGCAACAGGTGAGACGTACAGGCTGCAGATTGGGCGTCAATATCAGGATGAGGCTGGAAATCTATTCCACCATCAGGTGCATAACCCGGGTAGCCCGAACTTCAATCCTGACGCGGCAAATGCAACACACATTCCATGGCCTCTACAATTCCCGGGGTTGTAATGGCTGTCGGCGCTGAACACGTGGTTGGGCTGGCCAGGCGAATCCTGTCCGAAGCCCTTGATGAGCGAGAAGCTGGTGCCGAGAATGCAAGCGACTGGTCGCGCATCTTCGATCAGGAAGAGGCGGATACGGTCGTGCGGTTGCTCGCAATCATGGCTTCAATTGAGTCGGATGGGCGAGTCCGCGAGGCTCAGCTTCATGCAATCCTCGAAATCTCTGATTCGTTGGCGGTGGGCACGGATCTGCTTCATCCGTTGCAGCGGTTGACGCCAGAGATATTGGATGCCGAACAGTTGGGGTATCTCGACGAGCTTGGCATTCAATTGGAGGGTTGAAGGATGAAAATTTAGGAGACTTGGCGGGCTGATAGTTTGGTCTTCTTGATTTTCTCAAGGAATCCGCAGAAGCCCCGCCCCGGTTCATCCGGGGCGGGGCTTCTGGGGTGCTTGACGGCAACGGTGACGGCAACGTCAGCGGACGACGGCTGAGGCGGGTGGGTCTTCGGGGTTGTCGTCGCTCCGGCCGAGGGCTTCTCCGAGGGTGTCGATGGCCTGGAGTTGGAGGCGGAGTCGGACGTGGGCGTAGACGCTGGCGGTGACGCCGATGTGGGCGTGGCCGAGGAGTTCCTTGATGACGACGAGGTCGACGCCCTGTTCCAGGAGCAGGGTGGCGGTCGAGTGGCGGAGGTCGTGGAAGCGGATCGTCCGGAGCTCCGCCTTATGGAGGAGGCGCCGGAAGCGGCGGGTGAGGTTGCCGGGGTCGAGCGGCCTGCCCTTCGGGGTGGTGAAGACGAGCCTGTTGTCCGTCCAATCCGCACGGGTTGCCTGACGCGCATCCTGCTGCTGTTCCTGGTGGATCTTGAGGGAATTGATGCATTCAGCGGGGAGGGCGATGCGGCGCTCGGAGGCCAGGGTCTTGGTGTTCAGGACGGTCAGGCCCTGAGTGCGGGTGCGCTGGAGGGAGCGGTGGATGGTGGCGGTGCCTCCGTCGAGGTCGAGGTCTTCCCAGTGGAGGCCGAGGAGTTCGCCCTTGCGGAGTCCGGTGCGTAGGGCGAGTTCGTACAGGGCGTGAAGTCGGTCGCCGTTGGCTTCCTGGAGGAGTTGCCGGGCTTCGGTGGCGGTGAGCGGCTGGAAGCGCCGGGGGCGGGGCGTGGTCGTCTTGACGTTCCGGGCGACGTTGCGTGGCAGTTCGTCCTCGCGGACGGCGTGTTCCAGGGCGGACTTGAGTACGGCGTGAACGTACGTCACGGTCAGCGGGGAGAGTCGCTTTCCGCAGCACTGGCCGATGGCGCAGCAGCGCCGCCGGTCCACGTCACGTTCCTGGACGCAGCACTGTCAGGTGGTGCGGAGTCCGTCGAGGAAGGCGCGCACATCGCGGGTGGTGAGCCGGGCGAGCTTCTTGACGCCGAGGCCAGGGTTGATGTGGAGACGGATGGCGGCTGCGTACCGGGTGTGGGTGTTCTCGCGCAGGTGGTGGACAGCAACGCCGTCCAGCCAGTACGCGAGATAGGCACTCACGGTGCTGTCGGCCGCCGCGACAGGGAGACCGCGGTTGCTGGCGGCGATCTTCTCGGTCAGCTTGGCCAGGGCGTCCTTGCGGGTGGTGCCGTAGACGCGGACGCGTTTGCGGGTGGTGCCGTAGACGCGGACGCGTTTGCGGGTGTTGCCGGGGGCGAGGACGTATCCCGCGGCCTCCCAGCGGCCGTCCTTGCGCTGGTAGACGGTCCCGTCGCCGTTCGCACGGGTACGGGAGCGGCGGGACGAGACGGGGCGGGGTGTAGTCATCAGGCGGCTCGCCCGGTCACCGGAGGCGCACCAGGAACCCCCTCCCGCTCAGGCCCCGATCCTGCCGAAAGTGGTCGGCCCCGCGCCGCTTCGGCCGGTTGCGACTGGACTGCGGCGGCGCTCTGGCATCAGGGCGAGGGAGAGGGGCGCCTGGGGGTGTACAAGGCTGGAGTGGCGGCGGTCGCGGCGACGGCACACGACCTGAGCTCCGAAATCACGCTCGCGGCCCCCTGCGCCATATATCATGCGTGCTATGGACAGCGGATGGTACTCGATCGAGATCGAGCCGGAGGTGCGGCTGTGGCTGGAGAACATTCCCGCCCAGCACTACAAGCAGGCCGAACGTGTCGCCGACCTGCTCGCCGAGCAGCCCACCACGCTCGACGAACCGCACTCCCGCCACCTGGGCGGCAAGCTCCGCGAGCTGCGCTTCCGGCTCGGCGATGCCCACCAGCGCATTACCTACTGGCTCGCACCCGACCGACGCGTCGTGCTGCTCACCGTGTTCCGCAAGACCAAGATGCGCGAGCAGTCCGAAGTGGACCGCGCGCACGCCGCTCAACGGCTGTGCGAAGCCGAGCACCAGGCAGCCGCCGAGCACGACCTCTACAGCCGCGACCTCAAGGAGAACCGATGAATCACAGCGAATGGAGGACCCGCCGCCACCGCCAGCTGATCGGCGAACACCTCGACGCCGACCCTGAGTACGACCGCGTCTACGAAGAAGCCAACCTGGCCATGACGCTGGGCAAGGCCGTCTACGACCGGCGCAAGCAACTCGGGCTGAGCGAGGCCGACCTGGCCGAGCGACTGCACACCACAACCGACGAGATCGACGGCATCGAGACCGCCACCGAACTGCCGCCCATCGCCGTCATTATGCGCCTGGCCCGAGCCCTGGACCTCACCGTCGACATGCACCTCGCCCCCGGGGATGAGCCCACCGTCACCATCGTCACCCCGGCCGCCTGAGCCCGGGAGGAGCCATGCATGACGCCCCCACAGCACTCGCCCGCGAGCTGGGCCGACTCGTCCACGACCGGCGCACCGAGCTCGGGCTGTCCCAGGCCGAGCTGGCTGAGCGGTGCGGGATGAAACAGCCGCAGATCTCCCGCTTCGAAGCCGGCGGCACGGTGCCCACCCTTCCGCTGCTGCGCCGCCTGGCCCGTGCCCTTGGTGCCGACTTGACCATCAGTCTCACTCCGCACGACGAAGCCGCACTCTCCGCATGGAGACCCTGCATACTCTCGCCCGAGCGCTGGGGGTGACCACCGCCGCCTTGATGGCGTCCGATGCCCCGGAGCCCGTCGGGCGGACCGAGGAGCCGAACCGCGTCAATCTGATCCAGCTCCGCGCCGCCCTCACCCCAGCCGTTGGGCTCGTGGACCAGGATGCCGAAGCCATCGTCGAGGAACCGAACCTGCGCACCTTCCGGCGGATGCTGCAAGACGCACGGGTGTTGTACTTCTCCGACAGCTACAAGAGCGTCACGGCCCAACTGCCGGGCCTGCTGCGTGATGCCGCACAAGCCGTCGCCTACTACGACAGCGGGGACGAGCACCGGCAGGCTCTGTTGGCCCGCGCCGAGGCTCTGCGTCTGGCCGGCACCTACCTCACCCAGGTACGGCAGTACGACATCGCGTACGCCGCTGTGCGCGGCGCCATCGTGGACGCCCGTCAGGCCGGAGACATGCTTGCGGCGGGCTCCGGTGTCGGCTGCATGTGCTGGCTGCTGGTGAGACAGGGAAGGCTGGACGAGGCGGAACAGGTTGCCGCCCAGAGCATGGACGCGGTGGAGCCGAAGATCACCGGCGCCGAGCCGGACCACTACGCGGTGTGGGGCGGCCTGGCGATGGAGGCCGCCGCCGCAGCCGCGAGGAACAACCGTCCCGACGAGGCGAAGGCGTACCGTCAAGCCGCCCGGGTCGCGGCAACCGCTGTCGGGACAGCGCATCGCAACGTCTCCCGGCACTGGTCCGTCTTCGGGCCGGTCACCGTCGCGGTCAAGGCGCTCGAAGACTCTCTGGTCATCGGCGACGCCCGCGCGGTGGTGCGCAAGGCAGGCGAGCAGGAGGAGTTGTCACCCAAGGCGTGGAAGCGCCTGGGCAGGCCCAGCACCAACGACGGGAACCGCTTCACCCTCGATGTGGCGCGCGCCCACACCCGGACCGGCGACCTGTCCGCCGCCATGGACGAGCTGACCCGTGCCAGGGAAGCCGCCCCGCAGTGGCTGCGGCACCAGAACGGTGCCGCCGAGACCATGCAGGAGATCCTCGGCAAGCGCAAGCGCACCCTCACGACGGAGATGCGCGAAATGGCTGACTACCTGGGCGTCGTCGGGTAGCTGCCACGCAGCGTGGCAGCTCGCGAACCAACAGTCGCGAACTGCCACGGTTCCCGCCTGGGGTGACGATCAGTCAGTACCTACGGTCGGTGTGTCCACCATCAGTGACCCAGGCCGGGGGTGCCCAGTGAGCCAGCCCAGGAGCGATGCCGACCGCATGCGTCGCAGAGAGCTGTACGACGCCGCGTCGGGTCGGGGAGGTCCCCGCTTACTGCCGTGGACCAGCCCGGAGGGGAAACCCTGCTACCTGAGCAGCGACGGCCGGGGCTACCTCTCCACTCTCGCCGACAGCATCGAGACGGTGCAGCTCAGCATGGGCCAGGAACTGTTGGACTACGCCCGCGACGCCACGGCACCCGGCGCGAAAACCCTGTCGGCGACCGAGTATCGCTGGCTGGCCCGCCGGTTGACAGAAGCCCTGGCGGACGCGCTCAGGGTCGCGGAATCGCGCGGACATCGCATCCCGGATCAGGGAGAGCGAACCGAGGATGCCTGACTCTCCGAACGTCGGCGCACCAGTACGCGATGCCTCTCGGGGGCGCTACCACTTCCGCGAGTACCGCGTGACCACAGTCCCCGACCCTCTGGCGCTGCCGACCATGGAGGCGATCTGCGTCACCGGCGACGAGCGCAGCTGCGGTGCCACGTCAGGCACGCTGCATACCCCGGACGAGCTGACCCGCTGGATCGCCGGACACTGCGCCCGGAGCGGCCACGAACTGTATGAACAGACCGTCCGCGCCCTCGTCCGTGCCGAGCCCGGCGCATGGCAGTGAAGTCCCCAGGGGGCGACACCACACCAGCGGCAGCCCCCTGGCGCGCGGGCAGGCGCCCCTTAAACGCGGGCCGCTCAAACGCGGGCCGCCGCCTCGAACGCCCCGCGGGCCAGTCGGTGCAGCAGCGCCGCCGTGTCCGTGCGGTCGGGCAGCGCACCGGGGCGGCCCAGGTGCGGGGTCGAGTTCAGGAGCCCGAAGACGGCGTGGACGGTAGCGCGGGCCTCGTGCTCGGGCAGGTCCGGATACAGCTCGCGGACCACCTCCACCCACACCTCGACGTACTGCCGCTGGAGCTGGCGGACCCGCTTGCGGTCGGCGTCCCGCAGGCGGTCCAGCTCGCGGTCGTGGAGGGTGATCAGCGGGCGGTCGTCGAGGGCGAAGTCGATGTGGCCCTCGATGAGCGCGTCGAGCAGGGCCTGCGGGGAGCCGTCCCCACAGGCCGCGTCCTCCGAGACCCGCAGCTGTCCGCCCGCCAGCAGCCGCTCGCTGATACCGACCAGCAGCTCGGCGAGCATCGCGTCCTTGCCGGGGAAGTGCCGGTAGAGGCCGGGGCCGCTGATCCCGACGGCGGCACCTATCTCGTCGACGCCGACACCGTGGAAGCCGCGCTCGGCAAAGAGGCGGGCGGCCTCCTTGAGGATCTGCTCGCGGCGGGTGGGGGCGTCCGTCCTGGTGGTCATGGATTCGATTCTAGACAGTCGGGTTAGCGAACGTTAACCGAAGCGCACTATGTCGATCCGCCGCCCGCGCGGGCAGCGCCATGCGCCCCGCAGGCGCGAGGGTCCGGGCCGTCGCGGCGGCGCTGGGCGTGGTGAACCGCCGGGGCACCGGCCGGGCGGCCTGGACAAGGCTGTTAGCGGTCGTTAACCTGAGGGCAGACGTTAACGCTCATTAACCACTGCGGTACGGGCAAGGGGGCTCGACAGGATGCAGCAGGCACCGGTGCTGGCGAGCGCGGCCGATCCCGCCTCCGAGGCCTGGCAGGCCAACGAGGCGGCGCATCACGCGCTCGCCGACGAGCTGCGCAAGCGGCTCGCCACGGCCAGGCTCGGCGGGGGTGAGAAGGCCCGCGCCCGGCATGTGGCGCGCGGCAAGCTGCTGCCCAGGGAGCGGGTGGACACCCTGCTCGATCCGGGTTCGCCGTTCCTGGAGCTGGCACCCCTGGCGGCCGAGGGGCTGTACGGGGGCGCCGCCCCGGCGGCCGGGGTGATCGCGGGGATCGGCCGGGTCAGTGGCCGGGAGTGCGTGATCGTCGCCAACGACGCGACCGTCAAGGGCGGCACGTACTACCCGATGACCGTGAAGAAGCACCTCCGCGCCCAGGAGGTGGCGCTGGAGAACCGGCTCCCCTGTCTGTATCTGGTCGACTCGGGCGGCGCGTTCCTGCCGATGCAGGACGAGGTCTTCCCGGACCGGGAGCACTTCGGGCGGATCTTCTACAACCAGGCCCGGATGTCGGGGGCCGGGATTCCGCAGATCGCGGCGGTGCTGGGCTCGTGCACGGCCGGTGGGGCGTACGTCCCCGCGATGAGCGACGAGGCCGTGATCGTACGGAACCAGGGCACGATCTTCCTGGGCGGGCCGCCGCTGGTGAAGGCCGCGACCGGCGAGGTCGTGACGGCGGAGGAGCTGGGCGGCGGCGAGGTGCACTCCCGTACGTCGGGCGTCACCGACCATCTCGCCGAGGACGACGCGCACGCGCTGCGGATCGTGCGGAACATCGTCGCCACGCTGCCGGAGCGCGGGGCGCTCCCGTGGTCGGTACGGACGGTCGAGGAGCCGAAGGTCGATCCCGCCGGGCTGTACGGCGCCGTCCCGGTCGATTCCCGGACGCCGTACGACGTACGGGAGGTGATCGCCCGGGTCGTCGACGGATCGCGGTTCGCCGAGTTCAAGGCGGAGTACGGCACGACGCTGATCACCGGCTTCGCCCGGATCCACGGCCACCCGGTCGGGATCGTCGCCAACAACGGCATCCTGTTCTCCGAGTCCGCCCAGAAGGGCGCCCACTTCATCGAGCTGTGCGACCAGCGCGGCATCCCGCTGGTCTTCCTGCAGAACATCTCGGGCTTCATGGTGGGGCGCGACTACGAGGCCGGTGGCATCGCCAAGCACGGCGCCAAGATGGTCACGGCCGTCGCCTGCACCCGCGTACCGAAGCTGACCGTCGTGGTCGGCGGGTCGTACGGGGCGGGCAACTACTCCATGTGCGGGCGCGCCTATTCGCCGCGCTTCCTGTGGATGTGGCCCAACGCCAAGATCTCGGTCATGGGCGGCGAGCAGGCCGCGTCCGTCCTCGCGACGGTCAAGCGCGACCAGCTGGGCGACGACTGGAGCGCAGAGGACGAAGAGGCCTTCAAGACGCCGATCCGCGAGCAGTACGAGACCCAGGGCAACGCTTACTACGCCACGGCCCGGCTCTGGGACGACGGGGTGATCGACCCGTTGGAGACCCGGCAGGTGCTGGGGCTCGCTCTGACCGCGTGTGCCAACGCCCCGCTTCCCCAAAGGGACCACACAGCGCCCGGCTTCGGCGTCTTCCGGATGTGAGGAACAGATGACGATGTTCGACACCGTTCTTGTCGCCAACCGCGGCGAGATCGCGGTCCGGGTCATCCGGACCCTGCGCGAGCTGGGTGTGCGGTCCGTCGCCGTCTTCAGCGACGCGGACGCGGACGCCCGGCATGTACGGGAGGCCGACACGGCGGTACGGATCGGGCCCGCGCCCGCCGCGATGAGCTATCTCAGCGTGCCCGCCCTGCTGGACGCGGCCCGCCGCACCGGCGCGCAGGCCGTCCACCCCGGGTACGGATTCCTCGCCGAGAACGCGGGCTTCGCGCGGGCGTGCGCGGAGGCGGGGCTGGCCTTCATCGGGCCGACCGCCGAGGCCATCTCGCTGATGGGCGACAAGATCCGGGCCAAGGAGACGGTCGCGGCGGCCGGGGTTCCCGTGGTGCCCGGCTCGGCGGGGAGCGGGCTCAGCGATGCCCAGCTGGTCGACGCGGCCCGCGAGATCGGGACGCCCGTGCTGCTGAAGCCCTCGGCGGGCGGCGGCGGCAAGGGCATGCGGCTGGTGCGTGACGAGGCGCTGCTCGCGGACGAGATCGCGGCCGCCCGGCGCGAGGCACGGGCCTCGTTCGGCGACGACACGCTGCTCGTGGAGCGGTGGATCGACCGGCCCCGGCACATCGAGATCCAGGTGCTGGCGGACACCCACGGCAACGTGGTCCACCTCGGCGAGCGCGAGTGCTCGCTGCAGCGCCGCCACCAGAAGATCATCGAGGAGGCGCCGTCCGTCCTGCTCGACGAGGAGACCCGGGCGGCGATGGGCGAGGCGGCCGTCCAGGCGGCCCGCAGCTGCGGCTACGTCGGCGCGGGCACGGTGGAGTTCATCGTCCCGGGCAACGACCCGGCCTCGTACTACTTCATGGAGATGAACACCCGCCTCCAGGTCGAGCACCCGGTGACCGAGCTGATCACCGGTCTGGACCTGGTGGAGTGGCAGCTCAGGGTCGCGGCGGGCGAGCAACTCCCGTACGGGCAGAAGGACATCACACTCACCGGCCATGCCATCGAGGCCCGGATCTGCGCGGAGGACCCGTTCCGCGGTTTCCTGCCGTCCGGTGGCACGGTGCTCGCCCTGCACGAACCGCAGGGCAACGGCGTACGGACGGACTCCGGGCTCGGCGCGGGCGGCGAGGTCGGCAGCCTGTACGACCCGATGCTGTCGAAGGTCATCGCCTACGGCCCCGACCGCGCCGCCGCCCTGCGCCGGCTGCGCGCGGCGCTCGCGGACACGGTGATCCTCGGCGTCCCGACGAACGCCGGATTCCTGCGCCGGCTGCTCGCCCACCCGGCGGTGGTGGCGGGCGATCTGGACACCGGTCTGGTGGAGCGCGAGGTGGCCGGGCTGGTGCCGGAGGGGGTGCCGGAGGAGGTGTACGCGGCGGCGGCGCTGCTGCGGCAGGGCCCACCGGCGTCCACACCCCCCGCGGCCGCCCCCGGCTGGGTGGACCCGTTCTCGGTGGCGAACGGCTGGCGACTGGGCGGCACCCCGGCGCGCACGGTGCTCGACTTCCGGCTGCCGGGCCACGACCCGGTGCAGGTGTCGCTGCGCTCCTGCCCGACGGGCACGGAGCTGACGTTCGGCCATGTCGGAGAGGGCGCGCAGCCGCCGGAGCCCGCGACGGGCGCCTGCGGCCCGCTGGCTCCGATGCCCGGCGGCAGGGAGACGGCCAGGCTGATCGAGCTGTCCCCGCACCACCTCACCCTCGAACTCGCCGGTGTCACCCACAGGTTCACCCATGCCGCGTCGCCGGACGGGACCTGGCTGGGCCGCGAGGGCGACACCTGGCACGTACAGGATCACGACCCCGTGGAGGCGTCGCTCGCCGGTGCCGCCCGGTCCGGCGCGGACACGCTGGCCGCGCCGATGCCCGGCACCGTCACGGTCGTGAAGGTGGCCGTCGGGGACGAGGTCGTGGCCGGTCAGAGCCTGCTCGTCGTGGAGGCGATGAAGATGGAACACGTCATCTCCGCCCCGCACGCCGGGACCGTGACCGAGCTGGACGTCACCGCCGGTGCCACGGTGGCCATGGACCAGATCCTGGCCGTGGTGGCACCCGCGGCCGAACCCGGGGAGGACGCATGACCACCACCCGCACCCTGCCCATGACCGTGCCCGCCCAGGATCTGCCCCCACGGGTACGCATCCATGAGGTCGGCGCCCGCGACGGGCTGCAGAACGAGAAGTCCGTCGTGCCGACCGAGGTGAAGGCGGAGTTCATCCACCGCCTGGCCGCGGCGGGTCTGACCACCATCGAGGCGACCAGCTTCGTGCACCCCAAGTGGGTGCCCCAACTGGCCGACGCGGAGGACCTGTTCCCCCGGCTCGGCGACATCGGGGGCGTCGCCCTGCCCGTGCTCGTGCCGAACGAGCGCGGCCTGGACCGGGCGCTGGCGCTCGGCGCCCGCCGTATCGCCGTGTTCGGCTCGGCGACCGAGACGTTCGCCGCCCGCAATCTCAACCGTACGGTCGACGAGTCGCTCGCCATGTTCGAGCCGGTCGTCGCCCGGGCCAAGGCCGACAAGGTGCATGTCCGCGGCTATCTGTCGATGTGCTTCGGCGACCCGTGGGAGGGGCCCGTCCCCGTCCACCAGGTCGTCCGGGTCGCCAAGGCGCTCATCGACCTCGGCTGCGACGAACTCTCCCTCGGCGACACGATCGGCGTCGCCACACCCGGCCATGTGCAGGATCTGCTCTCCGAGCTGAACGAGGAGGGCGTGCGCACCGACACCATCGGCGTGCACTTCCACGACACCTACGGCCAGGCGCTCTCCAACACACTCGCCGCGCTCCAGCACGGTGTCACCACCGTGGACGCCTCCGCGGGCGGCCTCGGCGGCTGCCCGTACGCGAAGAGCGCGACCGGAAACCTCGCCACCGAAGACCTCGTGTGGATGCTCGACGGCCTCGGCATCGAAACCGGGGTCGACCTCGACGGGCTCACCGCCACCAGCGTGTGGCTCGCCGAACAGCTGGGCCGACCCAGCCCGTCCCGTACCGTCCGCGCGCTCTCGGTGCGATAAACACAGTCCCACAAGGAGTGATCCCTGCCATGCCTCTGGACCACCGGCTGACCGCCGAGCACGAGGAACTGCGCCGCACCGTCGAGGAGTTCGCGCACGATGTGATCGCGCCGAAGATCGGCGACTTCTACGAGCGCCATGAGTTCCCGTACGAGATCGTGCGGGAGATGGGACGGATGGGCCTGTTCGGGCTGCCGTTCCCGGAGGAGTACGGCGGCATGGGCGGCGACTACCTCGCCCTCGGGATCGCCCTTGAGGAGCTGGCCCGGGTCGACTCGTCCGTGGCGATCACGCTGGAGGCCGGGGTCTCGCTCGGCGCGATGCCGGTCTACCACTTCGGTACGGAGGAGCAGAAGCGGCAGTGGCTGCCGAAGCTCTGCTCGGGCGAGGCGCTCGGCGCGTTCGGCCTGACCGAGCCCGACGCCGGCTCGGACGCGGGCGGCACCCGCACGACGGCCGTGCGCGACGAGGCCACGGGCGAGTGGGTGATCAACGGCTCCAAGTGCTTCATCACCAACTCCGGTACGGACATCACGGAACTGGTCACGGTGACGGCGGTGACCGGCCGCAAGGAGAACGGCGCCCCGCTCATCTCCTCGATCATCGTGCCGTCCGGCACCCCCGGGTTCACGGTCGCCGCCCCGTACTCCAAGGTCGGCTGGAACGCCTCCGACACCCGCGAACTGTCCTTCGCCGACGTCCGCGTGCCCCTGGCGAACCTGCTGGGCGAGGAGGGCCGCGGCTACGCCCAGTTCCTGCGCATCCTGGACGAGGGCCGGATCGCCATCGCCGCCCTGTCCACGGGCCTGGCGCAGGGCTGTGTGGACGAGTCGGTGAAGTACGCCAAGGAGCGCCACGCCTTCGGCAGGCCGATCGGCGCCAACCAGGCCATCCAGTTCAAGATCGCGGACATGGAGACGCGCGCCCACATGGCCCGCATCGGCTGGCGTGACGCGGCCTCGCGCCTGGTGGCGGGCGAACCCTTCAAGAAGGAGGCGGCGATCGCGAAGCTGTACTCCTCGACGGTCGCGGTGGACAACGCCCGCGAGGCGACCCAGATCCACGGCGGCTACGGCTTCATGAACGAGTACCCGGTGGCCAGGATGTGGCGCGACTCCAAGATCCTGGAGATCGGCGAGGGCACGAGCGAGGTGCAGCGCATGCTGATCGCGAGGGAGCTGGGCCTGCCGGCCTGACGTGGGCCGGGCCGCGTCGGGCCGTATTCGTCGGTCCGTGTTCGTCAGGCCGTGTTCGTCAAGCGGTCTTCGTCAGACCGTGTTCGTCGACCGGTGGCCGCGTGAGCCGCCACCGGTCGACGAGCCGGGTTCCCCGCACCTGGACAGCAGGTCAGGCCTTGACCGTGGCCTGCTCGGACATGGCGCCGGTGTCGCTCTCTCCGGGCCCGGCCGTGACACGGCGCACGGCCGGGATGAAGGCCGCGATCGCCGCGGCGACCAGGGCGACGCCGCAGCCGAGCAGCAGTCCTGTGCGGAAGCCGTCCTCGGACGTGAAGGTGTAGCCGCCGGCGGTGACGTTCATGTGGGAGAGGACCACACCGATCACGGCGGCGCCGATCGATGTGCCGAGGGCGCGCATGAGTGTGTTGAAGCCGTTGGCGGCGGCGGTCTCGGACAGCGGAACCGAGCTCATGATCAGTGCGGGCATCGCACCGTACGCCAGGCCCACACCGCTGCTGATCACCATGCCCACCACCATGAGGCCCCATGCGGAGCCCATGAGTGCCAGTGACAGGCCGTAGCCGCCCGCGACGACCAGGACGCCGCAGACCAGGGTGAACTTCGGGCCACGGGCGTCGCTGAGCTTTCCGCCGAGCGGGGAGATGATCATCATCATGATGCCGCCGGGTGCCAGCCACAGGCCCGCCGCGAGCATCGACTGGCCCAGGCCGTAGCCGGTGGCGGCGGGGAACTGCAGAAGCTGCGGCGAGATCAGCATGCTGGCGTACATGCCGAAGCCGACGAAGACGGAGGCGAGGTTGGTCATCAGCACCCGGGGGCGCGCGGTGGTGCGCAGGTCGATCAGCGGATCCCGGGTTCGCATCTCCCACAGCCCCCAGGCGACCAGCACCACGACGGAGGCGGCGAACAGGCCGAGCGTGGTGGCCGAGCCCCAGCCCCAGTCGGCGCCCTTGGAGACCGCGAGCAGCAGGCAGACCAGGCCCACCCCGAGGCCGAGCGCACCGAGCACGTCGAACCGCTGGCCCTTGGCACCGGCCGGCACGTCGGGGATCAGGAACCAGATCAGCACCGCGACCACCGCGGCCAGGCCGGCGGAGCCCCAGAACAGCACCCGCCAGTTCGTGTACTGAGCCACCGCCGCGGCGATCGGCAGGCCGAGGGCGCCGCCGATTCCCATGGAGGCGCTGACCAGCGCGATGGAGGAACTGAGCTTTTCCGCCGGGACCACGTCACGCAGCAGGGCGATTCCGAGCGGCAGCACACCCATGCCCATGCCCTGCAGACCGCGGCCGACGATCATGGGGACGACGGTGGAGGAGAGCGCGCACACCACCGAACCCGCCACCAGCGGCACCGCACACACGAGAAGCATCCGGCGCTTGCCGACCATGTCGCCCAGGCGTCCGGAGACGGGCACGCAGACAGCCGACACCAGCAGGGTGACGGTGATCACCCACGCCGCGTTCGAAGGGGTGGTGTTCAGGATCTGCGGCAGCTCCGCGATGAGCGGGGTGACCAGGGTCTGCATGATCGCCGCAGTGGTGCCGGCGATTGCCAGCGTGGCCACTACGCCGCCTGAACGAGCTGATGGCTGGGGGGCACCCATCCGGGACTCCTCGGGTGTTTGTCGGAAGAAGCTTATGCATCGTACATACTTTATGTATCAGGCACGCTATATGTATGCTGCACAAGTCTGTGGGAGAATGGAGGCGGGCCATCCGGAAACGTGCCGGGGTGCCCGGACGACAGCTGGAGGCGGCAGGCGCATGATCAGGCCCACACACGAGGTCGAGTACGAGCAGATGCTCCTCAGCCGCCACGGCCTCCTGCAGAACAAGGGCGGCCGCCGCAAGGACGGCCTGATGGACCGCAGCGCCTACATCCTGCTCAGCCGTATACGCGTCCAGGGGCCGATGTCGATCGGCGAACTCAGCGACGCCTTCGGACTCGACGCCTCCACCCTCAACCGGCAGACCGCGGCGGCCATGCGCGCCGGGCTCGTGGAACGCATCCCGGACCCCGAAGGCGGAATGGCCCGCAAGTTCCGGATCACCGACGAGGGTGCGCGCATGCTCGACGAGGAACGCGAGGGCCTCGTCCACTCCCTGGAGCGAGTCATGACCGACTGGTCGGACGAGGACATCGCCGGCTTCGCCGCGTACCTGAGGCGCTTCAACACCGACATCGAACGCCTGGGCGGCCGCCCCTGGCCCCGCCCGTGACCCTTCGCGCCCGGCGCGGCGCAATTCGTTCGACAGGGCCCAGCGCCGAGCGGCAGAGTCCGTACATGACGTCGCAGCACTGGCCCCTGTACGGGCTTCGCCTCCGCACGCCCCGTCTGGAACTCCGGCTCCCGGACCTGGAGTTGCTGGACGAACTCGCGTCGGTGGCCGCCGCTGGGGTGCATCCGGCGGCCGAGATGCCGTTCACCGTTCCCTGGACCGACGTGCCGCCCGCCGAGTGCGGCAGGGCCGTGTTCCAGCATGTGCTGGCCACCGTCGCCAACTGGTCCACGCGGGACTGGGCGCTGAGCCTCGCCGTGTTGCACGAGGGCAGGGCGGTCGGGCGGCAGGACGTGATGGCGAAGGACTTCGGTGTGACCCGTGAGGTCAGCACCGGCTCATGGCTGGGGCTCGCCCATCAGGGGCGGGGCATCGGCACCGAGATGCGGGCCGCCGCCCTGCATCTCGCCTTCGCCGGGCTCGGGGCGCGGGCCGCGGCCTCGGCCGCCATGACCGACAACCCGCGCTCGTTGGGTGTCTCGCGCCGGCTCGGCTATCTGCCGGACGGGCTGGAGGTCGCCGCGGTACGGGGTGCGCCCGTCACTCTCCAGCGACTGCGGCTGGACCGTTCCCGCTGGGAGGAGTTCCGGGCCGTCGACGTGACGGTCGAGGGGCTCGGCGGATGCCTGGAGGAGTTCGACGCATGACCCTTCCGGTGCGTGCGTACGCGCTGCCGGGAGGGCTACGTGGCGACCCGGCTCGCCGACATCACCGCCACCCTGCGAGCCCGCACGGTGGGCGGCGGGGTCCTCGTCCGGTGAGCGGTCCCGGGGCACCCGCGTACATTCAATGAGGTTAGGCTAACCTTTCCTCGAACACGCCGACGGTCGATCCCCGGCTTCGCTTCCGGTTCCTGGGAGGAGCCCCGCATGACGACGTCCGTCGCGCCCCCTGTCGCCCCGTTCCGGTTCTTCGGTCTGACCGTCACGCGGACCCGGCGGCTCGGACCCTCCATGCTCCGGATCACCTTCGGCGGCCCGGGACTCGACGGCTTCGCCGCCGGAGGCCGCGACCAGAGCCTGTCGCTGTTCCTGCCGCATCCCGGCCAGCCGGAACCAGTCGTTCCGGTCGATGAAGACGGCAACTGGTTCGCCGCCTGGCGCGCACTTCCGGACAACGTACGGGCCGTCATGCGCTCGTACACCGTGCGCGCCCAGCGCCGCACGCCCGACGGTTCCACCGAGATCGACATCGACTTCGCACTGCACGAGGACGGCGGGCCCGCCTGCCGCTGGGCCGCCGCGGCCTCCCCCGGTGATCCCCTCAAGGCGCTGGGCCCGGCCGTCGAGGACAACACCTCCGTCCGCTTCCGCCCTCCGCAGGACACCGACTGGGTGCTGATCTGGGCCGACGAGACCGCCCTGCCCGCCGCCTCCGCCGCCCTGGAGTGGCTGCCGGCCGGCATGAACGCCCGGGTCTGGCTGGAGGTCCGGCACACCGAGGACCGCCAGGCCCTCAACACCGCCGCAAAGGCCCGGATCACCTGGCTCGTACGGGACGAGGGCGCACCCGCCGCGGTGGAGGCCGTCCGGGCGGCCGAACTCCCCGAGGGGACGCCGTACGTCTGGATCGCGGGCGAGTCCTCGCAGGTGCGGGCGGTGCGCCGTCACCTCGTACAGGAACGGCGGTTCGACCGCAGACGCGTGACGTTCGTCGGGTACTGGCGTCGCGGGCTGAGCGAGGAGCAGCTGCGCGAGGTGGCGGAGACGGCGGAGACGGCGGAGACCGCCGCGGACGAGTAGGCCGCCCACCGGTCGCCGGTCGCGCCGTACAGGCCGCCGAACGGTCGTCAGTCGTGCACCGGGCAGGCCATCGACCGGTGTCCAGCCGCGACCGGACGCGTCGCCGAACAGCCGTCACCCACCGCCGGACACGTTGTCGACCAGCCGTCACCCATCACCGGACACGCCGTCAGCCGGCCCTCACGCCCGGCCCGGTCGACCGAACCCCACCGATCACCCCCGCACGCCCGCACGCAGGCCGAATGCGGTCACCCCTTGCCTGCAATTCGGACAATCCACACTCCCTCAGGGGCCGGGAACATGCAGAAGTTAGGTTAGGCTAACCTTACTTCGACATTGGGTCCTCGCCCCCTCCTTCTGTCCTGAGGACCGATGAAGTCCCCGCACCCGGGAGGACCCCTTCATGCGTTCGCACCTGCTCAACGACACGACCGCGGAGCAATACCGACGCTCCGTGACCGCAGGAGTCGAACGGGTCGCAGCCAAACTCGCCGCCACAGACCGGCCGTTCACCGGAGTCTCCGTCGACGAGCTCACTCCCGTCGTCGACGCGATCGATCTGGACCGGCCACTGGGCGATGCGTCCGCCGCGCTCGACGAACTCGACCGCGTCTACCTGCGCGACGCCGTCTACTTCCACCACCCCCGCTACCTGGGCCACCTCAACTGCCCGGTCGTCATCCCCGCCGTCCTCGGCGAAGCCGTGCTCTCGGCCGTCAACTCCTCCCTGGACACCTGGGACCAGAGCGCCGGCGGCACCCTGATCGAGCGGCGGCTGATCGACTGGACCGCGGCCAGGATCGGACTCGGGCCGGCCGCGGACGGCATCTTCACCAGCGGTGGTACGCAGTCCAATCTGCAGGCCCTGCTGCTCGCCCGCGAAGAGGCCAAGGTGCTGCCGCACCAGCTCACCCGGCTGCGCATATTCACCTCCGAGTGCAGCCACTTCAGCGTGCAGAAGTCGGCGAAGCTCCTCGGCCTCGGACCGGACTCGGTCGTCGCCGTCCCCGTCGACCACAACAAGCGCATGCAGACCGTGGCCCTGGCCCGCGCGCTGAAACAGTGTGCCGCCGAGGACGCCGTCCCGATGGCGGTCGTCGCCACCGCGGGCACCACCGACTTCGGCTCCATCGACCCGCTGCCCGAGATCGCCGCGCTCTGCGAGCAGTTCTCCGCCTGGATGCACGTCGATGCCGCGTACGGCTGCGGGCTGCTGGCCTCACGCGCACGCCGCCATCTCCTCGACGGCATCGAGCGCGCCGACTCGGTCACCGTGGACTACCACAAGTCCTTCTTCCAGCCGGTGAGTTCGTCCGCCGTGCTGGTCCGCGACCGGGCCACGCTGCGCCATGCCACGTACCACGCCGAGTACCTCAACCCGCAGCGGACGGCCGCCGAGCGCATCCCCAACCAGGTGGACAAGTCGCTGCAGACCACCCGCCGGTTCGACGCCCTGAAACTGTGGATGACGCTGCGCGTCATGGGCGCGGACGGCATCGGCGAGCTCTTCGACGAGGTCTGCGACCTGGCCGCCGAGGGCTGGCGGCTGCTCGCCGCCGACCCGCGCTTCGATGTCGTCGTCGAGCCCCGGCTGTCCACGCTGGTGTTCCGCTACATCCCGTCGGGCATCACCGCGCCGACCGAGATCGACCGGGCCAATCTCCATGCCCGCAAGGCCCTCTTCGCATCCGGCGAGGCCGTGGTCGCCGGTACGAAGGTCGGCGGCCGCCAGTACCTGAAATTCACTCTACTCAACCCCGAAACGACCGCGCGGGACATCTCCGCGGTACTCGACCTGATCGCCGGCCACGCCGAGCAGTACCTGGGAGACTCCCTTGACCGCGCTTCCTGAACCCCACGACTTCATCGGTATCGGGCTCGGCCCGTTCAACCTCGGGCTCGCCTGCCTGACCGAGCCGATCGACGAGCTGAACGGGGTGTTCCTGGAGTCCAAGCCGGACTTCGAATGGCACTCCGGGATGTTCCTCGAAGGGGCCCACCTCCAGACGCCCTTCATGTCGGACCTGGTCACGATGGCCGACCCGACCTCGCCGTACTCCTTCCTGAACTACCTCAAGGAACGCGGACGGCTGTACTCCTTCTACATCCGGGAGAACTTCTACCCGCTGCGGACCGAGTACAACGACTACTGTCGCTGGGCCGCCGCCAAACTGAGCAGCATCCGATTCAACGAGACCGTCGAGTCGGTCACGTACGACGAGAGCACCGCGCTCTACACCGTCCGTACCGTCAACGGCGGCGTCCTGCGGGCCCCCCGGCTCGTGCTCGGCACCGGCACTCCCCCGTACATCCCGGAGGCCTGCCGGGACCTGGGCGGCGACTTCCTGCACAACTCCCGCTATCTGGAGGGGAAAGCCGCTCTCCAGGCCAAGAAGTCCATCACCCTCGTCGGCAGCGGGCAGAGCGCGGCGGAGATCTACTACGACCTGCTCTCCGAGATCGACGTGCACGGCTACCGGCTCAACTGGGTGACGCGCTCGCCGCGGTTCTTCCCGCTGGAGTACACCAAGCTGACGCTGGAGATGACCTCCCCGGAGTACATCGACTACTTCCACGCACTGCCCGAGGAGACCCGCTACCGCCTGGAGTCCGGACAGAAGGGCCTCTTCAAGGGCATCGACGGCGAGCTGATCGACGCGATCTTCGACCTGCTCTACCAGAAGAACCTGCCCGGCCCCGTACCGACCCGGCTGCTCACCAACTCCTCGCTGAACAGTGCGGGTTACGAGGAGAGCAGCGGTACGTACACGCTGGGGCTGCACCAGGAGGAGCAGGGCAGGGACTACACCCTCACCTCCGAGGGCCTGATCCTCGCCACCGGCTACCGCTACGCCCCGCCGGCCTTCCTGGAGCCGATCGCCGACCGGCTGCGCCACGACAGCCGGGGCCGCTTCGACGTGGCCCGCAACTACTCCATCGACATCACCGGGCGCGGCGTCTTCCTCCAGAACGCGAGCACGCACACCCACTCGATCACCTCGCCCGACCTGGGCATGGGTCCCTACCGCAACGCGTACATCATCGGCGAACTGCTCGGCCGTGAGTACTACCAGGTCGAGAAGTCCATAGCCTTCCAGGAGTTCGCCGTATGACCATCGATCCCGGTGTCTTCACCACCCGCCCGCTGGACCCTCTCGCCGACGCCGAGCTGGTGCACGGCTGGGTCACCCACCCCAAGGCCGCCTTCTGGCTGATGGGCGACGCGAAGCTCCAGGACGTGGAGCGGGAGTACATGGCGATCGCCGCCCACCCGCACCACGACGCCTTCGTCGGACTGCACAACGGGGAGCCCGCCTTCCTGATGGAGCGGTACGACCCCACCGAGGTCGAGCTCAAGGGGCTGTACGAGGCCGAGCCCGGCGACATCGGGATGCACTTCCTGACCGCCCCGACCGACACCCCGCTGCACGGCTTCACGCTCGGCGTGATCACCGCCGTGATGGAGACGCTGTTCGCCGACCCGTCCGTACGCCGGGTCGTCGTCGAGCCCGATGTACGCAACAGCGCGGTGCACGCCCTCAACAAGGAGGTCGGCTTCGAGGTGCTGCGCGAGATCGCCAAGCCGGAGAAGGACGCCCTGCTCAGCGCGTGCACCCGGGAACAGTTCGCCGCAGCGACCGGAGGCCGTGCCTGATGTCCTCCCCCATCGACGGCGTCGCCCATCTCACCCCCGGGCACTGGGCCACCGCCAACCGGCTGCTGATCCGCAAGGCGCTCGCCGAGTTCAGCCATGAGCGGCTGCTGACGCCCGCACCGCTCGGCGACGACCGCTACTCGGTGCGCAGCGACGACGCGGCGACCGAGTACCGCTTCGCCGCCCGGCTCTTCGCCCTCGACCACTGGCAGGTCGAGGCCGGCTCGATCACCCGGCACCGGCACGGCTCCGAACTGCCCTTGGACGCGGGCGAGTTCTTCGTCGAGCTGCGCTCCACGCTCGGTCTGTCGGCGGAGATCCTCCCGGTCTATCTGGAGGAGATCTCCTCCACCCTGGCCGGCACCGCGTACAAGCTGACCAAGCCGCCCGTCACCTCCGCCGAGCTGGTCCGGGCCGGTTTCCAGGCCATCGAGACCGGCATGACCGAGGGCCACCCCTGCTTCGTCGCCAACAACGGGCGGCTCGGCTTCGGCGTGGACGAGTACCGGGCGTACGCCCCCGAGGCGGCGTCCGAGATCCGTCTGGTCTGGCTCGCCGCCCGCCGCGACCGCGCCACCTTCACGGCCGGCGCCGGGCTCGACTACGAAACGCTGATCGCGGACGAGCTGGGCGGGGAGACCCTGGCCCGGTTCGCCGCCACGATGACCGGCCTCGGGCTCGACCTCGACGACTATCTGCTGATCCCCGTCCACCCCTGGCAGTGGTGGAACAAGCTGGCCGTCACCTTCGCCGGGGAACTGGCGCAGCGGCATCTGGTCTGCCTGGGCGAGGGCGACGACGCGTACCTCGCGCAGCAGTCCATCCGTACGTTCTTCAACACCAGCAACCCGGACCGGCATTACGTCAAGACGGCGCTTTCCGTCCTGAACATGGGCTTCATGCGCGGGCTCTCCGCCGCGTACATGGAGGCCACCCCCGCGATCAACGACTGGCTGGCCGAGCTGGTCGAGCGCGACGAGCTGCTGCGCGAGGCCCGCTTCTCGATCATCCGGGAGCGGGCGGCCATCGGGTACCACCACCGGACGTACGAGGCGGCCACCGCCAAGGGCTCCCCGTATCTGAAGATGCTCGCCGCGCTGTGGCGGGAGAGCCCCGTACCGGGCCTCGCACCCGGCGAGCGGGTCGCGACCATGGCCTCGCTGCTCCACACCGACCACGAGGGCGGCTCCGTCGCCGCTGCGCTGATCGCCGAGTCGGGGCTGGAGCCCGCGGTGTGGCTGCGCCACTACCTGGACGCGTACCTGGTGCCGGTGCTGCACAGCTTCTACGCGTACGACCTGGTGTTCATGCCGCATGGCGAGAACGTCATCCTGGTCGTCGAGGACGGGGTCGTACGGCGCACGGTCTTCAAGGACATCGCCGAGGAGATCGCGGTCATGGACCCGGACGCGGTGCTGCCGCCCCAGGTCGAGCGGATCCGGGCCGAGGTGCCCGAGGACATGAAACTCCTCTCGGTCCTCACCGATGTCTTCGACTGCTTCCTGCGCTTCCTGGGCGCGGGGCTGGCCGGTGAGGGCGTGCTCGACGAGGTGACGTTCTGGCGGACGGTCGCCGAATGCGTCACCGGGTACCAGGAGTCGGTGCCGTATCTCGCCGACAAGTTCAAGCAGTACGACATATTCGCCGAGGAGTTCGCGCGGTCCTGCCTGAACCGGCTGCAGCTGCGGAACAACAAGCAGATGGTCGATCTGACCGATCCTTCGGGGGCGCTCCAGCTGATCGGCACGCTGAGGAACCCGATCGCGGGGCTCTAGACCGTCGTTGCCCCGGTCGCCGGACGGGCCCGAGAAATCGGACCCGTCCGGCGATCAGGACCGAGCCGGCGGCCGGACGCCCGGCCGTCACCTCATCGCGCGGCCCAGGGCACCTGCGGCGCCCGGTAGTAGTCGACGCCGAGCGCCGAGAACCTCGGCCCCTGCGCGCCGAGCCGCACCTTGTACGCGTCCCAGCCGTGCGTGGCCGCGGGCGACCAGCCGAGCTCCGCGACACCGGGCAGCCGCGGGAACGCCATCTGCTCGATCTCGCCGCTGTCGGTCACGGTCTCCGACCAGAGCGGTGCCTCGACGCCGAGGATCGAACTCTCCGGGGCGCCGTCCAGGTACGTCGCCGGGTTCCAGTCGTAGGAGCGCTGGACGGAGACGTAACCGGCCCAGGCCAGGCCCAGCTTCGTGTCCTTGTCGTACTTCATGTCGAGGTAGCTGCGGTCCGCCGGGGACAGCACCAGTTTCGTGCCGTTCTTCGCGGCGTCCGCCACCTGCTTGCGCTCGGCCGCTCCCGTCCGGTCGTAACCCCAGTACTGGGCGACCGCGCCCTTCACCGGTGTGGCGCCGGTCAGCTGGTGCCAGCCGATCACGGTCTTGCCGTGCTCGGCGACGACGGCCTGCGCCTTGTCCATGAAGGCCACGTAGTCGTCGTGGCTGGTGGAGTGCGCCTCGTCGCCACCGATGTGGAGGTACTTGCCGGGGGTGAGGGCGGCCAGCTCGCGGACCACGTCGTCCACGAACCTGTACGTGACGGCCTTCGAGGCGCACAGCGAGCTGAAGCCGACATCGGTGCCGGTGTAGAGCGGCGGCGCGACGCCGTCGCAGTTCAGCTCGGCGTACGAGGCGAGTGCCGCGTTGGTGTGGCCGGGCAGATCGATCTCCGGTACGACCTCCAGATAGCGGGAGGAGGCGTACCGCACGATCTCCCTGTAGTCGCTCTTGGTGTAGTAGCCGCCGGTTCCTCCGCCGACCTCCGTCTGCCCGCCGTACGTGGCGAGCCGCGGCCAGGAGTCGATGGCGATCCGCCAGCCCTGGTCGTCGGAGAGATGCAGATGGAGCTTGTTCATCTTGTACAGGGCGAGCTGGTCGATGTAGCGCTTGACCTCGGCGACGGAGAAGAAGTGCCGGGAGACGTCCAGCATCGCGCTGCGGTACGCATAGCGCGGCGCATCCTTGACCGTGCCGCCCGCGACCTCCCACGGGCCCTTCTGGCGGCTGTTCTTCTCCACCTGGCTGGGGAGCAGCTGACGCAGCGTCTGGACGCCGTGGAAGAGCCCTGCCGGGCCGCGTGCGGTGATGGTGACGGAGCCGCGGCCGGACTTCAGGGTGTAGCCCTCGGCGCCTGCCCCGCCGTCGCGGGGGTCGAGGCGCAGCCGGATGCCGTCGCCGCCGCGGCCGGTGACCGGCAGGGCGTACCCGGTGGACGGGCGCAGCACGCCCGCCAGGTAGTCGCCGATCTTCCGGGCCTCGCCGGAGTCGTCCTCGACGCGGATCCTGGTGGCCGATGTGATGGCGTACGGGGAGCCGCCGGGCTTCGCCTCGGCGGGGGCGGGCACGATCTGCCCGAGCGGACGGGGCGTGGCGGCGGCGGGCGGGCCGCTGCTCGACGCCCGCCCTTCCGGCGTGGCGCCGACGCCGGAGATACCGGCCGCTGTGACGAGCAGCAGCGAGCCGAGAAGACGGGGAAGGGCGGTGCGCTGTGTCCTGTGCAGTCTCACAAGCCGGGTCCCTTTCGACGGTTCACACCTGTGGATCTCCTGAGAAACGAACCATCACCATGCGTATCGCCTGCACCACGCACGGTCAAGGTGTAGACCACTTCCCCGTTATGCGGCTGAGAGAATCTGCCCCATGGCGGAAATAATCCAGCGCGACGGCACATGGACCTTCGACGGCGAAGCGGTGCGGATCGTGCCCGGCCGAGGGAAGAGCGTCCATCCGCTCCGGCAGGAACTGGGCGAGTGCGTGGTCCCGATCCGGGCCCTGGCGGGCATCACCTTCGAACCGGACCGCAGGGGCGGCCGGCTGCGACTGCGGCTGCGCGACGGCGCCTGCCCGGTCCTGCGCGCCGCGGACGGCAGACTCGGGGACGCCGCCGACCCGTACCGGCTGGCCGTCGAGAAGGACCGCAGCGGAGTAGCGGAGTACTTGGTCGGCGAGGTGCGCAGCGCCCTCCTGATCGAGCAGGTGCCTTCCGGGGCGTCGGACGGCTTTCTGCTGCCGGGGCCCTCGGTGCCGGTCGCCGGGGGCGGCGGGGACGGCACGGCCTCGTTCGACGGGGAGATCGTCCGGCTCACCTGGAACTGGAAGGCCAAGGGGGTCAAGACCTCGGGCGGGCCGGTCGCCTTCCCGGTGTCGGAGGTGACCGGGGTGCACTGGCTGCCCGCCATCGGCCTGGAGAACGGGCATCTGCGCTTCGTACGCGACGGAGGGCCGGGGGCGACTCCGGCTCCGGCGGCCGCGTTCGATCCGTACTCGCTGGATCTGTGGGGGCTGTCCAAGAAGGAGTACACGGCGGTGCTGGTCGCTGCGGCGGTGCTGGTCCGGCTTCCGGAGGCGGCGCAGGCGGTGGCCGCCGTCGAGAGCGCGGCGGAGCCCGCACCGATCCCGGCGCCCGCCGACGATCACGACGTACTGCTGCGGCGGCTGCGGGAACTCGGCGAGCTGCACCGGGCCGGGGTGCTCACCGACGACGAGTTCACCGCCGCCAAGCAGGCCGTCCTGAAGCGTCTCTAGGGCCGCCGAGAGCGTGATCACACCCACTCCTGCCCGATATCGGGCAGAATTGTTGCGAAAGTGCTCCGCTCCACGCAATATCTACGAGTGCTCGAAAGCCGCCCGTCGCATGACGACCTCATTGATCACCTGGTGCGCAGCACCGCGCTCCAGCGTGGTGAGGCCGCCCGGGTGATCCTCGACGTACTGGCGTACTTCGACGAGACGACCGACGACTTCGTCCGCCGCCGCCACCGCGAACTGCAGTCCGGCGGCCTGGTGAACGCGGAGATCTTCGAGCGGATCGCGGCCGAGCTGCCACACCGGGCGGTCGCGCCGCCGGAGCTCTCGCTCCGCCAGCTGCGCCGCATCGTCTACGGCTGAGCAACGGGCACCAACAAGTTCGTCGATGGAGGGGCAGAGACCTTATGTGCGGAATCGTCGGATACATCGGGAAGCGTGATGTGGCTCCGCTGCTGCTGGAAGGGCTGCAGCGGCTGGAGTACCGGGGTTACGACTCCGCGGGCATCGTGATCACCGGCAAGGCGTCGGCAGGGAAGCCCGCCGCGCTGAAGATGGTCAAGGCGAAGGGCCGGGTCCGCGAGCTGGAGGCCCGTATCCCCAAGCGCTTCACCGGCACCACCGGTATCGCCCACACCCGCTGGGCCACCCACGGCGCCCCGAGCGACGAGAACGCGCACCCGCACCTGGACGCCGACAACAAGGTCGCCGTCGTCCACAACGGGATCATCGACAACGCCTCCGAGCTCCGCGCGAAGCTCGTCGCCGACGGCGTCGTCTTCCTCTCCGAGACCGACACCGAGGTGCTGGTCCACCTGATCGCCCGCGCCCAGGCGGAGACCCTGGAGGAGAAGGTCCGCGAGGCGCTGCGCTCGGTCGAGGGCACGTACGGCATCGCCGTCATGCACGCCGACTTCAGCGACCGCATCGTGGTCGCCCGCAACGGCTCCCCGGTCGTGCTCGGCATCGGCGAGAAGGAGATGTTCGTCGCCTCCGACGTCGCCGCGCTGGTCGCCCACACCCGCCAGGTCGTCACCCTCGACGACGGCGAGATGGCCACCCTCAAGGCCGACGACTTCCGTACGTACACGACGGAGGGCTCGTCCACGACGGCCACGCCGACCACCGTGGAGTGGGAGGCCGAGTCGTACGACATGGGCGGCCACGACACGTACATGCACAAGGAGATCTCCGAGCAGGCCGACGCCGTGGACCGGGTGCTCCGCGGCCGGATCGACGACCGTTTCTCCACCGTGCACCTGGGCGGTCTCAACCTGGACGCCCGTGAGGCGCGCGGGGTCCGCCGGATCAAGATCCTCGGCTGCGGCACCTCGTACCACGCGGGCCAGATCGGCGCCCAGCTCATCGAGGAGCTGGCCCGTATCCCCGCGGACGCCGAGCCCGCCTCCGAGTTCCGCTACCGCAACCCGGTCGTCGACCCCGACACCCTGTACGTCGCGGTCTCCCAGTCCGGCGAGACCTACGACGTACTGGCCGCCGTCCAGGAGCTCAAGCGCAAGGGCGCCCGGGTCCTCGGTGTGGTCAACGTGGTGGGTTCCGCGATCGCCCGGGAGGCCGACGGCGGTACGTACGTCCACGCGGGCCCCGAGGTCTGCGTCGTCTCCACCAAGTGCTTCACCAACACGGTCGTCGCGTTCGCGCTGCTCGCCCTGCACCTGGGACGGATCCGGGATCTGTCGGTCGCCGACGGCAAGCGGATCATCGAGGGCCTGCGCAGGCTGCCCGCCCAGATCAGCGAGATCCTCGAGAACGAGGACGAGATCAAGAAGCTGGCCGCGGAGTACGCGGACGCCAAGTCGATGATGTTCATCGGCCGGGTGCGCGGCTACCCCGTCGCCCGTGAGGCCTCGCTGAAGCTCAAGGAGGTCTCGTACATCCACGCCGAGGCCTACCCCGCCTCCGAGCTGAAGCACGGCCCGCTCGCCCTGATCGAGCCCGCGATGCCGACGGTCGCGATCGTGCCGGACGACGAGCTGCTGGAGAAGAACCGCGCCGCGATGGAGGAGATCAAGGCCCGCAGCGGCCGCATCCTCGCCGTCGCCCACCAGGTGCAGGAGAAGGCCGACCACACCATCGTCGTGCCGAAGAACGAGAACGAGCTGGACCCGATCCTGATGGGCATCCCGCTCCAGCTCTTCGCCTACCACACGGCGCTGGCCATGGGCCGTGACATCGACAAGCCGCGGAACCTCGCGAAGTCCGTCACCGTCGAGTAGGCGCGTGCGTCCGGGCTTTGCCCGGCAGAGCGGCCCCGTACCCACCGCCGCCGCGGGTACGGGGCCGCTCCTGTCGGGCCGGTGCATCCCCGGAGCCTCACCGGCCCGTTCGCTGCCTCAGCCGGTGGCCGTCACCCCTCGGCCGGCAGCACGCCCCGGCAGCGCCGTCGGCCAGTTGGCCAGCGCTGCCGTCGCTCCGTACCAGGCGGCGAGGCCGGAGACCGCGGCAAACCAGCCGCCCGCCTTGGCCAGGCTCCCGCTGTCCGCGAACTGCCCGACGCCCAGGAGCAGAAGCCCCAGGAACAGCAGTGCGTACGTCCCCTGGGCGAGCAGGCCGCCACCGGCGGCGCCGAGGGTCAGGCTGAGCGCGAACAGGGCCCAGAGCAGCAGGAACAGCCCTGCCGCATGGCTGGAGACTTGCGCGTCGGCGCCGGTGCCCCAGGTGAACCAGAAGGCGCCGAGCCCGGCGAAGGCCGTGCCGGTGAAGCCCCTTCCCGCCCGGAACTCCAGGAGTCCGGCGACGAACAGGGCGATACCGCCGACATACAGCGCGAGCGAGACGGCATCGGCCGCCGTCACACCGTCCACGACCCCGGTGTGACCGATTCCGAACGCCAACAGGGTGAGTCCCAGGGCGAGATGGCCGAGGGTAGAGGTGCTGGTGCTTCCCGCAGAGACGTCATTGTCCACGGCGGGCTCCCTTCACATGCAGTGGTCCTGCTTCCCAGTGGCCCTTATGTACCCTTCACAAGCGCACAATCCACCTCTACGCACCGGTAGATTGCCGGTTTCTACGGGCGAGTTGACGCCATGTCGGTAATGGGGCCCGCCCCCGGTGAAGGGGGTGCCAGAGGCGCCAGGAGTGACGGCAGAGGTGTCCGGGACGGGGAGCGCTCAGGGGATGACGACGACCGGGCGCTGTGCGCGCCGGGCGAGACGCCCCGCCACCGAGCCGAAGATGCGGCCGACTATGCCGTGCGTGGAGCCGACGACAATCGCGTCGGCCGAGTACTCCCGGCCGACCTCCTCCAGCTCGTGGCAGATGTCCCCGCCGCGCTCGACGAGCACCCAGGGAATCTCGGAGAGGTAGTCCGCACAGGCGAGCTCCAGGCCGAGCACCTCGGTGCGGTGATCGGGCACATCGACGAAGACGGGCGGCTCGCAGCCTGCCCAGACCGTGGTCGGCAGCCGATTGGCGACATGGACGATGATCAGGCCGGAACCTGATCTCCTGGCCATTCCGATGGCGTATGCGAGGGCCCGCTCACTGGATGTCGAGCCGTCGAAGCCGACCACGACCCCATGCCTGAAGGCGGGGTCGCAGGAATGACGTGTTTCTTCGGCCGCCTGCGGGCCCGACATGGGGTCGGCTACCTGCTTGCGGTCGGCGGGTTCGGGGATTTCGTGACCGGCCATCGGTGTCTCGGCGAAGAGAGTCCTCGTGAGGAGAGCGACTTGGGGAAGGTGCGTCAGCGGGCGGTGTTGCGGTGTCCGGGAATCGTCTTCCCAACCCCTTACCCCCAAGGGTACGGCGCCACTCCTCCACTGCCCAGACCCGCGCAAAGCGCGTGCGACGTTTCACGGAGCATGCCCGAGGCGGACCCGTATGGCAATGCCGGTTGCGCTGTACACCGACGCTGCCGGGCCGCCACGGCTCCTCTCGGTGACCGGAGAGGAGCGTTCGGTGACCGGACGGGGGACGACGGGGGACATAGCCGCCATCCGTCCCGCAACGCCCCCGCAGAGCTCCCGGGACCGCCCGTACACCCGGCGAGGATCACCCCTCCCTGACCCCGCCGCCCGGCCGCGGACGGGCGGCGGACGCACGGCGGGACGAGCCGTGGACGGACAGCCGGACGGACACCGGACGGACAGCCGAACGGCCGGCGGACGATACCGGCCCGCCGGCAGGGATCACGCACCTGCCGCAGCCGCCGCGCGATTGCGCTCGATCCGCCGTCCGACCTGCCGTGGGGGCGCAAAGAAGCAGCCGTCCATCAGGGTTGTGCGCCGGTCGCCTGACTGAATCACGTACGCACAACCGTCTATTTTCAGCCAACTTCACACCCCTGTCTCATCCTTGCCGAATTGGCCGATCAACCCCCTTGCCACCAGGCAGGAAGAGACCGCGCGGTACGCTTCCACCCGATAGGGACGGGCCATGAACGCGACGCGCACTTCCCTGCACGGCCGCTGAATGAAACCCTTCGTGATCGAATGCTTCCCGCCAAGTTGCCTTGTCGACATAACGCCGGTTGGTGAACTTGTCACGTCGGCACCACGGGACGCAGTAGATTCGATCTTGGGTACCGAAGACGGGGGTCTCGTGCAGGACCGAGGGGAAAAGTGCAGGAGCGACAGGCCCGTAAGGACCAGGAAGACGCGAACACCGAGGGGGGCTTAGCGTCATGAGCCAGGACTCCGCCGCCGCAACGGAGGCTGTACGGAAGCTCAGTGGACGACGACGACGAGAAGTCGTCGCCGTGCTGCTGTTCAGCGGCGGCCCTATCTTCGAGAGCTCGATCCCGCTCTCCGTGTTCGGAATCGACCGCCAGGACGCGGGAGTTCCGCGCTACCGACTCCTCGTCTGTGGCGGGGAAGAGGGGCCGCTGCGGACCACCGGGGGACTCGAACTGACCGCGCCCTACGGGCTGGAGGCGATCAGCAGGGCAGGCACCGTCGTGGTGCCCGCCTGGCGCTCGATCACCTCTCCGCCGCCCGCGGAGGCGCTGGACGCGCTGCGTCGCGCCCATGAGGAAGGGGCCCGCATCGTCGGGCTGTGCACCGGCGCGTTCGTGCTCGCCGCCGCCGGTCTGCTGGACGGCCGTCCGGCGACCACCCACTGGATGTACGCACCGACGCTGGCCAAGCGCTATCCGTCGGTGCACGTCGATCCGCGCGAGCTCTTCGTCGACGACGGCGATGTGCTCACCTCCGCCGGGACAGCGGCCGGGATCGATCTCTGCCTCCACATAGTTCGCACGGACCACGGCACGGAGGCCGCCGGGGCACTGGCCCGCCGGCTCGTCGTGCCGCCGCGGCGCAGTGGCGGTCAGGAGCGCTACCTCGACAGGTCTTTACCTGAGGAGATCGGCTCCGACCCGCTCGCCGAGGTCGTGGCCTGGGCGCTGGAGCATCTGCACGAGCAGTTCGACGTGGAGACGCTGGCCGCGCGCGCCTACATGAGCAGGCGGACCTTCGACCGCAGGTTCCGCTCGCTCACTGGCAGCGCACCGCTCCAGTGGCTGATCACCCAGCGGGTGCTGCAGGCGCAGCGGCTGCTGGAGACGTCCGAGTACTCGGTCGACGAGGTGGCGGGCCGCTGCGGCTTCCGCTCGCCGGTCGCGCTGCGCGGACACTTCCGGCGCCAGCTGGGCTCCTCCCCCGCCGCGTACCGGGCCGCCTACCGGGCCCGTCGTCCGCAGGGCGGTGGCGGGGAGGCGGCCGGTGCGGCGATCGAGCCGGGCGTGCCCGCGCAGAGCACCTCGGCGGGCCGGCGTGCCACGGCTGCGGCAGCCCCACCGGGGCCGCACGTCGTCACGTCGGCGACGGTCGGGGCGGGGCAGCCGGAGCACGGGAAACCGGGACCCGACGCGTACACCGCCGGGCGTCCGACCCTGCCGGGTCAACGGAGCGCCCCGTAGGGTGGGGCCATGAACGACCGCATGGTGTGGATCGACTGCGAGATGACCGGGCTCTCGTTGACGGAAGACGCACTCATCGAGGTGGCCGCACTGGTCACCGACTCGGAGCTGAACGTGCTCGGTGAAGGGGTGGACATCGTGATCCGCCCGCCGGACGCGGCCCTGGAGACGATGCCCGAGGTGGTGCGCCGGATGCACACCGCCTCGGGTCTCCTCGACGAGCTGGCCCAGGGCACCACCCTGGCCGACGCCGAGGCCCAGGTGCTGGCCTATGTCCGCGAGCACGTGAAGGAGCCCGGCAAGGCCCCGCTGTGCGGGAACTCGGTCTCCACCGACCGCGGCTTCCTGGCACGGGACATGTCGGCCCTGGAGGGCTACCTCCACTACCGGATCGTCGATGTGTCCTCGGTCAAGGAGCTGGCGCGCCGCTGGTACCCGAGGGCGTACTTCAACAGTCCGGACAAGAACGGCAACCACCGGGCGCTCGCGGACATCCGTGACTCCATCACGGAGCTGCGCTACTACCGCGAGGCGATCTTCGTGCCGCAGCCCGGACCGGACTCGGAGCGGGCGAAGGCAATCGCGGCACGCGTCGCGCCGCCCACGCCGTAGGGCATTGCGAAGCCGCTGGTCATGGGCCTTTCGGGGGCCGGGATCAGCGGCTGAACAATGGAGGCGCGAGCACCCTCTCGGACCCTGTACACTTTTTCTCGGCCGGTCGGAAAAAGACCGGACATGGTGGGTATAGCTCAGATGGTAGAGCACCTGGTTGTGGTCCAGGATGTCGCGGGTTCGAGTCCCGTTACTCACCCTGAAGAGAAGGGCCCCGGTCGATGACCGGGGCCCTTCTCGTGTCTGAACCACCCTCACCGGGTGATGGTGTGACGACCGTCACGAGGAACGGTCGCCCGGGACAGCAGCCGTCACGAGGAGTCGCGGACGACCAGTTCCGTGGGGAGCACGATCTGCGGACGGTCCTGGTTCTCGCCGCCGATCTCCTGGAGCAGCACGCGGGCCATCGTGCGGCCCATCTCCTCGATCGGCTGGCGCACGCTGGTGAGCGCCGGGTCCATGTGACGGGCCACGGCCGAGTCGTCGAAGCCGATGAGCGCCACGTCGTCCGGGATGCGTCGGCCCGCCTCGCGCAGCACCTGGCGGGCTCCTGCGGCCATGACGTCGGAGGCGGCGAAGACCGCGTCGACGTCGGGGCGGCGGGCCAGCAGGTCGCGCATGGCCTGTGCGCCGCCCTCCTCGCTGAAGTCGGCGGGGGCGATCAGCTGCTCGTCCGGCACGAGGCCGGCCGCGGAGACCGCCTTGCGGTAGCCGTCGAGACGGCGCTGGGCGCCGTAGACGTCCAGGCGCCCGGTGATAGTGGCGATGGAGCGACGGCCCCGGGAGATCAGATGGTCGACGGCGACGCGGGCGCCCTCGAAGTTGTCGGAGTCGACCGCGGCGAGCGGTTCGGAGGCGGATCTGCGACCGCTCATCACCGCGGGCATACCGAGTTGCTCCAGCAGGTCCGGCAGCGGGTCGTCGGCGTGGACGGAGACCAGCAGCACGCCGTCGACGCGGTGCGCGGTCAGATACTGGGCCAGCCTGCGGCGCTCGCGGTCGTTGCCGACGAGGGTGAGCAGCAGCTGCATCTCGGTGTCGGCGAGCGCCGCTCCGACACCGCGGACGATGTCGGAGAAGTACGGCTCGGCGAAGAACCGGGTCTCCGGCTCGGGCACGACCAGAGCTATGGCGTCCGTACGGTTCCCGGCGAGCGCGCGGGCCGCACGGTTGGGTACGTACCCCAGTTCGGCGACGGCCGCCTCCACCGCCTCGCGGGTGTGCGCACTGACCCGTGGGGAGCCGTTGATGACCCGTGAGGCCGTGCCGCGGCCCACCCCCGCGCGTGCCGCGACCTCTTCGAGCGTGGGCCGCCCACCGCTCCGTACTCGCGCTGCCGTCATGGCTGCCTCCCGTTCGCGGTCAATTTCTCACAGTCGGATAACCGAACCAAGTCCTGGTGTTGGATCCCTTGACGCTCGTCCGGGCCGGGCGGCCTCCCGGCAGCATCAGACTTGGGAGCGCTCCCATACTACGGGGCCACCGCGCCGGGTACCGCGGCTCACGGGACCGGGCAGAAATGCCGGAGACCCGGCACGGGCTGCCGGGTCCCGGGAGGAGGCGTACGGGGTCAGCCGAGGTGCGTGAGCGGGGGCAGTGCATGGCGGCGGATGACGTCGGCGTACCAGTGGGCGCTCGCCTTGGGGATGCGGCGCTGGGTGGCGTAGTCGACGTAGACGGCGCCGAAGCGCTTGGAGTACCCGTACCCCCACTCGAAGTTGTCCATCAGGGACCACAGGAAGTAGCCCCGGACGTCCGCCCCGTCGGCCACGGCCCGCTGCACGGCGTCGAGGTGGCCGCGCAGGTACTCGATCCGCTCGGGGTCCTCCACCCGGCCCTCGGGCGAGACGTAGTCGTCGAAGGCCGCGCCGTTCTCGGTGATCATCAGCGGCAGACCGGGGTTGTCCCGGGTGACGTCCATGAGCAGGTTGTACAAGCCCTCGGGGTCGATCGCCCAGTTCATCGCGGTGCGCTTCTTGCCCTCGGCGAGGTGGAAGGCGACGTGCTCGGAGCCGGGCCACGGGGAGTGGTCGCTGTTGCCGTGACCGTCGTCGCGCGAGTCGCCGGCGCCGTCGGCCGGCGTGGAAACCAGCGTCGGCGTGTAGTAGTTGACGCCCAGGACGTCGATCGGGCGGGAGATGGCCGCCAGGTCGCCGTCGTGGACCAGCTTCGACCAGTCGACCAGGTGCGAGGTGTCGGCGATCAGGTCCTCGGGGTACGCGCCGTGCAGCATCGGGCCGGTGAAGACCCGGTTGCCGACCGCGTCGATGCGGCGGGCGGCGTCCGCGTCGGCCGCGCTGTCGGTCAGCGGGCGGACCTGGTGGAGGTTGAGGGTGACCGAGGTCTGCGCGGTGGCGGGGAGCTGACCGCGCAGCACTTCGAGCGCCCGGCCGTGGGCGAGGTTGAGGTGGTGGGCGGCGCGCAGGGCGGAGGCCGGCTCGGTGCGGCCGGGGGCGTGCACGCCGGAGCCGTAACCGAGGAAGGCCGAGCACCACGGCTCGTTGAAGGTGGTCCAGGTGGGGACGCGGTCCCCTAGGGCGCCCGCCATGATGGCGGCGTAGTCGGCGAAGCGCTCGGCGGTCTCCCGCTGGGGCCAGCCGCCGGCGTCCTCCAACTCCTGGGGCAGGTCCCAGTGGTAGAGGGTGGCGACGGGCGCGATGCCCGCTTCGAGCAGCTCGTCGACGAGCCTGCGGTAGAAGTCGAGGCCGCGCTCCACGGCGGGGCCGCGGCCGGTGGGCTGCACCCGGGACCAGGAGATGGAGAAGCGGTAGGCCTTCAGGCCGAGCTGCTTCATCAGCGCCACGTCGTCGCGGTAGCGGTGGTAGTGGTCGGCGGCGATGTCTCCGGTGTCACCGTTGCGGACCTTGCCCGGAGTGCGGCTGAAGGTGTCCCAGATGGAAGGGGTGCGGCCGTCCTCGGCCGCGGCGCCCTCGATCTGGTAGGCGGCGGTGGCCGCGCCCCAGACGAAACCGGTCGGGAAGTCCACTGCCTCGGGCGCCTGCCTCGGGGCGATGTCGGGTCGTACAGCAGTCATGCGGGAGCGCTCCCAGGGAAGGACGGACAGGGGAAGATAAGGGGTGGAGCTCCGGGGCCCGTACGGCCCGAGGTCGGGGAACGGGCCGTACGGGACGTCCGGGGGACGGCGGGTGACGC
Organism: Streptomyces sp. NBC_01217; assembly: GCF_035994185.1. Lineage (NCBI taxonomy): Bacteria > Bacillati > Actinomycetota > Actinomycetes > Kitasatosporales > Streptomycetaceae > Streptomyces > Streptomyces sp. NBC_01217. Next base: position 3,253,144 of record NZ_CP108538.1, read on the forward strand.
GGGGTCACCCCTTGACGGCGCCGGACATGATCCCTCCGACGATCTGCTTGCCGAAGATCACGAAGACCACGAGCAGCGGCAGGGTGCTGATCAGCGCACCGGCCATCACGATGCTCTGGTCGGGGGTGTAGGAGGCGCTCAGCTGGCCGAGGGCCACCTGGAGCGTGGGGTTCTGCTGGTTGAGGGCGAGGTAGGGCCAGAAGAAGTCGTTCCACGCCTGTACGAAGGTGAGCATCCCCAGCACCATCATCGCGGGACGGGCCACCGGCAGGACCACGCTCAGCACGATGCGGAAGTTGTTCGCGCCGTCGATCTTGGCGGCCTCGATGAGTTCGTAGGGCAGCGCCTCGCTCAGGTACTGCCGCATGAAGAACACCCCGAACGCGCTCACCAGGGTCGGGAAGATCACCGACTCCAGCTTTCCGCCCCAGCCGATGTCGGACATCATCATGAACAGCGGGACGACGCTGAGCTGCGGCGGGATCGTGAGCGTGGCGATGACTCCGGTCATCAGCGCGCCGCGGCCGGTGAAGCGCATCTTGGCGAAGGCGTAGCCGGCCAGGGTGCAGAAGAACAGCGTCGCCGCCGTGATGCAGCCGGAGACGATGATGCTGTTGACGATCGCCTTGCCGAGGTTCGCCTGGGTCCAGGCCGCGTCGAGGTTGTGCATCAGCCGCCCGCCGGGCAGGAACGGCGGTGTGGTGGCGAGCACTTCGTCCTGGGTGTGGGACGCGGCCACCAGGGTCCAGTAGAGCGGCAGGAGCGAGCCGATGCCGACGACTGCCAGGGCGATATAGGTGAACGGGCCGCCCTGCAGCTGCTTGCCCGCGCCCGGCCTGAAGCGTCTCGGGCGCCGCGCCGCCCGCTCGGCCGGCTGCGGGAGGCCGAGTTCCGGGGCTTTGGTGGGGCTGGTCATGGTCATGGAAATCGCTCCCGGTCAGACCGCGGATTTGCGTACGAAGCGGCCGATGAGCCAGTTGACCGCGGCGATGATCAGCAGGAGGGCGAGCATCGCCCAGGCCACTGCGGCGGCCGGACCGAGGTGCCCCAGATTCCAGCCGTAGTTGTAGAGGTAGACGCTGAGCGTCTCGTACTGATTCTCGTTGCCGCCGGTGGCTCCGAGGGTGCCGCCCTCCAGCAGCAGGGGTTCACCGAACAGCTGCATGGAGCCGATGGTCGAGATGACGATCGTGAAGAGGATCGTGGGCCGCAGCGAGGGGATGGTCACCTTGCGGAACTGCTGCCAGCGCGATGCCCCGTCCAGCGACGCGGCCTCGTACAGATCGGTCGGTACGGCCTGCATCGCGGCCAGGTAGATCAGTGTGTTGTAGCCCGTCCAGCGCCAGATCACGATGACGGAGATCGCGATCTTCGACGTCCAGTGGCCGTTGGCCCAGTTGGTGTCGCCGAAGCCGACGATCTGCAGCACCCAGTTCAGCAGGCCGCCGTCGGCCCGGAAGACCAGGGCGAAGACGAGGGCCGCGGAGGCCACCGAGGTGGCGTACGGGGTGAGGATGACCGTCCGCCAGAAGGTGCTGGCCCGCAGCCGGTAGTTCAGCAGATGGGCCAGGCCGAGCGCGACCAGCAGCTGCGGGACCGTAGACATGACCCCGATCAGGAAGGTGTTGCTGACGGCCGTCCAGAACTCGGAGTCGTGCAGGATCTTGTCGAAGTTGTCCCAGCCGACCCACTCCATCTGGTCCAGGCCGGTCAGCTCCACCCGGTGCAGGGCGATCCATCCGGTGTACAGCAGCGGATAGAGCCCGAAGGCGCCGAAGACGAGGAAGAACGGGGCTATGTAGGCGTACGGCGATGCCTTGTCGTCGAACCGCCACAGCCGGCTCCGCCAGGTCTGCCGACGGGATGAGGCCGGTTTCTGCTGGGAACCGCCGGGTGGCGGGGCAAATGCGTCCCGGGTGGGAGTCGAGGTGGCCACGGGCGGGAGTCCTTCCCTGCGTTGCTGAGTTGCCGGGTGAATCGAATGACCCGCGCTAGGAGCTGCGCGTGCCGGTGCGGGCGGCTCCTGGGGGGGCCGCCCGCACCGGCGACGGTCAGCCGATCGCCTTGTCGATCGCGCTGGTCGCCGCCTTCCACGCGTCGTCAGGGCTGGTGCCGCGCTGTTCCATGTTGTTGATCTGGGTGGAGATGGTGTCCTTGACGACGCCGTCCTTCGGGCCGAGGACCGCCTCGGGGATGGACTTGGCCTCGTCGGCGTAGATCTGGCCGATCGGCGCGTCGTTGAAGTACGGGAGCTTGGCGTCCTTCACGTCCGCCAGCTCGTACGCGCCCTTGTTGGACGGGAAAACACCGATCGCCTTGAAGACGGCCGCCTGCTGCTCGGGGGCGGTCAGCCACTTGACGAGCTTGGTGGCCTCGTCGACGTTCTTGCCCTTCTTGGGCACGGCGAGGAAGGAGCCGCCCCAGTTGGCGGCGGTCGAACCGGGTGCGGTGGTGATGTCCCACTTGCCCTTGTTGGCGTCACCGGCGTTGACCGAGATCTGACCGGCCATCCACGCGGGGCAGGCCACCGTGGCGACGGTGCCCTTGCGCAGGGCGGCGGCCCACGGGTCGCTGAACTGGGCGAGGCCCTGGGTCAGCTTCTTGTCCGCGGCCTCGGCGGCCAGGTCCCAGCCCTGCTTGACGCTGGGGCTGTCCTTGTAGACCGGCTTGCCGCTCTCGTCGTAGTACTGCTGCGCGTTCGAGCTGACGACGGCGTTGAACATCGCGCTGGCGGAGTCCATGAAGTACGTGCCCGCGGGGGCCTTCTTCTTGTACTCCTCACCGAGCTTGAGGTAGTCCTCCCAGCCCCCGGCGACCTTCGCGGCGACCTCCGCGCGGTCGGTCGGCAGACCGGCCTTCTTGAACAGGTCGGCGTTGTAGCAGAGGGACATCGGACCGATGTCGGTGCCCGCGCCGATCACCGCGCCGTCGGGCGTGGTGGCCTGCTTCTCCTTCCAGGACACCCAGTCACCGGCGTTGATCACCTTGCTGAGGTCGGCGAACTCGTTCGCCTTGGTGTCGACGATCTCCTTGATCCGGCCGACCTCGATGCCCTGGACGTCGGCGAGACCACTGCCCGAGTTCAGCTGCTGGAGCAGCTTGGGGTAGTAGACCTTCTCGTCGGCGGTGACGTCTTCCTTGACCGTGATGTTCGGGTTCAGCTCGTGGTACTTGGCGAAGAGACCGGCTTCCTTGTAGCCGAACTGCCCGTAGTCGGCGACGGTCAGCGTTATCTTCCCGTTCGCATCGGAGCCCGTGTCCGATGAATCCGAATCGCTGCTGCAGCCGGTCAGCAACAGGGCCGAGGCTGTCAGGCCCGTGGTGGCCAGAACCGCGGCTCTGCGGCTCCGACCGGCGACGGTGCGGGTGATACGCATTCCACTACTCCTTGTTCCAGGGTGGGACTGGCGTTCTGACTGCGCGGCATACGCGCTGGTGACTGCGGGTGCCAGGTGGTTCAGGGGGGAGGACACGGGCAGTGCCGTTCGAGCGGAAAATCCCGCACGATGTGGGAGCGCTCCCATGCACCGATGTCGGAAGGTTCCTTCCTTGAGGGGGTGGGTGTCAAGAGTTGAAGACGCTTCCGTTGCCCGAGTGTGTCCTGCAAGTCACGAGACCGTATCCCGCCGAAGTCTTGCCATAGCCCGTCGGCATGGGGAGGAAACCTGGGCCGCTTCGAAAAGGTGCAGGTCAAGGACGTATGGCCGGAGGTCAGCCGAAGCGCCGGCCCCGCGCCGCCCGGAGCGCCCGGCATTTCCGCCCGCCTCCGGAAACGGCCCCCGTCACCCCCGGTTCACACCCGACCGCCCGCCGGAAGGTGAACGGGGCAGCGCGCGAGGGGGGCGGTCGGGGGCGGGTCCGCGTTCTTTCGTCGAACCCGGCGCTTGGGGGCGGGCAGTACGGGACGGGGAGCCGATCCGTACGCGGCTTCCGCGGCCCGCCCACCACGGCGACGGCTCCGGCGAGCACTCCCCGCAGAAAGGGGCGCGCACCCCGGCCGGTTGTGGGGGGTGTGGGGCCGGCCGGGATGCGCGGTGTGGGTGGCGGTATGTGGTGATCTGTAGCGGTCCGCTGGGCCTTGGGGGCCTGTGGGGTCTTTGCGGACCGCGAGGTCCTGAGGTCCGCGGGAGGGGCGGACGGTCTGCTCTGCGGACGGTCTACTTGTACGCGCCGAACGCCTTCGTGAACGCCAGCGGCTCCTGGGAGATGGAGCTGCACGACGCGTCGGCGCTCGGCTTCGGTCCGCCCGCGCACGCCTTGTCGCGGGTGCCCGACCACATCGCCAGCCGGCCGAGCCCCTTCTGCCCGGCGAACTCCACGAGCTGCGTGGCGTCCTCGACCTTGAAGATCTCGGTGCTGACGTCATTGACACCGATCATCGGTGTGACGGCGACGGCCTTCCACGCGGCGGCGTCCGAGAGCCCGAGCACGCCCTTGATCTGGGCCTGCGTGGCGGTGGCCGCCTGGATCGCGTACGTGCCCATGTCACCGCTGTACGAGGCGCCGTAGTCCATCGCCATGATGTTGACCGCGCCGACCTCGACGCCGTTCTTCTTCGCGTCGGCGACCAGGTCGACGCCCGGCTGGGTGAGGCCCTCGGGCATGACCGGCAGGGTGAAGGAGACGTCCAGGCCGGGGTGGGACTTCTGGAGCTGCGCTATGGCCTGGGAGCGGCGGGTGTTGGCCGCCGTGTCGGGCAGTGCGCCGCCCTCGATGTCGAAGTCGACCTTGGTGAGCTTGTACGTGTCGATGACCTTGCCGTACGCCGCGGCGAGCTCGGACGCGGATGAGCACTGCAGCGCCAGTTCGGCACCGGCCGCGCCGCCGAAGGAGACCCGCACGTCGCCGCCCTTGGCTCGCAGCGCGCCGATCTGGGAGGCGACGTGGTCGTCGCCGAGCGCGGTGACGCCGCCCCAGAGCGGGGTGCAGCCGCCGCCCGCGGTGATGAAGGCGAGGTTGAACTCCTTCACACCGGTCTTGGTGACGGTGTCGAGGAGGTCGTAGGCCGGGTAGAGCGAGGTGTCGACGTACGGGGCGAAGCCCGCGCCGCTCGCCGAACCGCCGCCGCTGCCACCGGTCTCCGTGGGGCTGGGCGTGGGGGTGGCCGTGGCGGTACGGGTCGGCTCGGCCGTCGGAGAGGCGGTGGCCGTGGGGGTGGGTGTGGGGGGCGCGGTCTCGGTGGGGCGGCCGCTGGGTTCCGGTGTGGCGCCGGAGTCGACGGAGCACTTGGCGTCGTTGATGAGACAGCCGGTGGGGTCGCCCGCCGTGCCGTCCGAGTTGGTGACGAAGCCGACGGTGACGGACTTGCCGGGCGCCAGCTCCGTCTCCCAGCTGGCGGGCTTCACGGTGACATGGCTGCCGCTGACGGTGTGTTCGCCGTTCCAGAGGGAGCTGAGCTTCGTGCCCGCGGGCAGGTCGAATTCGAGTGTCCAGTCCGTCTGCGCCTTGTCGGTGTCGTTGGTGACGACGTACTGCCCGGTGTAACCGCCGGTCCAGCCGCTGGTCCTGGTGTAGGCGGCACCCACCGAGGAGGCCTGGGCCGTTCCGGTGAGGGCGAAGACCGCCCCGCCGATCACGGCCGCGGCGACGACCGCGCCGATCGCCTTGGTCCTGGTGCTCGCCGTGCGCCGGTGCGTACTGGTGCCCATCGCGTGCCTGCCTCTGTCCTACGGGAGTGGGGATGCGTGAGCACGCTAGCGGCAGACAATCCGACAAATGACGCCCTTCGGACCCGGCTTGGAGTTCTTAGGACTGCCTTAAGGGGCGCATCGGTGCTGGTTAAAGGTTCGGACCCGCCCCGGACCGGAATCGGAGCACAGCGTTCCGACCGTTCACTCCGCGTCGCTTCCGCCCTACCCGGTGGCCGCGCCGGCCGCGCTGCGGCCGCTGTCCGTCGAGGCCGATCCAGATGCGTATCTCCGCGCCCCCGAGGACAGAGCGGCCGATGCGCACATCGCCGCCGGTGGACTCCGCGACCCGGCGGACGATGTCGAGGCCGAGCCCGGTCGAGCCCACCGTTCCCTTCGCGCACCGCGCACCGCTGCGCCCGCTGCCGCCGCGCGCCAGGGCCGCCTTCGGGTCGTCGATTCCGCCGCCCGCGTCCGAGACCAGCACGATCACCGCGTCACCGCTGTGGTGGACATCGACGGCGAAGGCGGTGCCCTCGGGGGTGTGCCGGAAGACATTGCCGAGCAACGCGTCGAGCGCGGCGGCCAGTTCGGTCCGGGCGACCGGGATGCGTACCGTACGGTCCACTCCCGCCAGACGCACCTCGCGGCCCTCGTCCTCGGCGAGCGCCGACCAGAAGTCCATCCGTTCCCGGATCACTTCGGAGACGTCGCAGCCGGCCCCGGGGCCGGCGTTCAGGCCCTGGGTCTGCGGGCGCTGTTCGCGGGCGGTCCTGATGATGATGTCGACCTCGTGCTCCAGCTGCTCGACCGCGGCGCGGGTCTGCTCGGCGGCCGGGCCCTCGCCGAGCGAGGCGGCGTTGAGCCGGAGCACGGTGAGCGGGGTGCGCAGCCGGTGGGAGAGGTCGGCGGCCAGTTCCCGTTCGTTGGCGAGGAGCTGGATGACCTGGTCGGCCATGGAGTTGAACGCGACGGCGGCCGAGCGCAGCTCGGTCGGCCCCTCCTCCGGAACCCTGGTGCCCAGCCTGCCCTCGCCCAGGTCGTGGGCGGCGCCCGCGAGCCGTCTGGCGGGCTGCACCATCCGTACGCCGAGCCGGTCGGCGACCGCGACGGACCCGACGATCAGCGCGGTGCCGACGCCCGCCAGCATCAGCCAGGCGGTGGTGACCCCGTTGGAGACCTCGTCCTCGGGCACGAACACCTCGACGACGGCGATGTCCCCGGAGCCGAGCGCGGTCGGCTGGAGCAGCGCGGAGCCGCCCGCCACCTCGCTGATCGAGGCGCGCCCCGACTTCCGTACGGTCTCCAGGTCCTTGCGGGTGGCGCGCCGGGTGCCGATCTCCAGGGGCCCGCTGTCCGGCTCGTCGGCGGCGGGGATGTGCACGGCCATCCGGCCCGCGCCGCCCGGTTCGGTGGTGAGCACGGCCGTTTCGAGTTCGGTGCGGTCGGTGGTGATGGAGAGGGTCGGGCCGATGGTGGCGGCCTGCCGCTCGGCGTCGGAGAAGGCCCGGTCGCGGGCCATTTCCTTGATGACGAGCCCGAGCGGTACGGCGAAGGCGACCACGACCATCGCGGTGACGGCCAGGCAGACCTTGACCAGCGCCCATCTCATGCGGACTGCTCCGGGGGCTGGAGCTTCACGCCGACGCCGCGCAGGGTGTGCAGATAGCGCGGTCTGGCGGCCGTCTCGCCCAGCTTCCTGCGCAGCCAGGAGAGATGGACGTCGATGGTCTGGTCGTCACCGTAGGACTGCTGCCAGACCTCGGCGAGTAGTTCCTTGCGTGGGACGACGACTCCGGGCCGGCCGGCGAGGAAGGTCAGCAGGTCGAACTCGCGGCGGGTGAGGTCGAGCGCTGTGCCGTCGAGTTCGGCCCGGCGGCGCAGCGGGTCGATGGAGAGCCCGCCGACCCGGATGACGCTCGGCGGCGGCGCCTCGCCCCCGGCGGCGCGCGAGCGGCGCAGCACGGCGGCCATCCGGGCGGACAGGTGCTCCACCGAGAACGGCTTGGTCAGGTAGTCGTCGGCGCCGTCGTTGAGCAGCCGGACGATCTCGCTCTCGTCGTCCCGCGCCGTCGCGACGATCACGGGTACGTCGGTGATGCCGCGCAGCATCTTCAGCGCCTCGGAGCCGTCGAGATCGGGCAGGCCGAGGTCGAGGATGACCACATCGAAGCGGAAATGGGCCACTTCGCGCAGCGCTTCGAGCGCGGTGCCGACGCTCCGTACCGTGTGGGAGGCCTCCGTCAGGTGCCGGATGAGGGCGGATCGTACGAACTGGTCGTCCTCGACCACGAGCACACTTGGCATGGGCGGCACCGTACGCCATTCGGCGGTGCGCAGTCCTGCCCATGAGGGTACGGGGACAGCGCGGGGTCCGGTGGTGCAGGATGTGCCGGATGCAACGAGGACTCGTACACGCGCTCGCGTGGTCGCTCGCCACCGGGGCGGCGGTCACGCTGTCGTGGTGGGGTGTGCACACGGTGATGGCGGGCACGGCGTACGACCCGCCGCGCGCGGTGCCGATCTCGGCGGGCGCCCGGGGCGACCAGGGCCCCTCGGACGGACTGTCGTCCTCGACCCGGCGCCCCGAACCGACACCGCCGCCGTCCCCGTCGGCCACCGCGCCACCTCCCCCCACCACCCCGAAACCGTCCGCCTCCACACCCCCCTCCCGTCAGCCGTCCCGCACCCCGCAGAACAACAGCCCCTCCCCGGCCGGCTCCACCCCTCGCCAGGGCACGGTGAAGAGTTACGGGACGGACGGCGGCCGGGTCGTCTTCGAACTCGGCAAGGACTGGGCAAAACTGGTCTCGGCGACACCGGCACCGGACTGGTCGATGCAGGTCTGGACGAACTCGACCTGGATCCGGGTCAACTTCAGCCAGGACAACGGCACGACGGTGTCGGTCTTCTGCACCTGGAACGACCATCCGCCGCAGGTCGAGATCGTGTAGACGCGCGCCGGGAGCCGGACAGGGCGGAGGTGCGCGGTCGCACGCGCCGTCCTGTCCGGCCGTCTGCCCTCCGCCGGCGCGGATCAGACGGCAGGGCTTTGATCACCCCCGATGGTTCAGACCGCCTACCAGGAACTCGGGATAGCCGAACCCTTTCCCGAGTTCGATGAACGCGTCGTAACTGTTCTTGTCGATCTCCACGAAGTACGCCTTCATGGCACGCAGGAACAGCCGGTAGCCGAGGTCCGCGCAGGCCCGGGTGACGACCTGTTCCAGCGAGGGCACCAGACTCGGCAGCGCAGGCCCGTAGCCGACTGTGGTGACCGCTTGCGTCAGGTCGTTCATGACCGGGCGGATCACCTGGAGGACAGCCCGTCTCAGGCCCTCGTCCGTCACGGGCCGGGGCGGCGGCGGAACGAACGCGGGGTGGCTACGGCGGACCGCCGCCAGCCAGACGTCCTCGATCCTCCGCAGCCAGGTACGGGCGTCCATACCGTGCTCGGCAGGGTCGAAGCACCCGTGCGTGGCGCCGAGCCACACGGTGCGGATGGTCGCGTCCGGCAGCGTGGACTCCGACAGACGTCGTACGTCCTGTCCGAGTTGGCACGCGTGCGACCGGTCGAAATCCTCGACCGCCGTCTCCGGCAGTTCCAGCCAGAACTCGACCGGCCCGCCCTTGGGAAGATAACGCTCGGCGTCTGCCGGGGAGAGGGAGCGCGGGACGTCCCACTTCGAGGTCAACCAAGTCAGTCCGATGTCCTCGACGTAAATGTCTTCGAGGTACTCGTACTTCCCGTTCAATGTGTGCAACTCCCGTGCGAGGTCCTAGCCGAAGGCCGAGGGCGGTGGCGGCGGTGACGGTTTCGCGTCCGCGTCGTTCACCGGTGGCGCGCCGCCGGTGAAGTCGGCGAGCGCTCGGCCGTGTTCGACTCGTCCGGGGTGGGGGTCGGTCGCGACCCGGCGGGTCAGTTCCGCGACCTTCAGCGGCAGGTCCGAGGCGAGCAGTACGGCGTTGCCGAAGCGGCGACCGCGCCATACGGTCGGGTCGGCGGCGAGCGCGAGTTCGGGGAAGACCGTGGCGGCGGTGGCGATCTGGCCGCGCAGGTGGGTCAGCGGCGGACCGTCCGCGAGATTGGCGACGTAACTCCCGCCGGGTTTCAGGACCCGGCGCACCTCGGCGAGGAACTCGGTGCTGGTGAGGTGTGCCGGGGTACGGGCTCCGCTGAACACATCGGCGATGACGAGGTCCGCCCAGCCGTCCTGGATCTTCCCGAGTCCGGCACGGGCGTCGGTGGCCCGGACGCGGATCCTGGCCTGTGGGTCCAGCGGCAGTTCCCGGCGGACGAGTTGGACGAGTGCGGCGTCCACCTCGACGATCTGCTGGGTGGAGCGGGGCCGGGTCGCGGCGATGTAGCGGGCGAGCGTGAAGGCGCCGCCGCCCAGGTGCACCACGTGCAGGGGCTGCCCGGGGGGTGCGACGAGGTCGGCGATGTGGCCGATCCTGCGCTGGTACTCGAAGGAGAGGAACGTGGGGTCGTCGAGGTCCACATGGGACTGGGGGGCGCCGTCGAGCGTCAGCGTCCAGGCGTGCGGGCGCTCCCGGTCGGGCACCAGCTCGGCGAGACCGCCGCCCACCGGTTCGGCGAGCGGCTCCGCTCTGCGCCCGGCGCCGCGTTCGGTCCTGCCGTCGGCCTTCGGGCCGGCCTTGCGGTCGGACCGCTTGCGGGCGCCCGCGCCTGCGCCCGACGCTCCTTGACGTGCCACTGCTGCTCTGCCTGCTCACTGCTCATCGCTCCGGGCCGGTACGGAGCCGGCCGTGCCGGGGGAATCCGGCCACCGGCCCATTATGGGCGCGTGGGCGGGGCACCCGCGGTCAGCGGCAGTTGTCGGCCGCCTCGATGAGCCGGGCCGCCTGGTCGAGGGCGGCCCGCAGCACGGCCGGGTCGGTGACCGGGGTGTCATCCTCGGGCGGCAGCAGCCAGCCGCTGCCGGTGACGGGCGGCTCGGCGGGGATGCGCAGCCCGCGGCCGTCGGTCCGCGTACACGCGCTGCCCGGTACGTCCCACGCCTCGGCGGTCCCCGGAGGGACCAGGAAGCCGAGGGTGTCGCAGGCGCCGTCGTGCAGAACCGGGCCGACGGGCTCCTGATCGGAGCCCCGGCGCAGGATGTCCACGGCCTCCAGCCCCTGGCGGGCCGGGACGGTCACCAGGTCGCAGGGGGCGGTGCCGTGGTGCTCCGTGGGCGCCGTGGCGCCCGTGGCGGCCGGGGTCTTCGCTGTCGTCCGCGAGCCGGTCTCCGTGCCGATGTGCAACAAGGGACCTCTCCTCTCATCGCCGGGCGGAGCCGGATTCCGTCTCCACATGGACCAACGCGCCGACGGCGTCAAGGGCTACGGTGCCACGCCGCCGCAAAGGGTGGCAGTTCATGGCGGATCGCGGGCGAGATGTCCCCTTTGTTGGCAAACGCTGTGTGTGCGGTCTGCCACAGCAGGTACGTTCTTGCTCCGCCGGGACACCGGAAGCAGGAGCCCGGCTGCACCAGAGAGGGCTCAGCCATGGTGTCGACAGGGGCAGTTCCCAACCTCGCCTTCCGGCGGCTGCGCGGTCCGCGCTCCGCCGGGGAGTTCGCTGCCGCAGTACGCAGGTCCGCCCGTGAGATCGGCGAGCAGGTCGCGTGCGACGCCCGGTACATCGGACGCGTGGAGTCCGGCGAGATCCGCTGCCCCAACTACGCGTACGAGCGGGTCTTCCTGCACATGTTCCCCGGCACCACCCTGGCGGACCTGGGCTTCTCACCGCGCGAGACGGTACGTGGGCGGGGAGCGCGGACCACCGCCGGGAGTCCACCACCCCCCACGCTCCACAGCGACACCGACGAGGAGTGCGACGTGCTGCGTCGCGTATTCATGACGAGCGGCACCACCGCGATGGCGACCGCAACCCTGGGTCTCGGCCTCGGCGGCACGTCCGCCGCTGCCGCCGCCACCCTGCCCGACCGGCACCGGGTCGGAGAGGCCGAGGTGAGCGCCGTCGAGAAGGCGGTACGGCAGATCCGGCTGCTCGACGACCGGCACGGCGGTGACGGCCTGTACCGCAGAGCGTCCCAGCCGCTGCGGGCCGCGTACGCGTTGCTCGACTCCGGGACCGTGGCCAAGCGCTCCACGGCCGACCGACTGCACGCCGGGGCGGGCGAGCTGGCCATCTCGGTGGGCTGGCTGGCCCATGACTCGGGCCGGTTCGAGGACGCCCGCTCGCACTATGCGGAGGCGCTGGCCACGGCGCGGGTGGCGGGCGACGCGGCGCTGGAGGCGCATGCGTTCTGCAATGCGTCGTTCCTGGCCAGGGACACGGGGCGGCCCCGCGAGTCCGTACGCGCCGCCGAGGCCGGGCAGCGGGCGGCGCAGCCGCTGGGCTCGTCCCGGCTGCTGGCGCTGCTCGCGCTGCGGGAGGCGGGGGGCCGGGCGGGGCTCGGGGACCGCACGGGCTGCGAGCGGGCGATCGGCCGGGCGCACACCGCGTTCGGCCGCGGCCCGTCCGATGCCGATCCGGAGTGGATGACCTTCTTCCGGGAGGCGGAACTGGAGATGCTGGAGGCGCAGTGCTGGTCGGCGCTGGGCGACTGGTCGCGGGCGGCCCGCCATGCGCGCCGGGCGACGCGGCTGCAGGACCCGCACTTCACGCGGAACCTTGCGCTGTACCGGGCCGAGCTGACCACGGACCTGGCCCGTGCGGGCCGCTCCGCGGAGGCGGCGACGGCGGGTCACCAGGTGCTGGACCTGCTGGACCGCGTCCAGTCCTCGCGCATCCGCGGGATGCTGGCGGAGGCGGCGGGGGTGCTGGCGCCGCAGCGGGGTGCGGTGGAGGTGCGGGGGTTTCTGGAGCGGTACGGGGAGGGGTAGGCGGCCGCGTACGGCTCCGCCCGAGTTTCCCGCGCCCCGCACCGCGTGACCGGTTCCGTCCTCAAACGCCGGACGGGCTGGATGGGATTGCCGGGGCCGGCAAGGCCTAGCCGTCCAGGTGCCCCGTGTCGTTCCAGCGTTCGATCGCGGGCGCGCCGTACGCCCAACCCAGTACCGACAGCGACGTCGGATCCAGCCGGATGCGTGCCGCGAACGACACATCCTCGCCCAGCCACCGCGCCCCCAGCGCCCGCAGGATGTGGCCGTGGGCGAAGACCAGGACGTCGCGGTCGGCCGAGCGGGCCCAGGCGACGATCTCGTCGGCGCGGGCGGACAGTTCGGCCAGGGTCTCCCCCTCCGGCACCCCGTCACGCCAGATGAACCAGTCCGGCCGGATCGCCTTGATCTGGGCCGGAGTCATCCCCTCGTACGCCCCGTAGTCCCACTCCAGCAGTGCGTCCCACGGCTCCGCCCGGTCCGCGAAGCCCGCGATGTCGCAGGTCTCCTTGGCCCGCAGCAGCGGACTGGTGCGGACTTCCAGGCCCGGCAGGTCCGCCCACGGCCCCCGGTGCAGCCGCTCGCCGAGAAGCTTGGCGCCCGCACGGCCGGTGTCGAGCAGCGGGATGTCCGTCCTGCCGGTGTGATTGCCCTTGACGGACCATTCCGTCTGGCCGTGCCGGGCGAGCAGGATACGCGGTGCCATGACGGCTCTCCCTGAGACTGAGACCTGAGACTGAGATCTGAAGCTGAGATCTGATGCCGGAGATCGGAACAGGAAACGGATCGTCCGGTTTTTCCATCATCGCGCACGCCTCCGCGAGGCAACCCCCCGGGCCGAACCGACGTCAATCCCTGCGCGGAGAAATCCGTACGCACATACGGGGGATCCGACATGGACCCCGGGGGAATCAAGGGCGACCTGCGCCGTACGGTTGAACGCCCGCCGTCGGTCGCCTGAACACATGATGGAGAGCTTCCGGATGCAGCAGCATGCCAGCACCGCGCCAGCACCGCGCCCGCGGCCCCGTTGGTGGACCGAGCTGCCGCTGCTGGCCCTGGTGTACGGAGCCTACTCGGCGGGCCGGCTGGTGGCGCGCGGCGATGTGTCCACGGCCGTCGACCACGGTCTGCGCCTCCTGCACCTGGAGAAGACGCTCCGCATCAACTTCGAGCACCCGCTCAACCGGCTGCTCACCGCCCACCCCTCGATCGGTATACCCGCCGACTTCGCGTACGCGTCCCTGCACTATCTGCTCACCCCGGCCGTTCTGGTCTGGCTCTTCCGCCGCCGCCACGCCGCCTACCGCCGGGCCCGCACCTGGCTGATGACCTCCACGCTGCTCGGTCTGATCGGCTTCACGATGATGCCGACCTGCCCGCCCCGGCTGCTCCACGCCGCGCACGGCTTCGTCGACACGATGGCGCAGTACAGCTCGTACGGCTGGTGGGGCACCGAGGCGAGCGCCCCGCGCGGCATGGGCGGAATGACGAACCAGTACGCGGCGATGCCGAGCCTGCACGTCGGCTGGGCGCTGTGGTGCGGAATCCTGCTGTGGCGGCACGGACGGCACCCGCTCGTGAGGGCCGCGGGCATCGCGTACCCCCTCGTCACCACGTTCGTGGTGATGGGCACGGCCAACCACTACTTCCTCGACGCGGTCGCGGGGGCCGCCGTGATGGGTGCCGGTGCCCTGCTGGCCGGACCGGTGATGCGTGTCTCCGACCGGGTCAGGGACCGGCTCGGGGCCCTGATCGGGGCCCGCTTCCCGCGGGTCGCCGAGACCACGAAGTCCCCGATTGTCAGTGCCGGATGCAAGACTTCGGCGGGTGAGCGAATCCCTGGCCAGCGGACCGCCTCCGCAGACTCCACCGATGCCGCGGCATCGGCCGACGCAGACGCCCCGGCCGGTCGTGCACCCCGGGCCGACACCCGTGCCCCCGCAGGGGCGGGAGCAGCGGGGGACGACACTCCGGCAGCGGCTCGCTGAGCTGCGGGGCCCGGCGGTCGCACCGCGTCCGCTGGATGCCCGCGCGCTGGCCGCCCTCGCCGCCAACCCCGGCTGCCGGCGCCGCGCCCTGCTGGACGGCGCCGGGGTGGACAAGGCCGCTCTGGCCACCGCGCTCGGTTCACCGGCCCCCTTCGGCCAGTCGCAGTTCGCCTTCGTCCGGGGCAACGCCTTCGAGGCCAAGGTCAAGGCCGACGGCGGTACGGAGCTGATGCGGCTGCTGTACGAGCGCCTCGGCGGCGGTGGCGAGCCGCCGGGCGAGATCCTGGTGCCCGATCTGACCGCGGCAGGACCCGAGGGCCGCGCGGCGCGTACGGCGCTCGCTCTGCGGGAGGCGACCGGGGCGGGCGGCTGGACGCTGCTGGACCACCCGATGCTGGCCCTGGAGGTGGCGGGCTCCCCCACCTATCTGGAGCCGGACGCGGTGGCGGTCCATCCCGACGGCACCTGGACGGTCGTGGAGATCAAGTCCTTCCCCATGATCGACGGTTCCGCCGATGCCGCGAAGGTCGGCGCGGCGGCCCGGCAGTCCGCCGTCTACGTACTGGCGCTGGAGCGGATCGCGGAGCTGACCGAGGGCGCGGAGGTCGGCCACCGGGTGCTGCTGGTCTGCCCGAAGGACTTCTCCAATCTGCCCACCGCCTCCGTCGTCGACGTACGCAAGCAGCGTGCGGTCACCCGGCGTCAGCTGGCCAGGCTGACCCGGATCGAGGACATCGCGGCGGCCCTGCCCGAGGGCACCACCTTCGATCCGGAGTGCTCCCCGCAGCAGCTGGACGCCGCGGTCGAGTCGGTCGGCGCGGCCTATGCCCCGGAGTGTCTGGCCGCGTGCGAGCTGGCCTTCCACTGCCGGGCGAAGGCCCGCGCGGCCGGTGCTGTGGAGGCGCTGGGGCGGAGCGTGCGAGGTGAGCTCGGCGGGCTGACGACGGTGGGTGCGGTGCTGGCCGCCGCCGCGGGCAAGGAGGGCGACCCGGCGGATCCGACGGTCGCGGCGCTGCGGCGTGCGGCGGCGCTGCGTGCCGAGGCGCTGGAGGGCGGTGCGGCATGTCGCTGATCAGCACCCTGGCCCGGCTGGAGGCCGTGGAGAGCGGCCGGGCGCAGCCGATGGCGACGGTCCTGCACCGCCATCTCACCGGACGGCCGCTCGTCCTGGTGCCGCTGACCACCGCCGGTGAGGCGGGCGCCCCGCTGGGGGCGCTCGTCGGGACGGACCGGGACGCGCCCCGGCTGCTGGCGGTTTCGCAGCCGCGCGACCGGGATCTGCGCTTCGCGTTCCTCGCCGAGCTGGCCGAGGCGGTGCTTCCGCACATCGAGGCGTACGTGGATGTCGTCGAGCCCGCCGAGCGCAGTGAGACCGATGCGGAGACCGGGAAGAAGGTCAAGGTCGAGGTCGAGCTGTGTGCGGACGCACCGCAGTTGATCGTGCCGAGCCGGGCGGGCATCGATTTCGTACGGCTGCTCGGCCGCTCGATGCGGTTCCGGCGCACGGCGCAGGACGATCCCGACACCCCGTACCCCGCCCCCGCCCGCGTCCCGCTGCTGGGCCGCTGGCTGACGCATTACGGGGAGCGGGCCAGGGTGCCGGGCTCCTCGCTGCTGCTGGCGACGACCGATCTGCTGAACAGACACTGGGCGACCGGGCAGAGCAGCCTGGAGGATCAGCATCTGGGTGCGCTGCTGGCCTGGATCGACGCCCCGGCGGGCGAGTCCGGGGCGCGGGCGGCGCTCCGCGCGGAGCTGGAGCGGGACGGGAGGGGACAGCTGCTGTGCCCGCCTGCCGGTCCGGCGACGGACCCGGCGTTCGACAACCGGCTGCTGGCGCCCGCCATCGAGAAGTACGACCGGGCGCGCACCTCGCTCGCCGCGGCCGAGGACGGTCTGGCGGCCGATGCCCGGCTCGGCGAACTGAGCGCGGCCGAGCGGGAGATCAGGGCGCTGCTGGCCGCTGTGATGCGGCCGACCTGGGATGCGGTGTGGCGGGGGCTGGATCTGCTGAGGGAGCTGCCCGAGGGTGCGCGGGCCGAGGACCGCTGGACGAGGGACCGCTGGTCGTTCACCGGTCACCGGGACCGGGTGCGCTCCGGTGAGCCCCCGCAGCCGCGCCGGGACGACGCGGTGACGGCCGCGCAGAAGCTGGCCTCGCGCGAGACGGCGCAGGCCCAGCTGGAGGCGCAGGAGGCGTTGGACGATCCGCTGGTGCTGGCCGGGCGGCGGCTGGCCGGTGAGGCGTTCGTCGGCGAGGTGACGGAGGTGGTGATGGCGTACAGCGAGTCCAAGCGCCCGTCCCCGCGCCCGCTGGTCACGGTCCGCACGGACGAGCGCCCGCATCTCGGCGAGCGCACGAAGGTGTACCGCTCGCTGGACGGCAAGCCGCAGACCGCCGAGTTCGTGGAGTACGCGCAGGAGCCGGAGGGCGGGGGCGCGCCCCAGCTGGTGCTGCGGATCACCGACCGGATGGGCCGGAGCAAGGAGCCGGCCCCGGGCTCGGTGCCCGAGCCGGGCGACCGGATCGCCTGGACGCTGTTCGAGCACGATCAGCGCGGCGGCCCGAAACTGCCGGACCCGGAGGAGACGCCCTGGACGCACGGCGGCCCGCCGGGCTCCGCCGCCGGGCACGCCGAGCATCCCGACCCCGTGACCGCGGAGGACCTTCTGTGACGGCCGTTTTCGACCCGGGCGCCCAGGCCGCGCGGGCTACCGACGCGATCCTCGCCGACACCCTGGGCGGTACGTCGCGCGGCATCGTGGTGGACTCCCCGCCGGGCGCGGGGAAGTCGACGCTCGTGGTGCGCGCCGCGCTGGAACTCGCGGCGGCCGGGCGTCCGTTGATGGTGGTCGCGCAGACCAACGCCCAGGTCGACGACCTCGTCGTGCGGCTGGCCGAGAAGGACCCGGGGCTGCCGGTCGGCCGGTTGCACAGCAATGACTCCGACCCGTACGACAAGGTGCTGGACGGCCTGGCCAACGTACGGAAGTCGGCCAAGGCGTCGGATCTCGCCGGGCTCGACGTCGTCATCTCGACGGCCGCCAAGTGGGCGCATGTGAAGAACGTCGAGCCGTGGGGGCACGCGATCGTCGACGAGGCGTACCAGATGCGCTCGGATGCTCTGCTGGCCGTCGCCGGCCTCTTCGAGCGGGCGCTGTTCGTCGGCGATCCGGGGCAGTTGGACCCGTTCTCGATCGTCGGCGCGGACCAGTGGGCGGGGCTGAGCTACGACCCGTCGGCGAGCGCGGTCTCCACGCTGCTCGCGCACAATCCCGGGCTGCCGCAGCACCGGCTGCCGGTGTCGTGGCGGCTGCCCGCCTCCGCCGCGCCGCTCGTCTCGGACGCGTTCTACCCGTACACCCCGTTCCGCAGCGGTACGGACCACGGCGACCGGCGGCTGTCGTTCGGCGTCGCGTCCGACGGCTCGGCGCAGGACCGGGTGCTGGACGAGGCCGCGGAGTCGGGCTGGGGTCTGCTCGAACTCCCGGCCCGGCACACCCCGCGCACCGACCCGGAGGCGGTTCGGGCGGTGGCCCTGGTCGTCCGCCGACTGCTGGACCGGGGCGGCGCGGCGACGAGCGAGCGCTCCCCCGATCCCGCTCCGGTGACGGCGGACCGGGTCGCGGTCGGCACCGCCCACCGCGACCAGGCCGCGGCGGTACGGGCGGCGCTCGCGGAGCTGGGTGTGACGGGCGTGGCGGTGGACACGGCGAACCGGCTCCAGGGCCGCGAGTTCGATGTGACGGTGGTCCTGCATCCGCTGTCCGGCCGCCCGGACGCCACGGCTTTCCATCTGGAGACGGGCCGGCTGTGCGTCCTGGCCTCGCGCCACCGGCACGCGTGCATCGTGGTGTGCCGGGCGGGCGTCGCGGAGCTGCTGGACGAGCACCCGTCGACGGAGCCGGTGCAGCTGGGGGTCACGGTGAAGTTCCCGGACGGCTGGGAGGCCAACCACGCGGTGCTGTCGCATCTGGGCGAGCACCGGGTGCGCTGGGAGGTGTGACGGTACCCACGCGCGGGCGTGCCGGACAGCCCCCTTGCGCGACGTTGGACAATGGAGGGTGGCCGCCCGGCCCACCGAAGGAGGAATCACCACATGGCACAACCCGAGCGGAACGAGCAGCAGCGGCTGCGCCCCGCGCCCCTGCTCTTCGAGCCGTCGGCGGCAGTCGCCGATCCTGAGCACTTCTTCGATCTGGAGTCGATGGACGATCCGAAGGAGCTGCTGTCCCGCGCCACCGAGCTGACCCTGGCGTTCCGTGCCGCGACCGACCGCGCGGTCGAGTTCCAGGCGATCGCGGCCGCCCAGCTCGCCGATCCGCGCCGGTTCGACCGGCTGACGACCGCGGACATCGCGCTGCGTGCGGAGTGGACCGAGGACTATGCCAAGAAGATGGTCGAGTTCGGCCGGAGCCTGCTGGGCGGCTCGACGCCCTGACCGCCGTACCGGCCCGTACCCGGCCTCGCGTCGCACTGTCCGGGCCGACCGTCCTCGTCACCCGCCCGGGCCCGGTCCTGACATCGGGTACCACCAGTGGCATATGCCCGGGCGCAAGATACTCCTCTCCGCCCCGCCCTGTCCCGATTTCCGGCAACTCTCGGAATCCGCTTGATCACTCCCGGTAGACATGGGCGCATGAGCGCATGGCTGCCAGACGAGACGCCCCTGCATCACGGCGACGGCCCCTGTCACGGGGCCGACGTCTTCGCCCTCCTGCGCGACCGGGCCGCGAACCGGACGGCTCAGATCACGGCAGCCGGTGCCGCCTGGCTCGCCGGCGCCGCGGCCTATCCGCGCAGCACGCTGGCCCAGTGGGAGGCCCACCCCTCCGCACCCGGGGTGCTGCCGTGCGGATCGGCCTTCGATGTGGTGAACGTGCCCACTCTCTTCGGGCGCCGGATGCTGGAACACCTGTGGGCGGACGGCCCCGGCTCCGGCCCCGTCGCCACCCATCGCGGACGGATGCTGCTCTTCGCCTCCCCGGGCACCGCCCAGCGGCTGCCCTCGCTGCTCGACTGGGAGGAGTGGGGCGGCGGCCTCGAACCGCGCGACGCAACAGACCCGCGGGGGCGGGACGGCGGCGGGGGCAAGGTCCCGCCACTGCTCTGCCACGGCATCGGGGATGCGGTGACCGTCCCGCCGCTGACCTGCGTCTCCGCCGCCCCCGGGCCCCGCTGGGTGGTCGCCCCCGACACCCGCAGCCCCTGGCTGCCGGGCCCGGACGTACTGCTCTGGGCCTGTGTACGGGTGACCAGGTCGGCGACCTCCCCGGCGGCCCGGAATTCGATTTTTCCTACCACCGATCAGGATGCTAATGTCTACGACGTCAGCAGGCGCCGCTAGCTCAGTTGGTTAGAGCAGCTGACTCTTAATCAGCGGGTCCGGGGTTCGAGTCCCTGGCGGCGCACAGACGGAAGAAGCCCCCTTGCGAGAGCGAGAGGGCTTCTTCGTGCTCGCGGGACCTACGTTCCTGTGGTGATCCGGACCGTCCAGGCGCCCGAGGGCGTCCGGTCGGCGACCTCGATCCTGGCGTGCGCGCCGGGGATGCTGTACGTCTCGCCGACCCGCAGCGGGGCGTCCGCGAGCGGCGCGTAGACGGACCGGTCCCAGCAGGCGTCGGAGCGGGGGTGGGTGTCGATGACCTCGACCGGACCGCCGCCGGACGGGGTTGCGCTGCGCACCCGGTAGAGCAGGACGCCTTCGGTGCAGGTCGTCCGGTCGTTGCCGGTGGCGCTGCGGGCCTCGATGGCCACCGCACTGCCCTCACCGGTCCTGATCACCGCGAGCCGGGTGCCGATGGAGGCGCCGGGTACGGGGACCGCGGCGATCGGCTCCAGGGTGATGTCGCGGCTGCGCTGGACGCAGACCACCTGCCTGCCGTCCAGCCAGCCCAGCTTCCACTTGTGCCAGCCGAAGAAGTCCGGTGCGAGCCCGAACTGACTGCCCATCACATCCCAGTCGCCGACATAGGTGTCCCAGTCCCCCTTGCCGTCGGTCGGCCGGTGGTAGAGGTCCGGCAGATCGAAGACGTGCCCGGTCTCGTGGGACAGCACGTTGTGGTCCGGGGGGTGCTGCTCGAAGACGGTGACGACGCGCCGGATGTCCGTACCGTCGGCGTGCAGCGGCTGGTCGAAGTTGACGACCTTGGTGGCATCGGAGTCGACGCCCGGGGCGTCCGGGTCGGCGACCAGATAGACGACGTCGAACCGGGAGAAGTCGACCTTCGGGTCGGCCACGGCGATGGCGTCGCGCAGATAGGCGCCGCGCCGCTCGTTGTTCCAGTCCCGCTGTATGCCGTACCAGCCGGACGCCTTGGGCATCCGGATCCACTGCCGCAGCGGGTGCGGGCGCAGGGTGAACTTTCCGTACGAGGCGCGCTGGAAGAACTGGGTGGTTGCGGGGAAGTAGTCGGCGGTCAGCTCCTTGGTGGTGTTGGCGGGCTGGTGGTCCGGGAAGGACAGAAAGATCATGACCGCGTCGAGGGAGCGGTCGGGGCGCGGATAGGCGTCGTTCCAGTCCCCCACGCCCAGCGAGTGGTGCGCCTCGGTGCGGGGCAGTGCGCACGGCCCCGCTTCGCCGGTGGCGGCCACGGCCGGCCCGGCGACCAGAGAGGTGGCGACGAGCGCCATCAGAGAGGTCGCGGCCGCGGTGATGCGGCGCAGGCTCGGTCTCTCCACTGCCCCGGTTCCGGGCTGACGCGGCACATCAACCTCCGGGGCGAGACGTGGTCACCCACTCACCTTGTGATGATTTGAGGCTTTCGTCCTGTTTAGCTGCCCCAGTCGAGTCAGTAGTCGACCGAGAGATTCACCCTCACGGACAGTCACAATCGATCACCAGGGCATCGCGAGAGAACCAAATCGCTCAGAAATGATCAGTCATGGGCAAACCGGATCGGCGGCCGACTGGCCCAAGTGGGGCGAACGCGGGGCGCGGAGGGCTCGGGCGCTGGAACGGCCGACGCCGCAGCCTCTATGCTTCACCAGGCTTTCCCGCGTGGCGTGCGCCTGCGACAGCGGCGTCCGCGCGGCGGCCAGTCCGGCCACACCTGTTCAGGACAGAACTGCACGGCGGGAGCGAACGGTGAGCGGAACCTCCGAAGGGCCGAGGCCCGCGGCGGGCACGGCCCCTCATTCCGCAGGACCGTCGGTCACGGAGCGTCATCCCCCGTGGCCCCCTGCGGGAGTCGAAAGGGCCGAGACGCACGGCTACCGGGCCGCCTTCCGGGCCGCCACGCTCCCGATGGCCGTCGTCGATCACGAGGGCCTGGTCGTCGCCGCCAACGACGCGCTCGGCGGCCTCCTCGGCTTCCCCGCCGCGGCGCTGGCCACCCAGTCGGCGGCCGATCTGCTCGACCTCGTGGCGGACGGCCGCACCTGGCGCGCGTACCGCGAGGTGCTGCACCGCCGGCGCTCACGGTTCCGCTGCACCCGCAGGCTCAAACACCCCGACGGGCGCTCGATGTGGGCCGAGATCACCGTCGTGCCGATGCCCGAGCCGGAGGCCGTCCGGGCCGACGGCCCCGGGCCCGGCCGGGTGCTGCTCTCCGTCGCGGACATCAGCGACCGGCGCGAGCTGCAGAAGCGGCTGCGCCACCTCCAGATGCACGACCCGGTGACCCGGCTGCCCAACCGGACACTGTTCTTCGAACGGCTCTCGGCCGTCCTGGAGACCCCGCCGCACCAGGACGGCAGCCTCCCCGGACACCCCGGAGGCGGCCGGATCGGGCTCTGCTATCTCGACCTGGACGGCTTCAAGGCCGTCAACGACACGATGGGCCACCGGATCGGCGACCGGCTGCTCGCCGCCGTCGCCGCACGGCTCACCGACTGCGCGGCCCAGGAGGGCCCGCACCGCCCCGGTTCCCATCTCGTGGCGCGCCTGGGCGGCGACGAGTTCGCCATCCTGGTCGAGGACTCCGCCGGTACGCAGCAGCTCACCGATCTGGCCCGCACGGTCCTGGCCGCACTGCAGAAGCCCTTCGACCTGGGCGGGCAGCGGCTGGGCGTCTCGGCCTCGATCGGGGTGGTGGAACGGCCCGTGGCCGGCACTTCGGCGACCGGTCTGATGCAGGCCGCCGACACCACGCTGTACTGGGCGAAGGCGGACGGCAAGGACCGCTGGACGGTCTTCGACCCGGAACGCAACGCCCACCGGATGACCCGTCAGACGCTCTCCTCTCATCTGCGGCCCGCCGTCGAGCGCGGTGAGTTCACCATCGAGTACCAGCCGCTGGTCGGCATGGCCGACGGAGTCGTCCGCGGGGTGGAGGCGCTGGTCCGCTGGAACCACCCGCAGTTCGGGATGCTCTCGCCGAATCGGTTCGTCGCGATCGCGGAGGAGGACGGCTCGATCGTCCAGCTCGGCCGGTGGGTACTGCGGTCCGCCTGCCGCCAGGCCCGGCGCTGGCAGCTCGACCACCCGGCCGAACCGCCGCTGTTCATCAGCGTCAATGTCGCCGTGCGGCAGGTCTGGGACTCCGACCTGGTCACCGATGTCGCGGAGATCCTCGCCGAGACCGGCCTCGACCCCGGGCTGCTGCAGCTGGAGCTGACCGAGTCCGCCGTGATGGGCTCGGCGGGCCGCCCCCTCCAGGCCCTCCAGGCCCTCAGCGACATGGGCGTACGCATCGCCATCGACGACTTCGGGACCGGCTACTCGAACCTCGCCTATCTGAGCCGGCTGCCCGTCTCCGTACTGAAGCTGGACGGCTCGTTCGTACGCGGCTTCCGCTACGAAGACGGCGACCGGCCGAGCCCCGCCGACGAGACGATCGTCGAGGCGATGGTGGAGCTGGCACACCGCCTGGGCCTGACCGTCACCGCGGAGTGCGTGGAGACGGCGGGCCAGGCGGAACGGCTGCGCAGGATCGGCTGCGACACCGGGCAGGGCTGGCTGTACTCGCGCGCGGTGGCTCCGGAGCGGATCGCCGAACTGATCGGCGGCGGGAAGCTGATGGCCTGACCCCGGTGACCGACTGCCGGTCACCGGGGAGGGCGGTGTCAGACCGTCGGCAGCCCGTACGCGTCCGCGATCAGTTCGTAGCTGCGCAGTCGCGCCTCGCCGCCGTGGGCGTTGGCGGTGATCATCAGTTCGTCGGCGCCGGTGCGCTTGGCCAGGTCGTCGAGGCCGGTGCGGACCTCGTCCGCCGTGCCGTGGACGATGTTGACCAGCCAGCCGTCGACGAACTCGCGCTCCATGGGGCTGAAGGAGTACGTCTCCGCCTCCTCGGGCGTCGGGACCAGGCCGGGGCGGCCGGTGCGCAGCCGGACCATGGACAGGGCGCCGGAGAGCACCTGGCGGCGGGCCTCGCGCTCGTCGTCGGCGGCCAGGGCCGCGACACCGATCAGGGCGTACGGGGCGTCGAGCACCGCGGACGGGCGGAACGACTCCCGGTACAGGTCGAGGGCTGGGACCGTGTTCTGGGCCGAGAAGTGGTGGGCGAAGGCGAACGGGAGGCCGAGCACACCGGCCAGCCGGGCGCTGAAGCCGGATGAGCCGAGCAGCCAGATCGGCGGGCGGGCCGGGGACTGGACCCCGCCCTCGGAGGTGGCCTGGACCGGGCCGGGGACCGCGTGGATACGGGAGTAGGGGTGGCCGTCGGGGAAGTCGTCGTCCAGGAACCGGGTCAGCTCGGCGAGCTGCTGCGGGAAGTCGTCGGCGCCCTCGTTCAGCCGGTCCGTGCGGCGCAGGGCGGCAGCCGTCGCGCCGTCGGTGCCGGGGGCGCGGCCGAGGCCGAGGTCGATGCGGCCGGGGGCCATGGCCTCCAGGGTGCCGAACTGTTCGGCGATGACGAGCGGTGCGTGGTTGGGCAGCATCACACCGCCGGAGCCGAGCCTGATGCGCTCGGTGTGTGCGGCGAGGTGGGCCAGGATGACGGCGGGCGACGAGGAGGCGACGCCGGGCATGGAGTGGTGTTCGGCCACCCAGTAGCGGTGGAATCCGCGGCGCTCGGCGAGCTGTGCGATGTCCACGCTCGTACGCAGCGCCTGGGTGGCGGTGCGGCCCTGGCCCACGGTCACCAGGTCCAGCACGGAGAGCGGGACTGTGGCCGTCCCCTCCGCCTTGCCACGGATCTCGTCGCCTCGAATCTCGTCCACGTCCTGGCCTCTCCGGTGATGCGCCTACGTCCGTCTCGTACGTCCGGAAAGGCAGAACAGGAGGTGGTCTCCGTTTATTCCCCCACTCCCCGGCCGCCCGGTCGCCCCTGGCTCACCAGCCGATGTGGGGCTGCTTTCCGGGCCGCCCCTTCCTCCCGCTGTGTGCGCGCTCCCGGCCCTCGCCCCATCTGGACACCGGGGCCGGAGGAGCCTCGCGTTCGGCGAAGATCTTGCCGAGCCTCGGGGACCAGGACCGGCGGTCCGCCAGCCGCAGCCCCTCCCGGACCGTCACCTGGTTCCCGGTGAGGACCGGCTTGCCGAGGAGTTCCTCCAGCTCCGTCACGTGGGAGACGGTGTGCAGGGCCGTGTCGGGCAGCAGCACCACCTCCGCCTCCGGCCGGTCCGCGGCCGTGGCCAGCTCCTTCACCTTGTCCAGGTCCCAGGCAGCGGCCTCGGCCGCGGAAGCGAGACCGGCAGCACTGGTGGCGGCCACCTCGATGCCCGCGGAGCGGAGGAAGGCCGTGAACTGTGCGGCGATCGGTTCCGGATAGGTCGCGGCGACGGCGACACGGGCCGCCTCCAGCTCCCGTACCGCATGGACGAAGCCGAAGGAGGTGCTGGAGGCGGGCACGCCGGCCACTCTGGCCAGGGCGGCGATCTGCTGATGGGCGCCCTCCCAGCCGTACAGGAAACCGCCGGCGCTGCTCGCCCAGACGACGGACTCGACCCCGGCGCGCTGCAGCTCCGCCACCCCGGCGGCCAGGCATTCGGGTGCGCCGGTCCGGGTCAGCGCGTCGATCGTATAGGCGTCCTCGTCGACGTCGGTGTGGTTCACGACCAGCCTGACGGCATCGAGCAGGATCTCCATCCGCGGGAAGTCGTCCTCCGCGACGTGGTGGCCCGGGTAGAGAAAACCGAGGGTCGTCATGTCCACCCTTCCTGTTCTGCGGTGCTCCAGCGGCGCACCGTTCCTGCGGGAGCACTGTCCGTTTTCCACCGTCTCCCCCCAGTATTCCCCCATCCGCCGCCACCCCCACCGCGACCTGTTGACGAAGGCGGACGCGGGTGCGAGCGTGGTCAATCCGCACCTCGAAGACGCAGCGGAGCTACCGCCTCTCATGCCAGAGCCCACCCTGCTCGTCCTGGACACCGATCCGTCGCCGCGCCTGGGCCGACTGACCGGCCGGGCCACCGTGCGGTACACGGACGAGGCCGGACTCGCCGCACGGCTCCCGGAGGCCGACGTACTCCTGGTGTGGGACTTCACCTCCGACGCGGTACGGGCCGCCTGGCCCGGTGACGGACCGCGCCCGGCATGGGTGCATACGGCGAGCGCGGGCGTGGACCGGCTGCTCTGCCCGGAGCTGACGGCCTCCGACACGGTGGTGACCAATGCGCGGGGCATCTTCGAGCGGCCGATCGCCGAGTACGTGACGGGCCTGGTGCTGGCGTTCGCCAAGGACCTCCCGGGCACGCTGGAGCTCCAGCGCCGGCGGCTGTGGCGCCACCGGGAGAGCACACAGCTCGCGGGCAGCCGCGCGGTGGTCGTCGGCGCGGGCCCGATCGGGCGGGAGATCACCCGGCTGCTGATCGCCCTCGGGGTCCAGGTGGCGCTGGTGGGACGCCGGGCGCGGCGCACCATCCACGCCATGGCGGACCTGGACCGGCTGGTCTCCCTGGCCGACTGGGTGATCTGCGCGGCGCCACTGACGGAGTCGACCCGTGGCATGTTCGACGCGCGGTTCTTCGGGCTGATGCAGCCGTCGGCCCGCTTCATCAACGTGGGGCGCGCCCCGATGGTCGTCGAGGACGATCTGGTCGCCGCACTGCGCAAGCGCTGGATCGCGGGCGCGGCGCTCGATGTGTTCGAGCAGGAGCCGCTGGGGCCGCAGAGCCCGCTCTGGGACGTACCGGATCTGATCGTGTCGCCGCACATGAGCGGAGACGCGGCGGGCTGGCGGGACCGGCTGGGCGAGCAGTTCGTCGAGATGTACGAACGCTGGGCGGCCGGTGAGCCCCTGCCGAACGTGGTGGACAAACAGCACGGGTACGTTCCCGGCACGGACCCGGGCGAATGAACCCGGCCGGCAGAAAAAGTTCCCCTCCCTCGGGGGCGAACGTATGCGCGAACCGCTCACCGCGGCGCCGTGACCTCCCCACTCCTTGCACGCCAATGACGCTGGCATATGCCATACGGGTGCACCCCAGCTTACGGGCCCGGAGCACCCCATCAAGTCGCCAACAGCCGCCCCGTAAAGGGCTCTTGACGGCTATCGTGGTGACAGAGCTTGGGGTCACAACCTGGTGGGGGAAACCGTGGCATTGAAGCCCGAACCGACCGCACCGTTCCATTCGGTGCAGTACGCCCTTCGCATTCTCGAAACGGTTTCCAAGCACGGCAACGGTGTGACGGACGCCCAGATCTCCCGGGAGACGGGGCTGCCCATCGGGCATCTCACCTCCCTGCTGCTGATGCTGCGCCGCGAGGGATACGTCGAGCAGGTCACCGACGGCGCGTACGTCATCGGATCCTCTCTGCTGCTCCTCGGCTCCGGCGCGGCCCGCAGACAGGCCCTGGAGACCAGGCTCCAGCAGATGCTGGCACAGCTGCGCGATTCGGTCGGCGCGGCGGTCTACATCAGTCGGTACGTGGACGGCGAGATCCGGGTCACGCAGTACGCCGACGGCCCCCGTACACCCGCGGTCAACGAGTGGGTGGACTTCCGTTCCGCCGCGCACGCCTCGGCGGTCGGCAAGTGCCTGCTGGCCCAGCTCGACCAGAACGGCCGCCGCGACCACCTCTCGCGCCACAAGACGGCCCGGCTCACATCGCGGACGATCACCAACGAGAAGGTGCTCTTCTCCAAGCTGGACAGCCAGCCGCCGACGGTCCCGGTACTCGACCTCCAGGAGTACGCGGTCGGCACGGTGTGCGCGGCGGTGCCGCTGACGGCCGGATCGTCGGCGGGGTGCCTCGCGCTGTCGCTTCCGGTCGAGGATGCGCATCGCCTGCGCGCGGCGGCGGCCGCGCTGAACCGGCGGGCGGCGCCCGTACTCCTGTCGCTGGCGCTCTAGGGGCGGGGACTCGGCAAGGCCCAACGGGGCCGGCCCGGGACGGCTTTGTCGTCAAACGCCGGACGGGCTTGATTTGTCCGACTTCAGGCCGTCATCAGCACCCCTCGGGAGCAGGTATTATTTTCGAGTCAGCAGGCGCCGCTAGCTCAGTTGGTTAGAGCAGCTGACTCTTAATCAGCGGGTCCGGGGTTCGAGTCCCTGGCGGCGCACAGACAACGCACTGGGCGGTTCACGTACACACGTGAACCGCCCAGTGCGTTTTTTGCTGCCCCTCTGGATGTACGGATGTTTTACACATCCGTACTAGACATACGTTTTATACACTCGTACATTTCACGGCATGACGAACGCCATGCGCACCACCGTCGACCGCGACGGCCTCGCGGGCCGCCGGGAGTGGACCGCCTTCGTGGTCCTCCTGCTGCCCCTTCTCCTCGTCTCCATGGACGTCTCCGTCCTCTTCTTCGCGATTCCGTCCATCGACCGGGACCTCGCACCCAGCGCCACCCAGCAGCTCTGGATCTTCGATGTGTACGCCTTCGTCCTGGCCGGCCTGCTGATCACGATGGGCTCGCTCGGCGACCGGATCGGCCGCCGCAGGCTGCTGCTCCTCGGGGCGCTCGCGTTCGGTGCCGCGTCCGTCGCCGCCGCGTACGCCGCCGGCCCCGGGATGCTGATCGCGGCCCGCGCCCTGCTCGGGGTCGGCGGTGCGACGCTGATGCCCTCCACGATGGGGCTCGTGCGGAACATGTTCCGCGACGAGCGGCAGCGCAGCCGGGCCGTCGGCATCTGGTCGGGTGCCATGGCAGGCGGGATCGCGCTCGGCTCGGTGCTCAGCGGGGTCATGCTGCAGCGCTTCTGGCGGGGTTCGGTCTTTCTGATCAACGTGCCCGCGATGGTGCTGCTGCTGGTCCTGGTACCGGTGCTGGTCCCGGAGTTCAAGGACCCGGACCCCGGCCGGTTCGACCTCCTGAGCATGCCGCTGTCGATGGGTGCCGTGCTGCCCGTCGTCTACGGGATCAAGGAGAGCGCCGCCCATGGGCTCGATCTGCCGAACGCGCTGACCATCGCCGCCGGCCTCCTCGTCGGCGGGCTCTTCGTCCGCCGCCAGCGCAGCCGGGGTGACGCGATGATCAGCCGGGAACTGTTCCGCGACCGCGGCTTCGCGGCGGGGATCGGGCTGAACGCGCTGGCCGCCTTCGCCATGATGGGCTCCGCCTTCTTCACCACGCAGTATCTGCAGTCGGTACTCGGCATGGGCACGATGGAGGCCGCGCTGTGGAGCATGGCCCCGTCGCTTGCGGTGGGAGTCGCGGCCCCGACGGCCACGGTGATCGCCCAGCGGACCGACCGTACGCGTGTGATCTGCGCCGGTTTCGTCATCGCCGCCGCCGGTTTCGCCGTCCTCGCCCTGACCGGTACGGACTCGCTGTGGCTGCTGCTCTGCGGGTGCGCCGTGATGAGCTGCGGCATCGTGACCGTGATGGCGCTCGTCTCGGACCTGGCGCTGTCCACCGCCCCGCCGGAGAAGGCGAGTTCGGCGGCCTCGCTGCTGGAGACCGGGCAGGAGTTCGGCGGTGCGACGGGGATGGCGCTGCTGGGTGCGGTGGCCACGGCCGTCTACACCGCCGACATGCCGGGCTCGGCGCCGGAGGCCGCCCGCAAGACGCTGCCGGGCGCGGTGGCCATGGGGGACGCCTCGCTGATCTCGGTCGGGAGGGAGGCCTTCGTGCACAGCATGCAGTACGCCTCGGTGGCGGGGGCCGCGCTGTTGCTGGCGGGGGCGGTGCTGGCCGTGACGCTGCTGCGGAGGGCCGCTGCGCGGGAGGGAGCGGCCCTGACGAGCCAGCGCGGGTCGATACCGGCGACGGCGACCCCGGTCAGGGCCGCCGCGCTCAACCGGAGAGGGAATTCAGGGGTGTTGCCCAGCAGCACCCCGAGGTGCGGTGCACTGCCCGCCGACAGCGGATCCGCCAGGAACGCGGCCCGTGCACGGCAGCCGGCTACACGTCAGAACTGAACATCGGAGCAGGCGTAGAAGGCGTTCGCCGTGTCCGCGATGGTCCAGACGCTCAGGATGATGTGCTTCCCGGTCTTCTGGGTGGGGATGGTGCCCTGGTGGGTCAGCGTCGCCGGGGGCTGCTGACCGCCGTACGGCACCGTCATGAAGGGCTGCGACTCCAGGGCGGCCCTGGTGAGCGGCTTGGTGGGGTCCCAGCCGTTCTTGGTGATGTAGTAGCGGAAGTCCGTCGTGGCATGCCGTGCGGTGAACTGCCAGCGGAAGCCGAAGCCCTGCCCGGCGGTGACGCGGGTCGCGGGCCAGCTGCCGCCGCGCGGGTCGTCGAGCTGGGCGAACTCGGAGTGGCCGCCGGAGCAGATCTTTCCGTCGGCCGGACCTGCCGCCGGGAAGCCCTTGGGGCCCTCGACGCTCTGCGGTTCCCACTGGATGCTGCCGCAGTTCGTCACCGTACCGTTGGCGCAGAGCTTCTGGCGGCTGATGGGGTTGTCGGTGTAGCCGTGGCTGCTGGCGCTGCTCGTCGCGAACATCGAGGCGCCCGCTATCGCGAGGCCGACTACGGCCGCACTTGCCCGTTTACGCATTGCTGTCGCTCCTCAAGAACGTGGGGGAGGTTCCATGAGCTGTGCTGCGCGCATGTGCTGCGGTCTAGACCAAGTCCTAGATTATTGACGTGATATGAACATGTCCAGACCAATGGGAGTTGGATTCCGCTTCTCCTCCGGAGCGGCCCCGGGAACTGTCAGGCGCCCTCTCCACCACTGCGTCCGGTGTAGAAGGCCACCGTCAGGTCCTTGACCAGCGACTTCCGTTCGTAGTCGTCCAGTTCCACGAGCCCCCTCGCGGTCAGCCGGTTGACAGTGTCGTCCACCGCGTCAACCACCGAAGTCAGCACGCTGTCACGGTGCTTGGCGTCGATGGCGGCGATCCGGCGGCGCTGCATGGCCGCGGCGACCTCCGGCGCGTACTCGATTCCGGTCGGCTGCGCGGAGTACACCTCGATGCCGACGGGCTCGCAGTCCGCCTTCAGCATCCGGGTCAGCGCGTCACCGACCGCCTCCGCGTTGCGCAGGGTGTGCGCGTCCTCGTGGAAGGCATCGGCGGGCAGCTGCGAGAGGACTCGGGCCATCGCCGCCTCGACCTGCTCGCGCAGATACTCCTCGTGGTCCGCGACCCCGAGCGTGGCCCGGACGGTGTCCTTGATCCGCCAGACGACGAGGACGACGACGCGCAGCGCCGTACCGTTGGCGTCCACTGCGGGCAGCGGTTCGCTGCGCCAGTGACGCAGGCGTACGTCGACACGACGGCGCAGCAGCAGCGGGCTGACCCACATGAGCCCCGTCCGGCGCACGCTGCCCCGGTAGTCGCCGAAGAGCGTCAGCACCCAGACGTACCCGACCCGCCCGCGGCTCAGCCCGCCGAGCGCGAACAGCACCGCCGTCACCAGCGCGGCGAGCGCCGCCCAGGCGCCGGGACCGATTCCGTCGTACGGGCGCGAGCCGATCCCGAACCGACTGAGCGCGGCGGCGGGCAGCACGCCGGTCCACCAGAGGACGGCGCCGGCGGCGGCGGTACCGGCCAGCCCGGCGAGCAGCGCCACCCAGCCGGGCAGCGCGGGCCCCGGCCGCTCGACGAGCCGCGGATCACCGACCGGCGCGGGCCGCGTCGACGGCCGCACCTGCGGCCCCCTCGGCAGGGGCGGCCGCCGCACCCCGACCCCGTCGGCTCCCCTACGCAGCACATCCGCAGGCAGCGCGGCCGCGGCCGTGCGCTCGGGGTCCTCGCGGAAGACCAGGTGTACGGGGATGGAGGCGGACCGCTCATCGGCGACGACCGAGCGACGCCGCCCGTGCTGCTCGTCCCCGGCAGCGTGGGCTGCTCGGCGGCCGGCCAGAACCGCAAGAGGCGCGACGGCCGCAGCCGGAACCGACACCGAGGCCGAGGTCGCACCCAGAGCCGCGGAGTCCACGCGGTCCCCCGGCACCAGGTCCAGTACAAGGTCGACGACGGAGTCGGCGGCGGAACCGGGCTGCCTGCCTGAGCCGGAACCCGGACCGGGACCGGGACCGGGACCGGGACCGGGACCGGCCTCCGGCCCGACGCCCGAGGCTGAACCCGGACCCACCCTCGGGCCCGCACCAGCCCTCGGGCCCGTGCCCGGAGCCGACACCCCGCCCGTTCCCGAGTCCCCGGCCTGCGTCTGCGCATGTCGTCGCGCCCGTTCCGGCTCCCCCTCCCGCTTCCCCCCGTCCTCCGGAGTTCCGGAGTTGTCCGACACCGTGGATCCCATTCCCGCCTCCGTCATGTCCGTCGTGTCACGCGAAGAGTCGCCGCCAGGTCTCCGGGCCGGGGTAGCCGTCGGCCGCTCCGCCCCGCCAGCCCTGGGCCCGCTGGAAGGCCTCGACGTTGCGCCGGTCCGCCTCGGTCCAGCGGGGCCCCGGGCCCGACAGGTAGTACTTGCCGTATCCCTTCTTCACCAACTGCTTGCCGAGCTTGTCGACATGGCTGTTCGACTGACCGGGCCGGAAATAGCCCCGCCCGGGGAACTTCGAAGCCGAGTTCGAACCGCCCTGGCCGCTCCCGGCGGCGGGGATCTCACGGCCGGTCCCGTTGATCAGCAGGCGCCAGGTGTCCGGACCGGGGATGCCGTCCGCCTCCTTGCCCTTCCAGCCCTGGGCCTTCTGGAACGCCTGGGTCGCGCGCCGGTCGGCGTCGCTCCAGTCCGGCCCGGGGCCGACCCCGTAGAAGCGCTTGCCGCCCCGGTCCACAAGCATCTTCCCGAGCTGGGTGACGTACTCGTTGCCGACGCCGGGGCCGAACTTCGCGGCGCCCGGGAACGCCGTCGTCGACTCACCGCCGCCGCTCCCGGTGGTGGCGCTGCTGAGGCCCTTGTAGCGGTACGCGACGTAGCTGCCCGAGTTGGTCCAGTACGCCATGGGCGTCGTCTGCTTGCGGGCGTGCGGCTTCGTCTGCTCGTACGCCGTGTAGTGGGTGTGCGTGTAGTCGGTCCAGCCACCGAAGATCGTGACGTGCGAACCCTTCGCGGGGTTGGCAGGGTTGTGGAAGAGCAGGATGTCGCCGGGCTGCAGCTTCTCCCGCGCGATCCGCGTCCCGAACTTGGCGAGGCTGCCGGTCCACTCGTTGCCGCGCAGGCTCCAGGCCATCGACACATAGCCGGAGCAGTCCTGCCGGTAGCCGTCCGACCAGTACTTGCTCATGCTGTACGGAACCTGCGAGGACACCCACTTCTTCGCGCGGTTGACGATCGCGGCCCGGCTGGTCTTGCGCAGCGCGGGCTCGGTGGACGAGGGCGGGCCCGGGGCCCCCGCGCCCTGCAACGGTCCCGGCCCACCCTGCGGGCTGTCCGTGTCCGGGTCCGTATCCGGGTTCGTATCCGTATCCGTATTCGGGCCCGTATCCGGATCGGCCCTGGTGAGCGGGTCACCCTCGTCGGCCGCGGTGACAGAGCCCGCCGTGTCCGTCGAGCCGGACGGATCGTCCACCGGGTCCACCGCCACCGTCGTCTCATCCGTACGGGCCGCCGTTCCGCCCGGCGCGCCCACCGCCTCGGCCGCACCCGTACTCAGCACCACTCCGGCCGCGGTGACCAGCACCAGCGCACGGCGCGCGCCATGTGCGGCCGGGTGGCCTCCGTCCCGTACGGGCAAGGCGCTGGCGGCGGTGCGCCGTTGTGCGGCGCACCCCGCACAGGTGCAGTCGCTGGCGGGTACGTACTCCTCGAAAACCGGCACAGTCATGCGATTCCCCTCCGCACTCGTCAAGATCTTCGGGCGCATCTGCAAGGGCGCCAGTGTCTCAACTCTCCTGACATATGGCATTTTGACGGATAGGAGAGAAAAAACGACCATCCGACAGGCCGTGATGGACGGGAAATGGTCAGGAGCACACCCCGCCTTCGGGTAGAGTTCTCCAGGTCAGCAGGCGCCGCTAGCTCAGTTGGTTAGAGCAGCTGACTCTTAATCAGCGGGTCCGGGGTTCGAGTCCCTGGCGGCGCACGCAGAGACAAGGCCCCCTCACCACGCATGAGGGGGCCTTGTCCGTTCATGGTGCCTCATGGTCGCCGCGCAGCCTCCGCACACCTGCCACACAGTCACGCTCCGTCACTCAGTGGCGCGAAGAGCTCTCACATACGCCTCCGCACGCCCCCTCCGCAAGGGCGCCCTAAATCGTACAAATGACTGGCAACCCACCCGTTCCACCCTTGCGGTCGGGGCCGGGGTCGGACAACCTGTCTAGGGGCCGTCAGCTCCAACCAGGCTGATGGGCCGTGCAGTTGGGGGATGCAGAGGGGGAAGTTCCGGTTGTCCGCTACGTGGGGTGGGGCCCCGCTCGGGGACAGATGTCGGGGAGGCATCAGACAGCCGGAAGGGCGCCGTTCCGTGTCTGAGCGGAAGGCCGCCCGCCATTGATGTCGTCCGCGGCGACCGACGGGGAATCGCCGTGGCCGAGACGACCGACCAGTCACGCACCGACCATGCGTGCAGGGGGATGGCTCATGACGTCGACGCCGACAGGCGCCCGGCAGCAGAACGACGACCCTTCCACGACCGCTCGGCTCCGGATACCGGCGCAGCCGGACACCGGAAAGGAACGGCGGCACCCGAAGATCGCGTTGCCGCGTTACGACTACGAGCACTCCAGCCGGCTCGCCGGGCCGCTGACCCGGCCCGATCCGGACCGACCGTACCGGATGCAATACCGGT
This sequence comes from Streptomyces sp. NBC_01217, assembly GCF_035994185.1. Classification (NCBI taxonomy): domain Bacteria; kingdom Bacillati; phylum Actinomycetota; class Actinomycetes; order Kitasatosporales; family Streptomycetaceae; genus Streptomyces; species Streptomyces sp. NBC_01217. Next base: position 3,287,532 of record NZ_CP108538.1, read on the forward strand.
CTCTGCTCTCCCAGGAGCCGCACAGAATCCGCGCGGCGCTCCTGCTGGGCGCCGCGCCCCTAGTCTCGCTCGGCCTGTTCGCCTGGCTGATGCAGCCGGACCACTGGACGCGGCGCGACCCGGACCTCAAGAACGGCACGCTGCTGGTCCTCGACCTGGTGATGCTGGTCTCGATCGGCCTGATCGAGCTCTTCCGCACGCTCAACGTCCTGTCGAACGCGCACGCGACGCTGGTCGCGCGCGACCCGGTCCCGGTCGTGCCGGAGACCGGAACCCGGGTCGCCTTCCTCACCTCCTTCGTCCCGGGCAAGGAGCCCCTGGAGATGGTGACGAGGACCCTTCGGGCCGCCGTCCGCATCCGGCACCGCGGGCTGATGCACGTCTGGCTGCTCGACGAGGGCGACGACCCGGCGGTGAAGGAGGTCTGCGCCCGGCTCGGGGTGCACCACTTCTCCCGCAAGGGCGTCGCGCAGTGGAACCGGGCCGAGGGCCCGTACCGCGCCAGGACCAAGCACGGCAACTACAACGCCTGGCTGGACGCGCACGGCGGCGCGTACGACTTCTTCGCCTCCGTCGACACCGATCACGTACCGCTGCCCAACTATCTGGAGCGGATGCTCGGCTACTTCCGCGACCCGGACGTCGGCTTCGTCATCGGCCCGCAGGTCTACGGCAACTACGACTCGTTCGTCACCAAGGCCGCCGAGTCCCAGCAGTTCCTCTTCCACGCGCTGATCCAGCGCGCGGGCAACCGCTACGGCGCCCCGATGTTCGTCGGCACCAGCAACGCGGTGCGGATCTCGGCCCTCAAGCAGATCGGCGGTCTGTACGACTCGATCACCGAGGACATGGCGACCGGCTTCGAGATGCACCGCGCCCGCAATCCGCACACCGGCCGCAAGTGGCGCTCGGTCTACACGCCCGACGTGCTGGCCGTCGGTGAGGGCCCGACCGCGTGGACGGACTTCTTCACCCAGCAGCTGCGCTGGTCACGGGGGACGTACGAGACGATCATCAAGCAGTACTGGAGGGGAATCGGGACGCTCCCCCTCGGCAGGCTCTTCAACTACACCATGATGATCATCTTCTACCCGATGTCCGCCCTGAACTGGATTCTCGCGGCGCTGAGTTGCGCACTGTTCCTGGGGATGGGCGCCTCCGGTGTACAGATCGACCCGACGGTCTGGATGATGCTGTACGGCAATGCCTCGGCGCTCCAGATCGGCCTGTACATCTGGAACCGGCGGCACAATGTCTCGCCGCACGAGCCCGAGGGCTCCGGCGGTCTGGCCGGCATGATGATGTCCGCGCTCTCCGCCCCGGTCTACGCACGCTCGCTGCTGGACGCCGTGCTGCGCCGCAGGAGCTCGTTCGTGGTGACGCCCAAGGGCGACTCGTCCAGCCCGGACACCCTCTTCGGCACCTTCCGGATCCACCTCTTCTTCATCGTGGTCTTCGGCGGTTCCATCGCCGCCTCCTTCGTACGCGGGCACAGCCATCCGGCGATGCTCACCTGGGCCGCCCTGGCCCTGCTGATCACCGCGGCGCCGATCCTCGGCTGGCAGTACACCGTCCGGAACCTGGAGGGACGTGCACGATGAAGTACCGTCCGAGCCTCCGTACCCGCCGCCTGGCGATCACCACGGCGGCGGTCCTGGCCCTCTCCGGGGCGAACGGGCCGTGGGTGTACCGATTCGGCACCGAGCGCTACCACGAGTACCGGATCAACAAGCCGGACTACAAGGCCGCGAACGGCCACTGGGACTTCCTGGACGTCCCCTCCGCGTACCGGATCAACACGATCCACGCGGCGCTGCTGCACACCGGCAAGGTGCTGCTCGTCGCGGGCTCCGGCAACAACCGGAAGAACTTCGACGCGAAGAGCTTCCGGTCCGTGCTGTGGGACCCGGGGGCCGGCACGTTCAAGAACATACCCACGCCCGATGACATGTTCTGCTCCGGTCACACCCAGCTGCCCGACGGCAAGCTGCTCATAGCCGGCGGCACCAGACGCTACGAGAAGCTCAAGGGCGATGTCACCAAGGCCGGCGGCCTGATGATCGTCCACAACGAGGACCCGGACAAGCCGGTCACCCTGCCCGCGGGCACCCGGTTCACGGGCCGTGCGAACGGCAGGACGTTCGTCTCCAAGGACCCGGTGCTCATCGAGCGGGCCACCAAGGTCTTCGACAGAAGGACCGGCACGTTCCTGCGCAACGACGCCGGTCTCGGCCGGATCTACGTCGAGGCGGAGAAATCCGGTACGCGGTACGGGACGGGCGCCGAGGACAACTACCGGATCGCGGGCCTGACCGGCTCCGACGCCCGTAACGTCTACGGAATCGCGCAGAAGCTCGCCCTCGACAAGAAGGACTTCCAGGGCATCAGGAAAGCCTTCGAGTTCGACCCGGCGGCGGAGAAGTACATCACCGTCGACCCGATGAACGAGGCCCGCTGGTACCCGACGCTGACCACCCTCCGGGACGGCAGGGTCCTGGCTCTCTCCGGTCTCGACGAGATCGGGCAGATCGTCCCCGGCAAGGACGAGATCTACGACCCGAGGACCGGGAAGTGGCAGTACACCGGCATCGTCCGCAGATTCCCCACCTACCCCGCCGTCTTCCTGATGAACGACGGGAAACTCTTCTACTCCGGTTCGAACGCCGGATACGGCCCCGCCGACGTCGGCCGCGAGCCCGGCATCTGGGACCTGGCGACGAACAGCTTCACAAAGATCCCCGGCCTGGGCGACGCCGACGAGATGGAGACCTCGGCGACGGTACGGCTGCCCCCGGCCCAGGACGAGAAGTTCCTGGTCATCGGCGGCGGCGGGGTCGGTGAGTCCGGCCGGTCGAGCGCGAAGTCACGCCTGGTCGACCTGAAGGACCCCGCCCCGCGGTTCCGGGACGGCGCCCCGCTGGCGGAAGGCACCCGCTATCCGAGCGCCTCGCTGCTTCCCGACGACTCGCTGCTGGTCACCGGCGGCTCCAACGACTACCGGGGGCGCGGCGGGTCGAATGTGCTCCAGGCCCGGCTGTACGACCCGGGGACGGACACGTACAAGCGGGTCGCCGACCCGGCGGTGGGGCGCAACTACCACTCGGGGTCCGTACTCCTGCCCGACGGCCGCGTCATGGTCTTCGGCTCGGACTCGCTCTACGCGGACCGGGCGAACACCCGGCCGGGCGTCTTCGAGCAGCGCATCGAGATCTACTCCCCGCCGTATCTGTACCGCGGTGCGCGCCCTGAGCTGACATCCGGTCCGGCAAGCATCCGGCGCGGCGGTACGGGCACGTTCGCGACGGCGCGGGGGGCGGCGATCACCTCGGCGAGGCTGATGCGGCCGAGTGCGGTCACCCATGTCACGGACACCGACCAGCGGTCGGTGGCGCTGGGCCTGAGGAGGACGGCGGGCGGGATCACGGTGACTGTGCCGGGGAACCGGGCGCTGGTGCCGTCGGGGTGGTACATGCTGTTCGTGACGGACGACAGGGGGACACCCTCGGAGGGGGTGTGGGTCGAGGTGCCGTAGGCGTACGGGCGGTGTGGGGCGTCCCGTGATCGAGGCGACTCCCCTCGCTCGCCCCCGCGCCGCTACTTCGTCGCCCGGGCCAGACCGAGTGCGTACTGCGGCCACCAGGCGCCCGCCTTCGGGCCGCCCCTGCAGTCGCCGTCGGACTCGCCGGGCCGCTTGATCCAGAGGTACGCGTCGACCAGTGCGTCCCCCGTGTCGGTCGTCGGCGGCTCGCCGAGCGCACGGCCGGGCGGGTTGCACCAGCTCTCCTCGGGCGCGCCGCCGCTGTACGGGCCGTTGCCGTTGCGGCTGGTGTCGATGACGAACGGCTTGTCGCCGACCCTCGCCGAGAGCCGCTTGCCGAAGTCCGTACTGACCGCCGTGGTCTGGAAGTTGGAGACGTTGACGGCAAAGCCGTCGGCCGCTTCGATGCCCGCCCGCCGCAGCGGCTGGTGGAGCGCGTCGGGGGTGCGCCAGCCCGCATTGCCCGCGTCCATGTAGACGCGGGTGTCCGGCTGCCGCTTGAGCCGCTCGACGGCCCCCTTCAGCAGGTCGTACCGCTCCTCGTGGAACTCCTGCGGCGTGCACCCGTCGACCATGTGCAGCAGCGCGTCCGGCTCCAGGACGACCGTGGCGCGCCGGTCGCCGATGCCCCGGGCGACGCCCTCCAGCCAGGCCCGGTACGCGCGGCCGTCGGCGGCGCCGCCCCTGGAGAACTGTCCGCAGTCGCGGTGCGGGATGTTGTAGAGGACCAGCAGCGCTTCCCTGCCGGTCTTTTCGGCCGCTTCCGTGACGCCCTTGACCTCGGCCTCGGGGTGGTCGGGGCCGATCCACTCCCCGACGGGCTGCCGCGCGATCTTCTCGATCAGACCGGCGCTCTCCCCGTCCCCGTCCTCGGTGTACGCGGCGACCTGCCGGGCCGCGTTCCCGTCGGGGTTTACCCAGTACGGGTCGCCTGCCTCGGCACGCCCCGATGACGAGGTGCACCCCGCGAGCAGCAGCACGGCTCCGGCCATGGCCACCGCGCCCGACCGGCCGTTGTGCCTGCCGTGCATCCACTCCCCCTCGGTGCGACGGCGGTCCCCTGCCGCGCGTCCCCTTCATCCTGGCACAGGGCTTCTGCCCGTTCGCCCGGAAGCCGAGAGTGACCGGTTATCGACCGTACGTCAGAAAACCTCTGGGCCGGGGCGGTTCACCGCCCTAGAGTGTCGGGCACGGACCGCCCCTGCCCTCCCGTGTCGGCGCCGGCTACTCCCGCAGCCCGCCCACCGCGGTCGAGGACCGGCCCGGCCGGCACCCCGGGGGAAAAGGGCCGCCGGCCGGGCCGGGTACCGAATGCGTCAGGCGCTGCCGCCGCCCCGGGACCTCTCGCCGGTCAGATAGGCCGAGACGACCACATTCGCGTCGTACGACTGCGACTCCCGGTCGTAGGTGCCGCCGCAGGTGATCAGGCGGAGTTCCGCGCGGCCGCTCCGGCGCGGGCCGTACGCCTTGTCGGCGTTGAAGCGTTCCCGGGTGAAGACCTGGACGTCGTCGACGGTGAACTCGGCGACCGTGCCGTCCGCGCGGGTCACCTCGACCTTCGCGCCGGGGCGGGCCGCGCTCAGCCCGTAGAAGACGGCCTGTTCGGTCTCGGTGTCGACGTGGCCGACGAAGAGGGCTGGGCCCTTCGCGCCGGGCTCGGTGCCGTCGCCGTACCAGCCGACGGTCTGGGGCGTGTCGAACGGCGGCGGTTCGATGGCCCCGTCCTCGTCCAGGCCGCGGGCGACCACGGGCGCCCTGATGCCGATCGACGGGATCTCGACCCGCTCCGGCACCGCGCCCTCGATCGGGTCGTGCGGCGGGGGCAGCGGAACGCCGAGCGGCCGCCCGACCGCGGCGACGTCGCCGGTGGTGGGGGCGGAACTGGCACCTGAGCCGTCGGTGATGTCGCGGCCCCAGAGCCACAGACCCATCAGCAGGACGGCCCAGGCCACTCCGGTGAGCAGCCGTCCATGGCCCGCGGGGCGGTCCGGGGCACCCATGTCAGTCGGTGGCCGGACGGCGGCGGCGCGCGCTGCGGAACGCAACGGCGACGACCGCGACGGCGGCCAGGGCCAGACCGACCACCGCGTGCACGATGCCGGGGCCGTCCTGATGGGCTTCCTGCTCGGTGAGGGGGGCGGTGCCGCCGCCTCCCGCACTGACCGGGGCGAGCGGGGTCGCCTGGTCCCGGTCGATGACGGTGACCGTGCCGGACGCCTTGGTGTCCTTGTCGTCGGTGCAGACGATCTGGACCTTGTAGTCGCCCGGGGAGGCGTCCGAACTGATCCGGGCCTGCGCGATGAGACCCCCGTCCGCGGCGGGCGAGAAGAGCGCTTCGGAGGCGAAGACTTCGGAGGTGCCCTTGGCCTCTTTGCCCTTGCAGGCGTCCAGCCGCAGGGCCACATCGCCGCCGGGGACGGCGGAGGGCGGGGTCGCCGAGAGAGTGGTACGGGAGCCCGAGTCGGTCCCGGAGCCGGTCCCGGAATCGGATTCGGAGTCGGCCAGTGCGGCGGAAGCCGGCACCAGGGTCGCCGCGACGACCGCGGCGGCACAGAACGTGAGGGGTATCGAACGCATCGTGAACCTCCTTAAAGAAGGGTCACGCCTGCTCCCGCTTTTCGCATCCGCAGGGGCGCGGGGGGACGGCCCCGCGAGCACCCACCCGGAACCGTCCCCCTCGCCCCCTCGGGCCGGCAACCCGCAGCGCTCAGCCCAGGTCGACGAGGTCGACCAGATCGGCGATGGAATCGACGACCCTGGACGGCCGGAAGGGGTACCTGTCGATGTCGGCGACCGTGGTGAGCCCGGTGAGTACCAGGAACGTCTGCATCCCCGCCTCCAGACCGGCCAGCACATCGGTGTCCATCCGGTCACCGATCATGGCGCTCGACTCGGAGTGGGCGCCGATCGCGTTGAGCCCGGTGCGCATCATCAGCGGGTTGGGCTTGCCCGCGAAGTACGGGGCCTTGCCGGTGGCCTTGGTGATGAGGGCGGCGACGGACCCGGCGGCGGGCAGCGGGCCCTCGGCGGACGGGCCGGTCTCGTCCGGGTTGGTGCAGATGAAGCGGGCGCCGCCGTTTATCAGCCGGATCGCCTTGGTGAGCGCCTCGAAGCTGTATGTACGGGTCTCGCCGAGAACCACGTAGTCCGGTTCGTGGTCGGTGAGGACGTAGCCGATGTCGTGCAGGGCGGTGGTGAGCCCGGCCTCGCCGATGACGTACGCCGTGCCGCCGGGCCGCTGGTCGTCCAGGAACTGGGCGGTGGCCAGGGCGGAGGTCCAGATGTTCTCCACGGGCACGTCCAGGCCCATGCGCCGGAGGCGGGCGTGCAGGTCGCGCGCGGTGTAGATCGAGTTGTTCGTGAGGACGAGGAAGGGCAGCCCCGAGTCCCGCAACCGCTTGATGAAGGCATCCGCCCCGGGAATCGGTGTCCCCTCGTGGATCAGGACTCCGTCCATGTCGGTGAGCCAGGATGAGATCGGCTTGCGCTCTGCCATGTGGGACTCCTGCCGTACGCCGAGTGCGGGGACGTCGGCGGCACCGCGTTGTGCAGCGCCGACGACCCCGATTTTAGGCGGTCCGTTCAACCATCAGATACGACCGGAGCGCGCGGTATCGACCGGGCTCAGGGGCGGCGGCGCAGGCGCCTGGACCAGAGCACCATGGCCCCGCCACCGATCAGAAACCCGGCGACGGTGATGCCGGGGTGTGGAACGGCGGCCGGGCCGGTGGCGGCCAGCTGGGGGAGGTCGGGGCGTTCGGGGCGGTCGCTCGCGGCAGGGGTCCGGCCGGACGCGACCGGGCGGGCCGGGGCGTCTCGGGTGGAGGTGGAGGTGGGGGCGGGGGCGGATGTTGAGGTGGGCAGCGCTCCGTCCGGCAGAGCGTCTCGGGGGGTGTCGCGGGGGACGTCGCCGGTCCCACCGACCTCTTGGGTGTCGCCGGTCTCATCGCCGTAACTGTCGCTGTCGTCGACGACGCTGAAGGAGTAGTCGTCGGACTCGCCGACCCAGGCCCCGTCGTCGTTCCCGGTCTTGCCGCCCGCTGCCTGCTGCCGCTGGACGATCGCGGCCCTGGCAGTGATCCGGCCCGGGCCGGTGTCCGAGGTGAACGCCATCCGGACCTCGACGGTGACGGTGCGGCCCGCGGGGACGGTGAAGCCGGCGAAGGAGTCGGCGTCCTCGGCGTCCTCCGCGCTGTCGCCGCCGAAGACACCGATGTGTTCGTCCTGGTCGGTGGTCTCCCAGATGACGCGGTGTTGCACATCGGGACGGTCCTGGTCGGCGAACTCCAGCTGGATCTGGTCGGAGGTCAGCTTCCGCTCCTCGTCGGTGAGGACGAGCACCGGGTGGATGGCGCGACACGACTCGGTGGTGGTGTTGGTGAGGTCCAGGTACCAGGTTCCGTAGCCGCCGCCGGATGCGTAGGTGTCGGGGCCGCTGTGGATACGGGTGGTGATCGGGAATTCGCCCGCCTCGGGATCACCGCAGGCGGGCTGCTGGTCGGCGGTGACGGAGTCCGGCTTCGAGACCGTGGTGGCCGAGGACGCGGCGGACGCGGGGGCGGCGGACGCACCGCCGAGGACGACGGGAACCACGCTCGCCGCCGCCAGCCCGAGCGCGAGCCCGTGCCGCGTCCGCCCGGGGAGCGGGGTCGCGGCCGGCGGCGAGGCCGAGAGCGAGGGCGGACACGCGGTGGCGGTGGATACGGGGAGGGAGGCGGCGGAGGCCAGCGGGATGGACACGGGGCTGGCCGTGGGGACGCACGGAGGAGTGGACTCGGGGCCCCCGGCGGACGGGGGTGGTGTGGGGGGCATCGGGGGCACCCTTCGCTGCTTGCGAAACGGTCGGCTCGCCCCGTGCGCCGGAGTTCACCGGTTCTGAGCGGCGACGCTGCCACGCACGCGCGAGGCGACCGGCGCCGACATGCCGCACGGCCGCCCGCCCGGCGGCCGCGAACCGCTCGATCGGCCCAGTGACGCGCCCCGCCTCACACCCCGTCCACGCCCCCGACCCGTCCGAACAGCGGAGCCAGAACCAGTTGCGCGGCCCCCTCCGCGACCGGCCGTTCCCCTCCCCCGGCGGCGATGACCGGCACCGGCGCGTCGATGCCGCCTCGCCGGGCGCGCTCCTCGATCACGGCGAGGACGCCTCGTACGTACGCGTCGGGATCGGCGGCGACGGTACGGCCGCCCAGCATCACCCGGTCGATGTCGAGCAGCCCGACGAGGTTCGCGGCGCCGGTCCCCAGGACGCGTGCGGCCTCCGCGACATCGCCGCGGGCGACGGCGGCGAGGCAGAGCGCCTCGATGCAGCCGCGCCCTCCGCAACTGCACACCGGCCCGTCCAGCTGGACGGTCTGGTGCCCGAACTCACCGGCCCCCGTGCGGGCCCCGCGATGCAGCCCCCCGCCGAGGACGAGACCGGCGCCGAGCCCCGTCCCGAGGTGCAGATAGGCGAAGTCGCCCGCACCCGCCGCACGCAGGGAGAGCCCCAGGGCGGCGGCGTTGGTGTCCTTGTCGACGACGACGGGCAGCCCGGTCCGCGCGGCGAGCGCGTCCCGCAACGGATAGCCGTCCCACTGCGGAAACCCGGTGACGCGGTGCAGCACCCCGCCCCGGTGGTCCAGCGGCCCCGGCACCGCCACGCCGACCCCGAGCACCGGCAGATCCACAGGCCGCGCGCCCCCGTCCCGTCCGGCCGAAACCGCACTCGTCGCCGCGCACCCGTCCCGTACCTCCGCGACCGCATACGCCGCGACCGCGACCACCTCGTCCGCCGGGGCGCCGAAGTCCAGCGGGGCGGTGCGTCCGGCGGCGACCGTGCCGGCCAGGTCGACGAGCACCACCGTCAGCTCGTCGCGGTCCAGGTGCAGCCCGATCGCGTACCCGGCGTCCGGCACCAGCCGCAGCACGGTGCGCGGCTTGCCGCCGGTGGAGGCGCGGTGGCCCGCCTCGGTCGCCAGGCCCTCGGCGCGCAGCCGGGCGGTGATCTTGCTGACGGCCTGCGGCGTGAGCCCCGTGCGCTCGGCGAGTTCGAGCCTGCTGATGCCGCGCTCGCCCGCCGTCCGCAGCAGTTCCAGCACCAGCGCCGCGTTGTGGCTGCGCAGTGTCGGCAGATTCGCGCCGCTATTGCTCCTGTTCACAGCCCCATTGTCCCTGTCGCTTGCACTTTGGCAACAGCGTTGCTTAAGTGTCGGACATGACTGGCAACGCGACTCACGAGACGCCCGGGCTGTCCGAGACCTCCCAGACCCCCCTGCGCGTCGGACTCGTCGGCTACGGCCTGGCGGGTTCCGTCTTCCACGCCCCCCTGATCGCCGCGACCGAGGGCCTCGTCCTCGACACGATCGTCACGTCGAACGAGGAACGACGGGCGCAGGCGCGCGCCGAGTTCCCGGACGTACGGTTCGCCGCGTCGCCGGAGGAGCTGTGGGAGCGTGCGGACGGCCCCGACGCGCTCGGTCTGATCGTGATCGCCTCGCCGAACCGGACCCACGTCCCGATCGCGACCGCCGCGCTCAAGGCCGGTCTGCCGGTCGTCGTGGACAAGCCGATCGCCGGTACGGCCGCCGAGGCGCGGGAGCTCGCGGCCCTCGCCGAGGAGCGCGGGCTGCTGCTCTCGGTCTTCCAGAACCGCCGCTGGGACAACGACTTCCTCACCCTCGCCCGCCTGATCGCGAACGGTGAGCTGGGCGACGTACAGCGCTTCGAGTCCCGTTTCGAGCGGTGGCGTCCGCAGCCGAAGGGCGGCTGGCGCGAGTCGGGCGACCCGCAGGAGATCGGCGGGCTGCTGTACGACCTGGGCAGCCATGTCGTCGACCAGGCGCTCGTCCTGTTCGGACCGGCCGTGCAGGTGTACGCGGAGTCCGATGTACGCCGCCCCGGCGCCGCCGCCGACGACGACACGTTCCTCGCGATCACCCATGCGAACGGGGTCCGCTCACATCTGTACGTCAGCGCCACCACGGCCCAGCTCGGCCCGCGCTTCCGGGTGCTGGGCTCGGCCGCCGGCTATGTGAAGTACGGCCTGGACCCGCAGGAGGCCGACCTGCGCGAGGGCGCGCGTCCGACGGCGGACGGGCCGTGGGGCGAGGAGCCCGAGGAGCTGTGGGGCCGGATCGGCTCGGGCGAGTCCCCGCTGACGGGCGGCGGCACCCCGGTCCGTACATCGCCGGGCGACTACCCCGCGTACTACGCGGCGGTCACCGACGCACTGCGCGGAAAGGGTGACAATCCAGTGACCGCCCTCCAGGCCGCCGCGGCGCTGGACGTACTGGAGGCCGCGCGCCGCTCGGCCCGCGAGGGCGTCACCGTATCCCTGCCCACCTCCGCCGATTCCGAGGAGCAGCCCGTATGAACCCCACCGCTCCGACCATCTCCGAGCTCATCGCCCAGGAACGCCGGCTGACGCTGCCGCATTTCAGCTACGACGACGCGTACGCGCTCGGCGGCCTGCTCGTCGCGATGGCCCGGGAGAGGCACGCCCCGATCGCGATCGACATCCGCCGCGGCGCACAGCAGCTGTTCCACGCCGCGCTGCCGGGTTCGAGCGCGGACAACGACGCCTGGATCGACCGCAAGCGCAAGGTCGTCGAACGGTACGGCGAGAGTTCGTACCTGGTCGGATCCCGGTTCCGGGCGAAGGGGACGACCTTCGACGACGCCTCGCGCCTGGACCCGAACACGTATGCCGCGCACGGCGGTTCGTTCCCGATCGCGGTCGAGGGCGCGGGCGTCATCGGCTCGGTGACGGTCTCGGGCCTGCCCCAGGCGGAGGACCACGCCCTGGTGGTAGAGGCCCTGGAACAGTTCGCGACGACAATCGGCGCATGACGAGAGGAGGGGGTGGGGCGCACTGACACGGCCCCCACCCCTCCGACGTTTACGCCGAGCCCTCACCGATCGATCCGGCCGATATCAACCAATCCATCCCACGCCGATCAAAATCAAGCCGCCGCCGGCGGATCCAGCCCACGTCGGCCGAATCGAGCCGACACCGGCCGATCCATCCCGCATCGGCCAAAATCAAGCCCGTCCGGCGATTGAGGACATCTTTCAGCCCGTCCGGCGCTTGAGGGCAAAACGGCGCCCCGGAACGCCCGGGCACCCCACCCGCTACGCCCCCTTCAGCTCCTGCCGCTGCCGCCCCAGCCCCACAACCTCCAGCTCCACGACATCGCCCGCCCTCAGATACGGCTTGGGCTCGGGCTGTCCCAGAGCAACTCCCGCCGGCGTCCCGGTGTTGATCACATCGCCCGGGTAAAGCGTCATGAAGTGGCTGAGGTAGCGGACCACCTCACCCACCGGGAAGATCTGGTCGGCCGTCGTGCCGTCCTGCTTCAGCTCGCCGTTGACCCAGAGCTTCAGCGGCAGCGTCTGCGGGTCGGCGATCTCGTCCGCCGTCACGAGCCACGGCCCCAGCGGGTTGAACGTCTCGCAGTTCTTGCCCTTGTCCCACGTGCCGCCGCGCTCGATCTGGAACTCGCGCTCGGAGACGTCGTGCGCCGTCGCGTATCCGGCGACATGCGCGAGCCCCTCCTCGGCGGACTCCAGGTAGCGCGCGGTGCGCCCGATGACGACCGCGAGCTCGACCTCCCAGTCGGTCTTCACGCTGCCGCGCGGCACCAGCACCGTGTCGTCGGGCCCGACGACGGTGTCCGGCGCCTTGAAGAACAGGATCGGCTCGGTGGGAATCGCCGCGCCGGTCTCGGCGGCATGGTCGTGGTAGTTCAGCCCGATGCACACGATCTTGCCGATCCGGGCGAGCGGCGGCCCGACCCGCAGCCCCTCGGCGTCGAGCGCGGGCAGCCCGCCGGGCGCGGCCGCGGCGGCCCGTACCCGGGCGAGCGCGGACTCGTCGGCGAGCAGTGCGCTGTCGATGTCGGTGACGACTCCCGACAGGTCACGCAGGGTTCCGTCCTCGTCCAGCAGCGCCGGTCGTTCCGCACCTGCCGTACCCACTCGAAGCAGCTTCAACGGTCTTTCTCCCCTTCGTCGAGATCGGGCCCGTCGGATGGGTGGCGGCCATCGCAGGCTTGTCCGATCGTCCAAGACATCCGATCACTCCGCAAGACCCTGTTCACACACTGGACCGGCGTACTCGCCGCGCCGATCACGCCACGGTGGCCATGGCGGCACCCGCGACCGGCATGTCGCGGTAGAGGACGGCGCGCTCGATCGCGGTCCAGGTGGTGCTCGTGACGACGTACAGCGCGGCGGCGAGCGGTACGACGGACACGGTGAAGAGCGTGGCGAAGGACAGCAGCGGCATCAGCTTCGTCATCGCGCCCATGCCCGGGACGGGCTGTCCGTCGGGGCCGGTGGCCGGGGTGACGGGGTTGGCGGCCATCTGCCGCTTCGTACGCCGGTAGTTGAAGGTGGCCACGGCGGCGACGATCGCGAACAGACCGAGGTAGACCATGCTCTGCGCCCCGAACAGCCCGCCGTGCGCCAGCGCGTTGTGCCAGCGCTCACCGAGCGGGGCGTCGAAGAGCTGGTGGCCGAGCAGCGCGTTGGGGTCGCCGCCGATCTTCTGGCTGGAGAAGAGGTGGTAGAGGAGGAAGAAGGCGGGCATCTGCAGCAGGCTGGGCAGGCAGCCGGACAGCGGCGAGACCTTCTCCTCCTTGTGCAGCTCCATGAGCGCCTTCTGCATGCGCTCGGGGTTCTTGCCGTGCTTCTTGCGCAGTTCGGCGATCTGCGGCTGGAGCCTGGTGCGGGCCTTCTGCCCGCGCGCCGCGGCCCGCGACAGGGGGTGCACGGCCAGCCGTACGAGTGCGGTGAACAGCACGATCGCGGCGGCGGTGGACGCGGTCTGGAAGAGCGGGTGGAGCACATCGGCCAGCGCGCCGACCAGGGCGGCGAATGCGGACATGAAGACGGACATGGATGAGCCCTCCGGGGGTCTCGTCGTGCCGGGAAGAAGAACGAACTCGGCATGACGAACCGCGAGGGGTACTGCGGGGTACTACGGGGATGCCCCGTACTGCACTGCTGTGAGCCCCTACGCGGCCGTCGGAAGGGCGCGTCCGGGGGCTCGGGGGCGTCTGCGCCCCTTGGCGTCCGGGTCTCGCTGCGGCAGGAACGCGGTGCGTTTCTCCCGGTCGCGCATGGCCGTACGGACCCGGGTGCGGGGTACGGGGACGGCGCAGCGGGCGCTGATGACCGAGGCGACGGCGAGCGCGGAGCCGGCGGCCGCGGTGGCGGCGAGCGCGACGGCGGCGGAGAGGCTGCCGCCTTCGGCGAGCAGGACCTCGGTGACGAGGAAGAGCAGCAGCCCCGCGGGGCGGAGCAGCCGGGCGAGGCCACCGCGCAGACGGTTCACTTCACCGCTCATCGGCCCCTCCCTTTCATCTCTTCCCCATCACGCTTCTCTCCAGCCGTTATACACGATGGGTCCGACACACCGGTCCCGTGCGGTCCCGCGCTCAGCGGCGATCGCTCTCCAGCGGCCGCAGCAGCCGGCGCGGTGCCAGCAGGGCGCGGCTGACCGGATCGGCGGGGTCCGGATCGAGTCCGTCGCCGGGCCGCATCTCGACGTCCCCGGGCGGTACGGGCCGTGCGCAGACCGGGCATTCGCCGTACGCGCCCAGTTCCGTACCGCAGGAGGCATGGACGAAGACTCGCATCGGCCGGGTGCCGGGAATGTGGTCGCGCCCCCACACACCGAGGCTGCGGACGACGGGCCAGAGGGCCTGGCCGCTGTCGGTGAGGACGTACTCGTCGCGCGGCGGCGACTCCTGGTAGCGGCGCTTCTCCAGGACACCGGCCTCGATGAGCGACTGGAGCCGGGTGGCCAGCACGGCGCGCGGTGCGCCGAGGTGGACGAGGAAGTCGTTGTACCGGCGTACGCCGTAGAAGGCGTCGCGCACCACCAGCAAGGTCCAGCGCTCGCCGATCACTTCGAGTGCGCGGGCGATCGAGCACTGCTGTGTCGCGTAGTCCTTGCCGAGAGCCATGACGACCACTTTACCCCGTCACAGTTCAATGAATGAACCTATCGTGCTAACGTCGACCCGACAGCGTGAGTTCATTGATCGAACCATGCCTTCGGACCGCCGGCCGCCCCAGCCCGCACCACTTCTCCAGTCAGTGCCCCTTTCCCAACCCGCGCCCCTTTCCAGCCCCCGGAGCGAAGTCATGGCCCAGCCCGTCCGCCCCACGGAGACCGCCCCCGCCGCGCACCAGACCCGTGACGCCCCACCGCAGCCCCGGCCCTTCTCCGCGAAGACCGCCACCGGCACCCTCGCCGCCACCGCGGCGGCCACCGCCATCGCGCTGATGAACTACACGGCGCCGATGACGGCCGTCCCCGGCCTCTCCGCCGCCCTCGCCACCCCCGCGTCGGGTCGGGCCTGGCTGCTGAACGGCGCTCCGCTCGGGCTCGCCGTCTTCCTCCTGGTGGCGGGCAGCCTCGCCGACGACTACGGCCGCCGCAGACTCTTCCTCGTAGGCACCCTCGCCCTCGGCGTCACCACCGGCCTGGGCGCGCTCGCGACGAACACCCTCGCCTTCACCCTGGCGCGCGTGGCCCAGGGCGCGGCGAGCGCCGCGATCCTCGCGGCCAGCCTGGGCCTGCTGGTCGGCGCGTTCCCGGCAGGGGCGGCGAGGATCAGGGCGATCGGCATCTGGGGCGCGTTCGTGAGCGCGGGGATCGCCCTCGGCCCGCTGCTCGCGGGCTCGCTCGGCCCCGCCGACTGGCGGCTGCCGTACGTCGTACTGGCACTCGCCGCCCTGCTCACGGCCGTACTCGCGTTCCGTACGCTCGAAGAATCCCGTGCCCCGCGCGATGGCCGCCCCGATCTGGCGGGGGCCGCGGTGCTCGGCCTGGCGATGACGGCGCTGCTGACCGCACTGACGCTCGGCCGGGACGGCTGGCTGCGGGCGCCCATCGGGCTGCTGCTGCTCGCCGCGCTGGCCCTGACCGCCGGGTTCGTGGTGGTGGAGCGCAGGGCCGCGGCCCCGCTGATCGATCTGTCGCTGCTGCGCAGCCGCCCGTTCCTGGCGTCGTCGGCCGGCGGGCTGTTCACCGGCCTGGCGGTGATCGGTCTGTTCAGCTATCTGCCGACGCTGCTCCAGCAGGCGCTGGGGATGTCGGCGCTGAGTTCGGCGTGGCTGTTCCTGCTGTGGTCGGGTACGGCGTTCGTGGTGGCGCTGCAGACGCGACGGCTGGCGGGCCGGGTCGCGGCCCGGCACCAGCTGGCCCTGGGCTTCGTCCTGCACGCGGTGGCGGTGCTGTCGCTGCTGGGCACCCTGGACACGGCGGGCACCACGCACATCGACGCCTCGGTGTGGCTGCGGCTGCTCCCGGCCCTGGTCGTGTCCGGCATCGGCAGCGGACTGCTCAACGCCGCGCTGCCGCGTCTGGCGGTCGAGTCGGTGCCGCCGGAGCGGGCGGCGATGGGTTCGGGCGCGAACAACACGGCCCGGTACATCGGCTCGTCGGCGGGTGTGGCCCTGACGATCGCGATCGCCACGACGGGCTCGGGCACGGACGGAGCGCTGCTGCTGTCGGTGGGCCTGGCCCTGCTGGCGACGGTCAGCGTCCTGTTGCTGCGGGAACGCCGCTGAGCCCCGCTACCGCGCCCGTACGCCCGTCAGCTTCCCCCACACGACGAGCCGGTACCGGGAGGTGAATTCGGGCGTGCAGGTGGTGAGCGTCACATAGGAACCGGCCTCGCTGTACCCGGGATACGGCTTCACATTGCTGCGCGGGACGGCCGCGATGACACCGCTGTCACCGGCGCCGGTCTGCCCGAGCGTCCGGTCGACGGTGTACGTGAAGACGGAGTCCCGGGTCTCGACGGCGATCCGGTCCCCGCGCCGCAGCCGGTTGATGTACCGGAAGGGCTCGCCGTGGGTGTTGCGGTGCCCGGCGAGCGCGAAGTTCCCGGCCTGGCCGGGCTGCGCGGTTCGCGGGTAGTGCCCGACGTACCCCTTGTCGAGGACGCCGCGTTTGCCGATGCCCTGGGCGACGGGGGCGGTGAGCCCGAGACGGGGGATGTGGATGACGGCGTACGCCTGGTCCCATCGGGGCGCGGGGGACGGGGCGCGCGCTGCGGGGGAGGAACGCGTATCACCACCGCCGCGCCCGCCCCCGTCCCCCGGCTCCTCCTCCGGCTCCTCCCGCTCCCCCCACTGCTCCGGCTCCCCCCACTCCCGTTGCAGCGTCTGCACCTGGTGCTCGGCGTCGGCACGGGCCTGCCGGTTGGTCCACCACAGTTGATGAACGACGAGCAACAACAGGACGACGCCGAGGGTCACCACCATTTCGGCAGCCGTCCACAACCCGCGCGCGGCGATCCGCCGCCCTCGCGAGTTCCGCTGCACCACGACCGGTATCCGCTCCCGCACGGCCCGCACGATAGGGCCATGTTCCGTAACTCTCCAGGGCCGGAACAACCCTCCGCCCAGGTGCCGTACAGCAGTACGGTGTGGTTCATGCGCCCCGACACGCCTGCTGACCACATCACCGAAGCCGAGCGCCTGCTGCGCACCGCGGCGCAGTACCCCGAGGACCGCGAGCCACTGCTTCTCCAGGCCGCGGCCCATCTGGAGCTCGCCGGCGACCGCGCCCGTGCCACCACTCTCTACGACGAACTGCTCGCCTCCCCCGACCTCGACCACCCGCACCTGGTCAAGGCCCTGAACGCGGCCAACCTGTGGGAGTACGGCCACGAGGCCGAGGCCCGCGCGATCATCGAAGGCATCCGGGTCGTGGGCCCGCTCGACCCGGCGGTCTGGGAGATCGCGGCCGAGACCCTCGAATCGCACGACGAGCTGGAAGCGGCCCACGACTACTTCACGACCGCGCTGACGCTCCTGCTGACCCCGGGCGAGGAGGTCCCGTACGCCACGCAGTCGCTGCTGATCGGCCGCCACCGGGTGCGAAGGCTGATGGGCGTGGCGCACGACGTGTGGGACGAGCTGGCCGACGCCGTCCACGCGGCCGCCGTCCCACTGGACGAGTTGCACGACCCGAAGCGCCTGTGGTCGCTGGGCTCCTCGGACCCGGGCGAGCTCCGGGCCGAGATCATCCGCCTCCGCGCCGAACTGGGCACGTACCGCACCGCGCTGTCCCGCCCGTTCCCGGTGGCGGTGCTGCACTGGCCGGCCTCCGAACTCGACGAACTCCTCGCCGCGTACCCGGTCCTGCGCAGCGAGTACCCCTCCCACACCGACCACCTGGCCGCCCTGGAAGCCGCCCTCCGCGACCTCCACGCCGCGGGCACCCCGAACCTGGGCATCGTGACGGGCACGGTCCCCTCCTACGAAGCCTTCGCCGCCTCGGAAGCCACGTCCCCGGCCGACCCGGACCTCCTCCCCCAGTACGCCACCACCCTCGCCGCCCGCGGCCGGGCAATCCCCTGGCCCCCGGCCCGCAGTGCCCCGTGCTGGTGCGGCTCGGGACGCGCGTACCGGGAATGCCACGGAACGCAATAGCTCCGTCGCCCGGGTACGGGGCCCACCCACAACGGGCCCCGTACGCTTCCCTCCCCCGTACGCTCCCCTCCCCCGTACCCTTCCCCCATGCCCGAACTCCAGCGCCTACGCGCCGATCACGCCCCGGCCCTGCTCGCGTTCGAGCGGGAGAACCGCGCCTTCTTCGCCGCATCGATACCGGACCGCGGGGACGACTACTTCGCCCACTTCGAGGCCCGGCACGCCGCCCTCCTCGCCGAACAGGCAACGGGCGCCTGCCACTTCCACGTCCTGGTGGCCCCCACCGGCGAGATCCTGGGCCGCTTCAACCTGGTGGACGTGGCGGACGGCTCCGCCGCCCTGGGCTTCCGCATGGCCGAAAAAGCCACCGGCCAGGGCCTGGCCACAACCACCGTCCTCCAACTCTGCACCCTGGCCGCCACGGAGTACGCCCTGACCACACTCCGCGCAGCCGCCACCCTCACCAACACAGCCTCCCGCGCAGTCCTGACCCGCACGGGCTTCACCCCCACCGGAGAAGACATCCTGTTGAACGGCCAACCGGGCACGGGCTATGTGCGGGACTTGACGAGGGCCCGGGAGTCGGGAGGCTCCACCGGAAGAGAGCAGTGGACCTGATCATCAGCGCCCGGCGTGACGAACCGGCAGAGGGGCGAGCCCTGAACAGCACTCCCAGTACGTCGGGTGGGAGAACTCGCTGACCCGCCTCAACATGGAGGCCGGCGAGGACATCCGCCGGCTGCCGCGACCCCGTGGCCGAATGCATCCGCCTGCGGGACCTGCTCCGGGCCGTAGCCACCCCACACACCGAGTACAAGCCCTGACCCACCCGTGAGGGCCAACGCGCAGGCGGCAGGCGAGGCACCGGTGGCGTGGCGGTCGTGATCGTGGTTGCGGCAACGGGATCAGGCCGGGACAGTCCGCCCGGCCGGGAGGTCCCGTCGGGTCACCGCCTCCCCGACAGGGGTTTTGTCAACAGGACTCCCCTCTGTCTCACCTTTGCAATATCATCACATCCCAACTACCCATCTCAGGGCCACACCTCCGCACGCAGGTCTCAGCTCTGTGCGCGCGAGGAAGTCCTTATGCCGCCTTATCAGCCGTCCGCCGACTGGCAGTTCGAGATCCCGACCTCCGGCAGCAAGCGGCTCCCGCCTGCCGCCCGCTACGTCGAATCGCTGACACACCAGGGCTACGGCTTCGAGGCGGCCATCGCCGACCTCGTCGACAACTCCATCGACGCGGGCGCCCGGAACGTCGTCGTGAGCTTCCTGCGGGACGACGACCGGCTCGTCAGCCTGCTCGTCATCGACGACGGATGCGGCATGAACGACGAGTCCCTGGACACGGCCATGACGGTCGGCGGCCGCGAGGGGTACTCCGAAACGGCGCTCGGTCACTTCGGTGCGGGTCTCAAGGCCGCCTCCCTCTCCCACGCCGAATCGCTCACCGTCATCAGCCGGACCAGGCGCAGCCCGTCGACCGGCCGCCGCTGGCTGACCGCGCGCGCCCAGGCCGACTTCACCTGCGACATCGTCGACCCGGGCTACTGCCAGGACCTCGTCGACCGCTACGACGGACTGATCGAGTGGCACGGCACGATCGTCCGCTGGGACCACGTCCGCGCCTTCGACACCGTCACCGTCGGCCAGGCCGATCGCTTCCTCAACGACGCGATCGAGAAGCTGGAGACCCATCTCGGGCTCTATCTGCACCGTTTCCTCGTCGGCGACGACTTCAACATCGACATCGTCGTCGAGGACGTACGGACCAAGGAGGAGCTGGACCACCGCGGTGTCGAGCCGATCGACCCGTTCGGCTACCGCGTGCCCGGCCGGGCCGGCTACCCCCGTACGTACACCGCACCGGTCGAGGGCGTCGGCGAAGTGGCGCTGACCGCTCATGTCTGGCCGCCGAAGTCGCCCCTGGTCAGCTTCCGCGGCATCGGTCCGCTCGCCGAACGCCAGGGGTTCTACATCTACCGCAACGACCGCCTCGTCCAGGCGGGCGGCTGGAACAGTACCCGCAGCGCGGAGGGCCACCTCGCCCTCGCCCGTATCGCGATCGACCTTCCGGCCCGGCCCAACGAGGTCTTCGGCCTCACGGTCAAGAAGGACGGCGTGACGGTCACCCCGGCCTTCGCACGCGGGCTGGAGCAGGCCGTGGACGACGCGGATCACACCTTCGCCGAGTACGTCCTGGAGGCGCAGACGACGTACCGGGAAGCGGCCAAGCGCGCCTCCGAGCCGCAGCGCAAGGCGGTGATTCCCGCAGGAAAGGGGCTCGACCCGCGCCTCAAGCGCACGTTGCGTGACGAACTGCCGGAGCTGGAGGGCGAGGACCCCGTGACGTTCCGATGGGACACGCTGCCGTCCGAGGTGTTCTTCGAACTCGACCGTGACGAGCGGGTGATCAGGCTCAACAAGGAGTACCGGCAGGCCTTCACCGGCGGCCGTCGCGGGGGGCTGAACGACGCCCCGGTCGTGAAGAGCATGCTCTATCTGATGGCCAACGAGATCTTCCAGAAGGAGCGCGTCCGGGCAGTGCACACCGACAACGTCGCCCTGTGGAACAGCGTCCTGGTGACAGCCGCCCGCTGCGAACTGGCCCGCTGAGGCCCGAACCGCCCATCCCCGCCACGCCTCCGAGAAAGCCGCGCCTGCCATGACCGACCACCTGTTCAACCTCCACGGCGATGTCCTGGCGGCGATGCGCCGGGGCCCTAAGGCCTTCTCGAAGCTGGCCTTCGCACTGTCCGAGGCGGAGGAGCCGGCCGACACCGCACTCGGTCACTTCCGGGACCGGATAGTGGCGACGGGTCCGGGCGACGAGCTCACCGCGCTCTGGCATCGCACGCTGACCACCTGGGACCTCACCGAACAGGCCGACTGGTCCGCCGCCCCTGCGCGCACGGACGCCCGGCGCTCGGACACGTACGACCGTCTCGGCTTCGGCCCCGACCTGCGCAAGGCACTCGACCACGCGGTCCCGGTCTTCAAGGAGCCCGGCGCGACGGTCATCAGCAAGGAGTTCACGTCCTGGTACTCCAGGGACACGGCGGCAGCGCGCGCGTTCTACTGGAACTCCTACGAGCAGACACTGCGCCGCAAGGGCTGGTCGGACGCGGCCGTATCGAGCCTGGACGAGGCGAGCCACGCCGTGGTCGAGCGCCTTTCCGATCCCACCCGCGCCGGGCATACGGTGCGCGGGGTCTGGTAGTCGGCTACGTGCAGTCGGGCAAGACCGCCAACTTCACGGGTGTCACGGCCAAGGCCATCGACGCCGGCTACCGCCTGGTCATCATCCTCGGCGGCACCCTGAATCTCCTCCGGGGCCAGACCCAGCGCCGTCTGGACATGGAGCTGATCGGCCAGGAGAACATCCTGCGCGGCGCCGACCCGGCGGACACGGACGCGCTCGTCGGCGTCGACTACCAGGACGACGAGGACTGGCCGGCGAAGTTCGTCAGCCACGGCGGCCGTCCGTCGGCGCTGGGCTCCTTCGACATCGAGCGCCTCACGACACGGGACAACGACTACAAGAGCCTGGAAACCGGCATCCGGGCCCTCGAATTCGACAAGCAGGACCGCACCCAGCCCCTGTACGTCCCGGACAACCTGCACCACGCGGCCGCGCGCGTCATGGTGGTGAAGAAGAACTCGCTGGTCCTGGCCAAGCTGATCAAGGACCTGAAGAAGATCGGCCCGATCCTCTCCGAGATCCCCGCTCTGATCATCGACGACGAGTCCGACCAGGCGTCGGTGAACACGACGGACCCGAAGAAGTGGGAGGACGGCAAGGTCACCCGCAAGGCCATCAACGGCCAGATCACGCAGCTCCTCAGCCTGCTTCCGCGCTCCCAGTACGTCGGCTACACGGCAACGCCCTTCGCCAACGTCTTCGTGGATCCGGGCGACGAGGAGGACATCTTCCCGCGGGACTTCCTGATCTCACTGCCCCGCCCGACCGGCTACATGGGCGTGCAGGACTTCCACGACCTGGAGTCCGAGGGAACCGCCGAGGAGACACACGTACGCGGGATCTGCGCCGGCGCCGTCGACCGTCTCCAGGAAGCCCTGGATGCCTTCGTCCTCACCGGCGCGCTGAAGCTGTACCGAGCAGCCCATGGCGTTCCCGAAGGCCCGTTCCGCCACCACACTATGCTCGTCCACGAGTCCGTGCGGCAGCGTGAACACGCGATTCTCGCCCTGCGCATCAACTCGATGTGGCACCGGTCGGCCTACACCGGTCAGGAGGGTCACGCCCGCCTCGCCGCCCTCCTCGCCGACGACTTCCAACGCTTCGCGGACAACGACCTGCCCACACCGGCGTCGTACGACGACCTCAAGCCGTACGTCTCCCGGGCACGCCAGCTCATCAACTCCGGCGGCGAACCGGTGATCATCGTCAACGGTGACACCGAACGGGACTACGAGCAGCCGGAGCTGGACTTCGACCGCACGCCGCACGTGTGGAAGATCCTGGTCGGCGGCACCAAGCTCTCCCGCGGCTTCACGATCGAGGGCCTCACGGTCACGTACTACCGCCGCACCACGCAGCAGGCCGACACCCTCATGCAGATGGGCCGCTGGTTCGGTTTCCGCCCCAACTACCGGGACCTGGTCCGCCTGTACATCGGGCGCGAAGAGGCCATGGGCAAATCCAAGACCGTCGACCTGTACGAGGCCTTCGAGGCGATCTGCCGCGACGAGGAGACCTTCCGCTCCCAGCTGTCACGGTACGCCGAACTGGTCGACGGCAAACCACAGGTGACCCCCGCCCAGATCCCCCCGCTGGTGTCCCAGCACCTGCCCTGGATCAAGCCGTCCGCCCGCAACAAGATGTTCAACGCGGAGCTGGTGGAGATCCGGTCACCGGGGCAGCCGATTGAACCCGCGTCCTATCCCGTGGACTCTCAGGCAATTCGGCGCAACACCGAACGCTGGCGCCCACTGCTTGACACATTCAGTGAAGCTCCTGTCACGTTCACCAATCCTCCGGACAGCAGTAGTTCGCAGGCCCGGTCCTTTTCCGCCCTCACTGCCCGAGTACCGCACACAGACATCATGCGCATCCTGAGCGGACTTGAGTGGGAATACCCAGACCTTTTTCGCCCCCACCTGAGCTACCTTTCGCAGCTCGACGGCAGGCTAGCCAAGGTGGACGGCTGGTTGGTCATCGCCCCGCAGTTGTCGCGTTCCAGCCGGATCGAAGCCAGCATCCTCGGCTCACCCCAGTTCTCGCTCGTCCGCCGTAGCCGACAGGCAGGGAAGACGGCCTTCGGCCGTATCGCAAGCGTGGAACACCGGATCGCGGCAATGCAGTTGATCCAGGGTGCTGGCAGTGACGGACTGTCCATCGGCTCCGCGACAGGCGTGGTTCTGCTCTACCCGGTCATCGAAGGTCAGAACGACGCCGATACACGCACTGCTGCACCACAGGGTGTGGCTGACCCATCCAAGGTCATCATGGCGTTCACTCTGATCCCCCCGTCATCCGCAACCGACGCATCGAAACGCCTGCTCCGATTCCGAGCCAAGGACTCTGGGCGCGCCAACGACATCTTCGTAGCAGCAACTTTCCCCTGACGGGAACTCCGCCCAAGCCCCGGGAGTCAGGACAGGTGTCATCATCAACATTCCGCCTTGCTTCACGAAAGAGTGCAGAGTGACCCTTTTTGACCCCCCAGGGCCAGTATCCGGCGTGTGCGACGACCCTGAACTCATGTTGGTTCACCAGCACTTGATGGCGCTCGACCCTGCGGGAGTACGCTTCGCCCGCGTGCTGCGTGACACTATTGACCAGTTGTTGAATGGTGAAGTAACTGGCCGGTATGACTGGAGCACCCTCTTCAAGACAGAGAAAACACACGCGGGAACCCTCGTTGAGATCAACCTGCAGCGTGAGTTCGAGTTCGCGGACGGCATCGACATGGATTACCGCATAGAGGGAATCGACGTCGACTGCAAGTACTCGCAAAAGTTTGGCTCCTGGATGATTCCGCCCGAGGCACAGGGTCACCTGTGCCTGCTTGTCTGGGCGGATGACTACCAGAGCCGCTGGAGTGCCGGGCTGCTGCGCATCAAGCGCGAGTGGCTCAACGGCGGAACTAACCGGGACTTGAAGTTCACCATCAAGGCGGAGCACCGGAACAAGATCACTTGGCTCTGGAAGGACGAAGCCCTTCCGGAGAACGTGCTGCTCCACCTTGACCCAGCGACCCGGGCCCGCATCCTGATCCCGGGAAAGCAGAAGGGCCAAGCCCGTGTCCGCGAGTTGTTCCGTTCCGTGCACGGCAAGCGAATCGGCCGCGGCGTGGTGCGAACCGCGGCTCAGCAGCTCGACTACATGGCGCGGGTCCGTGAGGGGGACAAGGGGCGCGCACGTCCTGCCCTTCGCCCGAAGGGGATCATCATCCTGGGCGACTACCAGTCACACCAGGCGGTAGCCCGCGCCCTCGGCGGCCCAGTGCCGCATGAAGGGGAGTTCGTCGCCCACCGAGTTATCCGCGCCCGGCCGGAGCACAGCAACCGCCCACAAGCAGAGATTGCCGGGGAGTACTGGGTTGTGGCCCAGCCTGGTGAAGCATCAGATGATGCAGCACCACGGCTGCCCGAGGCCCAGAAAAGCAGGGCCAGGCCGGAACACGAGTGAGCCGCTCAAATCGCTCAGTAGCGCGAGCACACTGAAGGCGGGATCATCTTCTTCAGCATCCCGACCCGAGAACAAGGAGCGATCGGTGGTCAGCCCTGAGGGCGAGTACCCGTTGATCAGGCAGTACCGGGACTGGATTCAGAACGGTCCGTCTGAGAAGGATCCAGACCGCGCCACCTTCTTCACGGACGGAATCGTCGTTCTTGACACAAACGTCCTGCTCAGCCTGTACGAGTACACCCCTACCGCACGCGAGCAGGTACTGAAAGCTCTCCAGAGTGTGCAGCAACGCCTTTGGCTCCCACACCAGGTTGGACTGGAGTTCGTCCAGAACCGGTTTCGTATCATCACTGGCAGGAAAAAGGCGCTTGACGATGCCCAGCGTTCCCTCCAGAACAAACTCCGCGACGCGAAAACGGCAATCAAGGACGCACGCTCGTTCACTCAAGATCTGCTGATCAAGTACGCACAGGACACCGAGGCCAGCCGCGAGCTTGACACCGAAATGTCAAACAAGGCCATCGAAGAGCTGCTCAGCGGATGGAGTGCAACGCTCGAAGCACAGGTCAAGCGGCTCAGAGAGTACGACATCTCCATATCGCCAGGTGGCCAAGGCGATCCCGTGCTCTCCCAAGTGGCTGCCCTGTTCGGCGATAGGGTTGCGGTCCCTCCAGATGCTGCGGAGACCCGGCGGCGCGTCGAAGAGGCCTCGTCATACAGATTCCCCAACCTCATCCCTCCCGGCTTTAAAGATGCAGGGAAAGGGACCGCTCTGGCATCATCTGGCGATTTCCTTCTCTGGGAGGAAACCATCGGTTACATGGCAGACTCAACAAAGCGCTCTCGCCTGCTCTTTGTCTCCAACGACACGAAGGAAGACTGGTATCAGCCGCAGGGAGAAGGCCGGAGTGTCTCGCGTCCCTGGCCCTCCTTGGCAAGTGAGCTGAGGCAGCGCACAGGCGCTGAGCTGCGGATCGAGACACCGGGGGACTTTTACCGCGGAGTGAACCGATTCCTCGACGCAGAAATCGCCGAGGCCACTTACGCAGAAATCGACCGCGCCGCTGTGAGCACTGTCGAGACGGTCGTCACAGAGCAGAGCGCCATCCGCACACAGGCTCCGCCTGGCCT
Organism: Streptomyces sp. NBC_01217; assembly: GCF_035994185.1. NCBI lineage: Bacteria > Bacillati > Actinomycetota > Actinomycetes > Kitasatosporales > Streptomycetaceae > Streptomyces > Streptomyces sp. NBC_01217. The sequence continues at coordinate 3,313,291 of NZ_CP108538.1, forward strand.
TGTCGCCGCGGCCTTCGATGCAGCAGGTCTGGACGAGTCATTGGTAGAGAATATCGGTGATGGTTCCTCACGCCTGATCTTCATCTGGTGGCTGATCGGCGTCACGGCACAATTGGAGCGGCGTCCGCGCCTCGCCGATGAACCAGACGTCTCACTCGCGCCAGCAACTCGCTCAGCGGCAAAGCCGGATCCGGACTGGGTGCCTGGGCTCAGTCTCCATCTCGGCGAGTGGCCGTACAGGAGCTCATCGTGGATCGCCCCATGGTTCGCAGAGTCCGTCAACTGCTCATCTCGGCGTGACAGAAAAATCTTGCAGGTGCTCGCTGCCCAGCAGCTAGCCTTCGAGCTGGCAGATCAGGGCTAACACCTCACAGAAACCCGGCAGAACGGAGTCACCGCATGACCGCCCTGCATTCTCCTGAAGATGAGTGGCAACGGCTCAGGCCGGATGCCGAGCATGCACTGAGAAACCTGCTTTCAGAAATCTCTGATCATCAGGATCCTCAGTCATTGTTCGAGGCTTACACCTACGCCAAGGACATCGCTGCCCGTGCCATAAAATCCCGTATGTTGATGCATTTGCCGGCCGAGAACCAGCAGTTCAAAGCGCTGCACGCGAGGGTTCAACAGGAGATTCACTCGCGCTATCAAGGAAAGATCCCGGATGGGCTCCTCGGAGCTCCGTACAGTGGAAAAACACACGAGCGCTTGTTCTCCTTGCTTCAGGAAAGTCTGGCCCGACCTGTACCGGCTGCCATGCTGCGTATCGTGACCGGAGATGACGTTCATACCGAACGACGGGCTCGCGAACTGCGCGAGCTTGGATTCGATGTTCACTGGTATGAGACTGAGGAAATCAGTGTCTACGAACTCAAATCACTTGATCTGGATTTCGACATGATTCCGGCCATCATAAGGAACAAAGTGAGAAGAAAAAAATCACTCACACAGAGCGAGAAGCAAAATATCTTCAAGAACGCGGGCATTTCTGAGAATGGATAGCGATAGCCGCTGGGAACCGCCAGAAGGCTCCTGGGCCTCGTCGGCCGCCCGGCGTCGGAACATGCAGGCGATCAGAAGCAGAGACACCAAGCCGGAGCTCCTGGTCCGGAGGCTTCTGCACGCGCAGGGATTGCGTTACCGAGTAGCGGCCAAGCCGCTGCCAGAGCTTCGCCGGACGGCAGACATTGTCTTCCGTCCGGCGAAGCTTGCAGTGTTCATTGACGGCTGCTACTGGCACGGCTGCCCGGACCACTACGTCTCTCCGAAGACCAATTCCGGCTACTGGTCCGACAAGGTCATGCGGAACGTGACCCGGGACCGAGACACAGACGAACGCCTCCGTGAAGCTGGGTGGACCGTGCTCCGGTTCTGGGAGCATGAGTCACCCAACGACTGCGCCCTTGCGATCGCCGCTGCGGTCAGTCGGCTCCGGGATGACAGGCGCTGAGAGGTCGGCCAGTTTGAACAACAACTCGCTGTCGCGTTCGCTGGTCAGGACCCGTTCTTGCCGCACCGAGGCTACGACCTTGGCCTCGCGAGCCGCTTTGAGGGCAGCGATGATCTGTTCCCCCACTGCTTGAGCGACCGGCGGGGGGAAGGCGTTCCCCACTTGCCGGTATGCAGCGGTCTTCTTGCCTGAGAACTTCCAGGTCTCCGGGAAGCCCTGGATGATGGCTGCCTGCGTCACTGTGAGCTTTGGCCCGGCCTTGGCGAAGAGATCGCGGTCTTGGCTTTCCAGCCGCTCCATGTCCTTTACGTTGTTCGCAACGCCAAGCCCGCATACACCCAGCGCTTCCCACGCCTTCTTGGCCCGCGTGGGGCCGAGGTCAGCACCGCCGTGCTTCTTGGAGCCTCCAACGAGCGTGGGCGCGACACCCTTCGATGCCTGAATCAGCCACCTCTGGAATACCTTCTCGGCCCGCGGGTCATCTACGTCGTCGAAGCGCTTTCTCATAGTCGGTTCCAGCGCCTCCCCCACAGTGACGAGCGGCCTTTTTTCTGGCTTCGTGTTGGCGAAGAACGGAGTGTAGGCCTTCTTCATCGCCACCAGAATGGCGCGCGGGCGGAGCTGGGGAACTCCGTAATTCTTGGCTTCCAGAACTTCCCAGTAGCACTTCTCATAGCCCAGGGACTCAAGACGCTCAAGAAGTTCTTCCCGGTACCCCTGGAACTTCTCCTTCGGCTCAAGGAGACCACGGACGTTCTCAATCATGACGGCCTTTGGTTCAAGCTCCTCGACCAGATCGAGCATGGTCGGGAACAAGTCCCTCTCGTCGTCCCGTCCCAGCTGCTTGCCTGCAATGGAGAACGGAGGGCAGGGGACACCGCCGGCAAGCAGGTCAAGATCCCCCGCTTGCAGCCCCAGCTCCAGCCTCAGATCGAGCGGCTTGAGCTGCGTCAAGTCAGCCTGCTTGACCTTGCAGCCCTCCCACTCCGCGTTCCCCTCCACGTTTTCCTTGAGGGTGGCTACCGCATGCATGTCGATCTCGATCAGCGCAAGGTGCCTGAACAGTGCGTTATGCAGGCCCAACGCCTGCCCGCCCGCCCCGGCGCAGATCTCTACCGAGGTGAACTCCCTCTTGGTGCTGGTCATGCACCCTCCTTCCAGACTTGCCCGACTGGCACCGATTGCCACCAGCCATCACAGAGGGTGACAGACCCCACTGACATCACGACCGTCCTCCAGTGTGCGGCACGAGCCGACCTGCCCAGACACCACCCGCACCATGTTGAACGCACATACGATATTGCCCATGCGTAGCCCTGACTGGACCTGGGATGAGTTGCTGCTGATCTGCTCGCGTGTCGTAAGCAACAACTGGGGCCAGCTCAGGACGTACCAGCAGCCCACACACGATCTTGCCGACCTTCTCCGATCCCTGCCCCTTCATGGGGACACGGCTCGCGACGTACCCGAGTTCCGGTCGGCGGCCAGCATCAGCCGCAAGAGTGCGGACCTGATCACCAGCCGGCCCGGCTATTCCGGCCCCGCCACCAGAGGCGGCCAGCTGACCAGACTCGTAGCTGAGGCGTTCATGGAACGCGAAGCAGAAATGCTGCTCGCCGCCCAGGCCATCGAAGACGGGATTGCGTCCGGCGAACTCGTCCTCATCCCTGAGCAGCCCGACGAGGTGGATGAGGACGGGGTCCCGGCAGCTGAAGGGCGCCTCCTGACCCGCTGGGCAACCTTTCGCGAGCGAAACCCTGCGCTCCGCAAGCGCAAGATCGCCCAGGCGCGCAGGCTGGGCCGCCCTCTCCGGTGTTCTGTGTGCACCTTCGACTTCGGTCAGCGGTACGGAATCCTCGGCGAGGGCTACATCGAGGTGCACCACGTCCTCCCCCTCCACCTCTCGGGCCCACGCGAGACCAAGCTGGAAGACCTCGACTTCCTTTGCGCGAACTGCCACCGCATGTGTCACCGGGGCCATCGCGGCACTTCCTGGCGCACCCCTGCGGCCCTGCGCGCTGAGATCGAAAAAGCCGCCGAAACCCGCCAGACCGCGTAGACACCTGCTCTCACTCACCCCACGTGCTACGCCCGTCACGCCGCCTCCGCCTCGAAGTGCATCTGCGCGCGGTCCAGCAGCCCGTCCGGGTCTCCGCCCCGGGCAGTGACCCAGTGCAAGACATCCGCGATGAGGTCGACGGCGGATTCCTCAAGGATCTGAGAGGAGCGGCTCCGCAGCAGTGGTGGTGCGCCGATATCGCTCCGGTATTTCGTCAGGGCAGTCTCGGCCCGCCGCACCCGACGGCAATGCGTCTCCGGACCGGCTGACAGCTCACACCAGATAGCCTTCCCCGTCGCAGTCAGCAGCGTTCCCCAATCGGCAGCCATGCCGGCCAGCAGATGCAAACCCCGGCCGCACTCGTCATCGCAGCTCACCGGCCCGAGTACCGGCACGCGATAACTCTTGTCGTGCAGTTCGATCCGCAGTCGATCCCGCGCCGCTTCCAGCACCAGGGTGGCCGCGACGCCGCTCCCCACGTGCTTGATCACATTCGTGGCCAGTTCACTCACCACGAGTTCGGCCTCCTCAGTGAAGGCCGGAAGGCCCCACCGGGCCAGTTGTCCCCTGACAGCTCTTCGTAATTCCTGCACCGCCGAGGGCTCGGCCTCGAACGGCAGAACGCTGCGCACTTGCGAACCTTTTTCCTGCCTGGACATGCACTCTCCCTCCGGCACCACCTCAGCCACGCACTCGCCGCATCCATACGGCTGCGCTGAGTGGCCAGGTCTGCGAGTATGGCACCGGGAAGTCTCGCCATGAAACTTCTCACGCGAATCGATCGGGTGAATCCCGGCACTCGCAACTCACCACGCCCATAGCCTGGTTGGCGCAGAAGAGCCGCAAGTGCACGGAACGGAAGGCCCCTCCATGTCCGTCAGGACCACAACACGACGCCGACAGCTCGGCGCGATGATGCGCAAGCTACGCGCACGAAAAGGCATGACGCTGGAGGAGGCCGGACGGCTCGTCGGGGTCTCAAAGGCCACGGTCAGCCGCTACGAGACCCAGGAAGGGCCGGTGAAGTGGCCCATCGCGGACGCTCTCTGCCGAGAGTACGACGCAACCGACACGGAGCGGAATGCCGTGGTCGCTCTAGCGAAAGATGCCAAGCAGCAGGGCTGGTGGGCCCCATACACCGACTCCATCCCCGCTGACATGAATCTCCTGCTGACGCTTGAAGACGAGGCAGTGCGCGAGGACCACTTCTCCTGCACGTACGTGCCCGGCCTTCTACAGGCGCGGAGTTACAGCGCGGCGATTCAGAGTGCCAACGAAATGCGTCTGGCACCGGACGAGATCCAGCGCCTCGTGGACATCCGCATGAAGCGCCAGGAGATCCTGAGTCGACCGAAGCCGCCCCACCTGTGGGCGATCCTCGACGAGTCGGTCGTCCGACGTGTGGTCGGATCCCCCGACATCATGCGCGATCAGTTGAGTCAGCTGCTGGAAGCCAACGAATCGCAGCACATCACCTTGCAGATTCTGCCGTTCGCGAAGGGCGCCCACTGTGCGGCCTTGGGAAGTTTCGTGATCCTCGGCGGGGCCGAGGCCAGCCTGGATGTCGTGTACGTCGATCTGCATGTCGGCTCGCTCTTTCTGGAGAAGGACGAAGAACTCGACCGATACAGACTTGCGTTCGACTACCTGCGTGCACAAGCGTTGGACATGGCCGCGTCGTCGGCCTTGATCAAGCGTGTACTCAAGGAGATGTAATGCTGTCGACCCCTCACTTCGCCAAGCCCCTCAGCTGGTTCAAGTCGTCGTACAGCGGCGGGAACACGACCGAGTGCGTCGAGGCCGCCCGCCTCCCGCAGGCCGTGGCGGTTCGCGATTCGAAGACCCCTGACGGTCCGGTACTGACGTTCGGCAACACGTCGTGGTCGGGGTTTGTCACCGCCGTACGGCACCAGCGGGCTGGAGGGGACGTGCGCTCATGAAAGACCGGTCTTCCACAAACCCGCAGTGGCGGAAGAGCAGCTACAGCAACGGCACGGGCGGCGAGTGCGTCGAGGTCGCCGATCTGCAATCGGCGGTTGGCGTAAGGGACTCCAAGCGGCCTGGCGGGCTCCACATAGCCGTGTGCCACAGCGCTTGGGAGCAGTTCGTCACCTCTCTGCGCGTCCAATAGCCACCGGCGACCGATCGAGCCGGCTGAGCCGAACCCGTACGGTCAGCCTGACGAGCTACCCCCGACGCCGTCGCGGCGGAGCCCCTGAGCGCAGCCATCCACAACGGGGCGGTATGCCGCGCCCCGATAATCACAACGCACGACGTCAGCTCGTTGGCCGCTGTCGACAACGATTCATCGGGTGGGAGTACTCACTGACTCACCTCGGCATCAAGGCTGGTGCCGTCCCGACACCGACCGCCTGACGGCAGTCCGTAACTGCCTTTCGACACACGCTCCTTCGGGGATCTGGCGTCATTGACGCGGCAGGTCCGCACGGGTGATGGTCGTGCAAGCGCATGCAACCCGCTCGCCATGGAGAAACCCGGGATCGGCATGGGCGTCGGCTACACGGTCGACCAGGCCGTACACGCGATCATCCTCGACACGCCGCTCATGTTCGCCTTCTGCGACGAGTACAACGGCGGCGAGTACAAGCACCACGCCCCGCTGATCCGGCGGCGCTGTGACGGCCTGGTCATGCGTACCGCGCAGCTCCTCGCGGACAACGGCTTCACGGTCGATGAGGAGCTGTGGGCCAAGGACGAAGCAACGTGCTCGCCCTGCGACAGCAAGGTGCCTGACAGCCACTGAGTCGGTACGCCGGTAGAGTGCCTGCCCCCGCCCGACCCCTCCCGTGGCAGGGGCAGGCGCATCTACCAACAGCACTACCAGGGAACCGAGTTGCCAGTACCTCACGACATCCCGTCAGAGCGCGAACTCTGGAACACCTTCGCCAAGAGCGCGATCAACGACGCCCCGAACGCCCAACCCGTCTTCCACTGGACCCAGTACAAGGGTCACGGGCCGGGGCCCGAACTCCTCGGCTCGCCTGAGAGTGTGCTGGAGATCGGCTGCGGGACCGGCAGAGCGCTCGCCTACCTCAGGCAGCAGGGGGTGAAGACGAGGGGCGTGGACCTGTCCCCTGTCGCGATCGAGCACAACACGCGGCGGTGGGGCCCGCTCGGGTGCAACTTCGTGTGCGCGGAAGTTCTGGGTTTCCTCGCCACGGACGAGACGACATACGACGCCGTGTACTCGAACTTCGGCGCCGCCTGGTTCACCGACCCGTCCCGCCTCTTCCCCCTGGTGGCCGCACGCCTGAACCCAGGCGGCCGGTTCGTGTTCTCGCAGCCCCCGGCCATCCCAGGCGCCTACGGCCCACAGGGCATGTACAAGGGCGGCTTCGCCGGCCCCAAGATGTTCACCTACCGGTACAGCTACACACCCGAAGTGTGGGCACGCTTCCTGACCCGCGCCGGATTCCAGGACGCCGAGGTGCGCGTACTCGATGCCCCGGCTCCAGACCACATCGAGACCCTGATCGCCTCCGCGGTAGTCGCCCACTGACTCCCTGGCCTGCTGGCGTCGCCTCCAGCACGAGCAGTTCGGGCGTGCCCGCCGGGTCCTCGGGGAGCGACGCTCTTCGATCACGTGGAGGCAGGCACCTGACTTGATAGATAAGTTGCCACTTGCCCATGACGGAGGACGTCTTCAAAGCGCTGCCCGACCCCACTCGTCGCCCCTGATGAACTGGTGGAACGGGATGGCCAGACCCTGTTCGAGATTTGCCCACGGCTGGTGACCAAGCACGGCCTGGGGCTGTCCCGCCAGGCGATCCGTACCGGTGATGCGTTGGTACGCACGGGGGATCTGACACTCCTGGAGGACCGCGACACCTCCGCGGCGCTCCGCCCGGCAGGAAGCCTTCGCGTACCTGCCGTGGAGACCGGGGCGTTTGATGATATACGGCACATTGCCCTATGTGTGAAGTTGACTTCAAGCGCTTCAGGTATCGGAGGCTTCACACATGGCAGCAGCAAGCGGTGAGCAAACAGTGGAACTGACCGTTCAGGAGATGGCGCGGCGGTCGGGTTTCAGTGAGGCCACGCTGCGTTACTACGAGAAGATCGGCCTCCTGGGAGCGGTCGGCCGGGACGAGTCCAGTGGGCATCGCCGGTACGGGGCGGCGACTGTGGCCCGCGTCGAGGCGCTGTCCTGTCTGCGGTCGGCGGGGATGACGGTCAGCGGGATGCGTCGCTACCTGGACCTTCTTGCCCAAGGCGACTCCGCGGCGGCCGAGCAGCGGGAGCTGTTTGCCTCGCAGGCGGAAAAGCTGGCCGCCGACATCGAGCAACTTCAGCTGCGCCTGACGTATCTGCGGCGAAAAGCCGACCTGTGGGACGCCCGTGTCCGTGGGGACGCCGCCGCCGAGAACCGCGCGGTCGAAGAGATCACGCGTGTAGTGGACCGATTCACACACTGAAGGACTGAACGAGATGAGCAACGAAATGAGTACGGAAGATCCCGCCGCCTCGGCTCCCGAGAGCGGAACCGTGCTGGTCACGGGCGGTACCGGCTTCGTCGGCAGTCACTCGGTCGCCCGGCTGCTGCGCGAGGGGTACCGGACCCGTGTGACGGTGCGGGAGTCCGGGCAGGAGGCCGAGGTGCTGGCAGCGCTCCGGGAGGCCGGGGTCGATCCGGCGGACCGGCTGGAGTTCGCCGTCGTGGACCTCAGCGCGGACAGTGGCTGGGCAGAGGCCGTGGACGGTGTCGCCCACGTACTGCACCACGCGTCGCCCTTCCCGTTCACTCCGCCCGAGACGGAGGAGGAACTCATCCTCCCCGCCCGTGACGGTGCGCTGCGGGTCATCTCCGCGGCCCGGAAGGCCGGGGTTCCGCGGGTCGTGATGACGTCTTCGTACGCCGCGGTCGGATACACGGTGAAGCCCGGCAACCACTACTCGGAGGCGGACTGGACCGACCCGGACACCGAGGGCCTGCCCGCGTACCACAAGTCGAAGGTCCTCGCCGAGCGTGCGGCCTGGGACTACGCCCACACCCACCCGGACATCGAGCTGACGGTCGTCAACCCCACCGGTATCTTCGGCCCCCAGCTGGGCAACCGGCCCTCCGGCTCGGTCGGACTGGTCAGGGGCATGCTGGCCGGGCAGATGCCCGTGGTGCCGGTCATGTACTTCGGCGTCGTCGACGTGCGTGATGTCGTGGACCTGCATCTGCGGGCCATGCTGCACCCGAAGGCGGCGGGCGAGCGCTTCATCGCCGTCAGCGGATCGTCGATCAGCCTCTTCGACATGGCGCAGATCCTGCGTGAGCACTTCCCCGCCGCAGCCGGCCTGCTGCCCTCCGCCGAACTCACCATCGAGCAGGTGCGCGAGGCCGCGAAGACCGAGCCCGCCCTGCGGGATGCCGCGGCTCTGCAGGGCAGGATCCCCGTCATCAGCAATGAAAAGGCCCGTTCGGTGCTGGGCTGGGAGCCCCGGGATGTCACCGAGACGGTCGTGGCAACCGCCGACAGCCAGATCCGGCTGGGCCTGACCCCGCCCGGGAACGACAGCCCCCGGTCGTGACCGGCCCGAGCCGCATGCCGGAAGCGAGCGTGCTCGACCGGCCGCTCAGCCGGGCGCTGCTCACTTTCGCCAGAACAGGTGGTGCGTCACGCCGCTCGGGCTGGGCACGACGTCGAGGTGGAACCGGTCGAGCAGCTCATCGGGTGACTCCCAGAGCCGCACTCCGGACCCGAACTTCACCGGCGAGACCGCCACATGCATGGTGTCGACGAGGTCGGCGTCGAGGAACTGCCGGATGGTGGTGGCCCCGCCGCCGAGCCGGACGTCCTTGCCCTGCGCTGCCTCCCGCGCCTGGTCGAGGATCGTGGCCGGGTCGCCATCGACGAAATGGAACGTGGTGTCGGAGAGCGTGAACGAAGGACGCTTGTGGTGGGTCATGACGAACACCGGGGTGTGGAAGGGGGGTTCGTCACCCCACCAGCCCTGCCATTCATGGTCGGTCCAGGGCCCGCGCTGGGGCCCGAACTTGTTGCGGCCCATGATCTCGGCGCCGATGTTGCGTGCGTAGTCCCGTGTGAAGTAGTCGTCGAGGCCCCGGCTCCCCCCGGGGTCGGTGCGCATGGGCCAGCTCGCCGTGGCGCCGGCCCAGGCGAACAGCCTTTCGGGATGTACGTGGCCGAACGGACGCTCAAGGCTCTGGTCTTCACCGGCACCGATCCCGTCACTTGAGACGTTGAAGTTCTGGACTCTCACCAGCTGAGCCATGTGTTCCTCCTGTGTTGTCGATAACGGTGGTGAGACTCTCCGGGCCGCGAAAACTCATCGCTGACGGTGTCAGGCCTCGCCCGGCGCAGCCATCGGCGTCCCGTTGATCCTTGCGAATCGCTCCCGCCACGGGACGCGGTCCTCCTCCGGGCCCGCTGCGGCGTAGCGGCAGGGGGAGCATTCCGTTTCGTCTCCCAGGGGACGGAAGACGTGTTTGTCGCCCGGACCCTCGCATTCGATCAACTCCCGTACGGACGGCAGCTCGTGGGGCTGTTGGCCGGGCAGGGGCTCGGGGAGTTTCTGGATGAGGCGGTAGCGCAGGAAGCCGACTGCCGAGCGGACGCCGCTCTCGGGGCGTTCGGAGAGTAAGGCGTGACGCAGTTCGGATTCACTCAGGCCTCGTTCCAGCCATTTGACGGCTTCCGTGGCGAGGGCACGGGCTTCGCGTACGCCCAGATGGAGTTCCCGGCGGGTGTGGCGCAGGGAGAGCAGGACGCGTTCCGCTCGGGCCAGTTGGAGAGATTTGGCAACGTCCACCGGCGGCTCAGGCTCGGGCTCGGGCTCGGCTTCGGAGGGTGGGTGGGGAGTGGTTTTATCACTGTGGTCTTCTACCGGTTCATAGCCACCGGCCGTCCGGGCAGCCGGTACGCCGACGGTCGGAGAGTGCGTACTCGGCGGCGCGGTTACGGAGGCGGGCGCGGTGGGCGCGGCCCCTCGTGCGCGTACCGCCTGCTCACACGTCAGAGGATTGTTCGCGACCAGCTGCTCGGTGATCCAGCGGCCCCCGCTGCCCTGGCTTCGCCACTCGTGTACGTAACCGTGCTCGACCAGCTGTCCCTTTGCCCGCTGGTACGCGCGGCCCTTGATGCCCAGCTTCTGGGCCAGTTCGCTCAGCGGCTTGTACGTGGCGTCCTCGGGGAGGCCCTGTACGTACAGGAGCAGGATCTTCGCGTCGCTGTTCAGGCGGCGATGGCGTACGACATCGTGCGATGCCTTTGTATAGCGCGCGGACGGCGCGATAGCATGACGCAGCATTTCCGGTGGTTCCCTTTGCATCCACTGGGGTGTAGGCCCTCGGAATGGTGTTGGTGCACCGCCGGGGGCCGCTCCATGTGTGCGTAAACACACAGAGCGTGATGATTTCGTCACCGTACCCCACAGTTTCCATCTCCCGCCACACGAACGGGACTTCGCAGCACTGTGCCCCCGCGCCACGTAGCGTTCGTACCTACGTGGCGCGGGGGCACAGGTGTGCGTCAGTGCTGTTGCTGCGCCTTGCGGCGGCGGAACACCAGGTAGCCGCCGGCCGCGACCCGCGCGGCGGCCGCTGCGGACAACAGGCCGACAGGCGCGCCGTTACCGGCCATCATGAGCAATCAGGGCCGCGTCCCGGCCGATGCCCGGACTCCCACCCACATGATCGCGCGGTGAGCCACGCCGTGGTCAGCGCCTCAAGAGGAAGTCGAACACCGCCTGACGGCCCTTGTCGCTCGCCGCCCTGCTCTGTACCGAGTGCGCGGCACCCGGCACCACCACGACCTGAGCTCGCGGCGTCAGCTTCTTCTGGTCGTACAGCCATTCCAGCGGCGTCGACAGGTCCCGGTCCCCACCGAGCAGCAGTACCGGTACGCCCGGAAGCCGGCGGTGCTCCGGCGGCAGCGGCGGCACCGGCGTGCGCGGCCAGTGCAGACAGCTGAGCATCGAGCCGAGGCCCGTCGCCGTGGCCGCGTCGAAGGGGCCGTAGTCGGCTGGGGTCAGGTCCGCGGCCGCCTTCTCCAGCGCCTCCTGGCGCCCCGCCACCGGTGTGTCGGACCTGCCCCACGGATAGCGCCCGTCCAGGCACAGGGTCGAGGCGTGCAGCCCCTGGCTCAGCTCTTCCGCGGTCGCCGCGCTTCCCTGCCGTACACCCGCGATCAGGCCCCGCAGCGCTGCGGGGTCGCCGTCGGCTGCCTGGTGCAGGGCGTCGATCATCGCCGCGTAGTCCGGGTCCACGAACTCCCAGGTGGTCAGCGCGTCCAAGACATCGACGCCGTTGTCGTACGTGTCCACCACCTCGGCCAGATCCGCCGCCGGGTCCGTACGGCAGCCGATCGCCTCGCATGCCGCCGTCAGCACGCGCGGCGCCGCTCGCATGGCGGCGCGGTCCATCGGGTCGTAGCCGGTCTGCGGCACCACCGAGTCCAGTACCAGCCGAGCCACGTGCTGCGGATACGCCAGGGCGTACTGTTCGGCGGTGTACGTGCCGTACGAGACACCGTCGAGCGTCATCTTCCGCACGCCCAGCGCCTGGCGCAGCAGCTCCAGGTCGGCGACCGTGTCACTCGTGCTGTAGAAGCGGCGGTCGGGACCGATGGCCGCGGCGCAGTCCGTCACCGCCCGCGCGGTGGGCGGCGTGAGATCGGACGACCCCATCTCCTTCTGCAGCTGCGGGCATTGCAGCGCGCCTGTGCCGGTGCCGCGCTGGTCGATCATCACGAGGCGGTAGTCCTTCAGCACTGGCGTCAGCTTCTTGCTCAGTCCTTCCACGAACGGCACACCCGGCTGCCCCGGACCGCCCGTCAGGAACAGCAGTACGCCCTTCGGGGCCTGCACGTTGTCCGCCATCGCAACCCTCAGGTCCAGCCGGTCCTGCACACTGCCGCTGTGGTCTCGCGGGACCGTCAGAGTGCCGCAGCTGAAACCCTCCAGGCCGGAGCAGGCCGCGACGCCGGAGAGTCCCCCGCTCCCCCCGGCCGACGCCCCGGCCGGCCGGTCCTGCGCCGTCGACGCGCACGTCCCTGACAGCACCAGCACGCCGGCGGCCAGCGCGACCGTCGCCAGCGCTCTGGGCCTCCGCATCCCCCGTACCTTCTTGACCCTCTGTGCTCCCCGCATCCCCGACATCCCCCCGGTCCTCACGCGCCTCCGCGCCCCATCGTCTCCGTCGGCCACCAGACTGCGCCGAGCAGGACCACCGGGCGAGCTTTCGTGCCACGATTCGAGCAGGTTCGAAGGGACACCGGACGGGGGCAGCGGGGGGCCGTGATCGAACTCACCGTGGACGCCGGCGGGCTGGCCCGTTCCCGCTTCGCGCTCTCGCCGTTGCACGAGGTCGCGGCGACGCTGCTGCCATGGGGCTTGTGTCCGGGCTCGGACGTCGATCCATGGGTCACGCGTGCCCGGCGCGTGCTGCGCCATGCGCCGCTGCCTCTGCTGTCGGAGCTGGCCCTGGACGGCGGCGGTTATGTGCCGGATTTCCTCAGTCCGCATCCGTCCGGGCCCTCGCCCACCATCGAGGAGGAGCTGGAGCGGGTCCGGCACACCCCGCCTGAGCGGGTCATGGGCGAACTGGAAGCGCTGCGCAACGGCCGCCCGTGCAACGGCCTGGCGGGGTCGGAGCTGCCTCCGGAGGTGCGACGGGCAATGGCCCGGGGCGGCGGGTACGTCGCCCGGCAGGCCGCGAAGGAACTGCGGCGCTACTGGGACCTGGCATTCGCCCCACACTGGGAGGGCGCGAAAGCCGCCCTGGAATCGGAGGTCGACCGGTGCGCCGGTGTGCTTGCCCGGCGCGGCGCAGCCAGGCTCTTCAACTCGCTGCATCCCGGCATCCGGTGGGCCGACGGCACGCTGCGCGTCGACAGCCGGTTCACGGTGGAGCTGGTCGTGTCCCTGGTGATCGTGGTGCCATCGCTGGTGGCGGCGGGGCCGGGCGTGACAGTGGACCCGGTGCCGGACGGACAGAGGCCACCGATGGTGGCCTATCCCGTGCGCGACAGGGCCACCGCGCCGACGACCTCCTCCACCGAGCTGGCCAGGCTGCTCGGACCCACCCGCGCCGGGCTGCTCGCGGCGCTGGCGCGACCGGCTTCCACCGCGCAACTCGCGGCACGCCACTTCCTCAGCCCCGCGACGGTGTCGTACCACCTGGGTGTGCTGCACCGGGCGGGCCTCGTCACACGCGCCCGGTCCGGACGGTCGGTGCTCTATCGCCGCACTCCGGCGGGATCCCGGCTGGCGGAAAGCCGGTAGACACGGCCCACGGTGCCGCTGCCAATCGTGGGTGAGGTCGTCAGCGGTGCATCGCGGTGCCGTAGACGTACAGGGCGATCACACCGGCGACGCAGGCGAGGATCACCCATGAACCGAAACCGGTGTGTTTCCCCATGCCTTTGGGCCGCGCGGCCTTCGCGGACCGCTTGGACGGCTCGGGCGCTGCCCGTCCTGGCGCGACCGGCGTCGCATCGGCCGCCGCCTCGGCGAGCAGGCGACGGCAGGTCGCGGCGAGCGCGCCTGTACCGGCGGAGAGGGGCACCACGGCCTCCGAACGCGCCGGAGCGGTGGTACCGCCGTCCAGGATGCGCCCCGCACGTACGAGGATCTCGTCCCGGCCGCCCGCCGGGGCGAGGCTGATCCACCGCCGTACATGCTCACCCCGGATGACCGCGCCGCCGGACCGCTCCCGGTACACGGTGTGTTCCCGCCACAATATCTCCGCCAACTCCACGGCGGTGTCCCTCAATTGCGCGCTCACAGCGAATCCCCCTCCGCCCCACGGCGAATCGAACAAGCATCGCACTCTAGCGGCAGACGCAGAGCGGGGGCCCAGCAGTCCCCCAGCGGCCGTGCCCGGCCCCGGGCATGGACCCAGGACGTGTTTCATCAGCGGCCGCCGTGTGGCTCATACCTCTGGAAGGGAGGGATCGGGTGTCCAGGGGTGTGGCGCGGTGATGGCCCAGCGCTCGTGGTCGCGCCAGGCCCCGTCGATGTAGAGGTAGGCGGGCGACAGCCCTTCGTAACGGAAGCCCAGGCGCTGGGCCAGGGTCAGGGATGCTTTGTTCGCCGGCTGAATGTTGGCCTCCAGCCGGTGGAGCCGCAGGTCGGTGAAGGCGTGCTGCAGGGTGACGGTGAGCCCTTCGGTCATGTAACCCTGCCCTGCGGACGGGGCGAAGGCCGCATAGCCGAGGGACGCGCCCTGGTAGCGGCCCCGGATGATCGAGTTGATGTTGACCGTGCCGGCGGCTTCGCCGGTCTCTCGGACGCGGATCAGAAAGCCCAGGTTGGTGCCGTCGTCGAAGCGCCGCATCCAGGCCTGGAACTCCTCCGCGGTCGCGGGCAGTTGCATCCATGGCAGGTGCAGCTCGGTGCTGGCCCGCACGAGCGAGCAGAACTCGTCCTGGTCGGAGAGGGTGAGCGGGCACAGTTCGACCCGTGATGGTATTTCGGACATGGGCCAACGTTAGGGTCTGTTGTGAGCAGTGGATCGCCCGAGTGATCCATCTGTGATGATCTCGGTGCAGGTCGTGGTGATGTGACCGCCGCGCGGTGAGCTGCCTCGGACCGGCCGAGGACAGGCACGCAGCACTGTGCCCCCGCACCCGTAAGCAACTACGGGGCACGGGGGCACAGGGGCAGTGGTGCGTCAGTGCTGCTGCTGCGCCTTGCGGCGGCGGAGCACCAGGTAGCCGCCGGCCGCGACCAGCGCGGCGGCCGCCGCGGACAACAGGCCCACGGGCGCGCCGTTACCGGTCTCGGCGAGGTCGCCGCCGGTCTGCGTGGACGGTGACGACGAGGGCGCAAAGGCCCCGGACGACGGGGCGGTGCCCTCCGGGGCGGACGCCGAGGACGTCGGGGCCGCGCCTTCCGGGGCGGACGACGTGGATGCCGACGGCTTGCCGCCGCCCGGCTGCGTATCGCCGTCGCAGTCGACCCAGAAGACCTTGTGCTTTGCGCGGCCGTGCTCGCCGTCGAAGTTCCAGAACAGCTTGTAATGGCCGTCGGGCAGGGACTGGTCCTGCGAACGGCGGTGCCCCTCGCCGTCGAGCGTCAGCGAACCGGACTTCACGGTTTCGCCCTTGACGTCGGCGGTCGGGGCCCAGGCTTCGATGTGCCAGTCGACGTCCTGGTCGGCATCGAAGCCGAAGGCGTCGAGATAGAAGGTGCATACGTGAGGCTCGTTCTTACGGAGCTCCTCACCGGTCGCGGCGTCGTGGATCTTTACGGTGCCGTTGTCGCCGGGGGCGGTGGCGTATGCCGTAGGGGCGAGCATCAGGGCCGCGGCCACGGCGGCCGTGAGCGTGCCTGCGGGGACGAGTGAGCGCATGGGCAATCCAACGGTGAGGGTGGGAAATGAGGGGGCTGCCGTGGGGGCGGCTCAGCTTCCTGCGACCGGGTAGGCCGGTCAAGCCACCTCAATTCACTTATGTCACATAACGCTTCGCTCATCCCATTAGTCCCGCATAACGATTGAGGACGACGGCCCCGTCGGGGTGGTCAGCGGTCCTGGTCGTCAAGGGATCGGGGCATCGAGGGGGGATCCGGCGTCCCTCGGGGCCGGATGGCGGCGGCCGTCCTTGGATAGGGTGCCGTTCGACATCGGCGCGCTTCGGGGGACGTGAATTGATGAGCAGTCAGCAACCGGAACGAGGCAGTGCCTCCCAGGTCTTCCAGCCTCTCGCGGGGGACGATCCGACCACCATCGCCGGATACCGACTCGCCGCCAAGCTCGGTGCGGGCGGGATGGGCAAGGTGTATCTGTCGTACACGCCCGGTGGTCGGCCCGTGGCCATCAAGGTGATCCGGCCGGAGTTCGGGGAGGACCCCGAGTTCCGTCGTCGCTTCGCGCAGGAAGTGCAGTCGGCGCAGCGCGTGCAGGGGCTGTTCACTGCGCCCGTCATCGACGCCGACACCGAGGGCGCGCAGCCCTGGCTGGCCACCGCGTACGTGCCGGGGCCCTCGCTCGCCGACGCGGTCGTCGCGCACGGGGCGCTGCCTGCCGAGGCGGTGCTGCTGCTGATCGCCGGGATGGCCAAGGCGCTGCACGTCATCCATGGTGCGGGCATCGTGCACCGCGACCTCAAGCCGTCCAATGTGCTGCTCGCCGCCGACGGGCCCCGCGTCATCGACTTCGGTATCGCCTACGCCGCCGACGCGACCTCGCTCACCGGCAGCGGCGTCACCATCGGCACCCCGTCGTTCATGGCACCGGAGCAGGCCGCGGGGCGCAAGGTGACCCCGGCCACCGACATCTTCGCGCTCGGTCAGGTCGCGGCGTACGCGTCCACCGGATCCCCGGCCTTCGGCGAGGGGACCTCGCACGGCGTGCTCTACCGGATCGTCCATGAGGAGCCCGACCTCAGCGCGGTCCCCGAGCGGCTGGTCGAGCTGGTCACCCGCTGCCTGGCCAAGGATCCCGGGGCCAGGCCGTCGATCAGCGAGATCATCGAGCTCTGCCGGACCGCGAACGCGGAGACGGTGCTGCGCCGCCCCGAGGACTGGCTGCCGGGCTCGGTCGCCGCCGACATCACCGTACGCGCGGCTGCCCCCGCCCCTGTCCAGACCCCGCCTCCGCCGGCCTCCGCCCCACCCGCGGCCTACTCGCCGACCACGCCGGTCGCTCCGGCCACCCCGCCCCCGGGATACGGTCCGCCCGTCCCGCCCCCACACGCCCAGCCCGCTCAGCACGCGCAGCCCACTCAGCACGCTCAGACCCACGGGCCGTACCGCACACCCGCTCAAGCCCAGACCCAGGCCCAGGCCCAGGCCCAGGCCCAGGCTCAAGCGCAGGCCCGCGCCTACGCCCCCGCCCAGTTCCCGACGCATGCGCAGCCGTACCCCGGGCACCTCATGCCCCAGGCGCCGCAGCCCGCGAAACGCAAGGGCAGCCGGGGCGCGGTCATCGCCATCGCCGCCGCACTGGTCGTCGGGATCGCCGGAGGCGCGACGATCTACTCCCTGCTCAAGGACGAGGGGAAGCAGGCGCAGAACGACAACTCCGCCCAGGGAAACGGCACTTCAGGCGGATCGCCGCAGGGCGAGGAGTCGGGCAACGGGGGTACGGAGACCAGCGGGAAGCCGAGCGCCAAGCCCGAGCCGAAGCCCGTCGACTACAAAGGCATCAACCTCACCGCCGGCTACCACCTGACGCTCGGGGACGACGACGTCCGGCCGCGGGACGGCGAGGACGGCGAGTACGAACTCTCCTACGACACCGGCGGATATCTCGACGCGGAGAGCATGGACGGGAACCTGGTGCTGCTCGATCCGGGGCAGGAGGGATCGCTCGCCGCCTGCCGCGCGGACACCCGGTTCACCAAGAACATCTACGTGAACAGGCTCTCCAAGGGTCGACAGGTCTGTGTCACCACGGGTTCGGGCCACATGGGTCTCGTAACGGTCCAGGGCTTCTCGTCCGAGGACTCGCCCAGCACCTACATGACCCTGGACCTGACCGTCTGGCGCAACGCAGTCAACACCGGCTCGGGCAGCTGAGCCAGGGGTGCGGTGGGGGCCGCGAGGTGCGGCCCGACGGCCCCCGCCGAAACTCGATGTCCGGGGCAGGCTTGCGGAGCTAGCGTTGCGCCACATGGATGAAAAAGATCTCCCGCCGCGCCTCACCCGACTCACCTTCCACGGCCCCCTTTCCGAGGCCCGGGCCGCACGGATCATCGGCAGGCTTGCCTCAGCGACACCGTCGACGGTCCTCGACATCGGTTGTGGCTGGGGGGAGCTGATGCTCCGCACCCTTGAGGCGGTGCCCGGGGCGACTGGTCTCGGCATCGACCTCAACGGCGCGGACATCGCCCGGGGACGCGAGAACGCCGAGGGCCGTGCGCTGGCCGACCGCGTGAAGTTCGTCGAAGAATCCGCCGCCGGGACGACCCTCGACCCTGCCGACCTCGTCCTGTGTCTCGGAGCCAGCCACGCGCTCAGCGACGCGCAGCCGCCCGAGCACACCACCGCCGCACTGCACGCGCTGCGACGGCTGGTCCGGCCCGGGGGACGCGTCCTCCTCGGTGAATCCTTCTGGCAGCGCGTCCCCACACCGGCCGAACTCGACGCGATGTGGCCGGACGCCCGCGCCGACGAGTTCCCCGACCTGTCCGGACTCGTCGATCTCGCCGTCGAGTGCGGGTTCCGCCCCGCCTGGATCGAGACGGCCAACAACGACGAATGGGAGGAGTTCGAGTCCGGCTACCAGTCCGACGTGGAGGAGTGGCTGGCCGCCCATCACGATCACCCGCTGGCCGACGAAACACGGGAGCGAGTGGACCGGCACCGGGCGAGCTGGCTGAAGGGCTACCGGGAAGTGCTCGGGCTGGCCTACCTCACATTGGTCCCCGTCGGCTGACAGCACGACAGTCTGCGGTGGCGCCTCGCGCGGCGGCCACCGCAGTTTGTGCGGCCAAATGAGTGTCGATCACGCGAATTCCGGGACACGCGGCAGGGGGGTTCAGGACACTGGCGGTCCGTGTTGAAGGTGCCTTCTCGACAGTTCGCATCGAAGGTCGATTTCCGGCCACAACACAACGCCCCTTACCCTGCAACAATCGGTCACCAACGGTCGGCCGGGACAGAAGGGCGACAACATGACCTCCGAGACCACCGCACTCGGCACCATCGACGCAACAACTGCCTTGCTGGAGGCGGAACTTCCGCGCCTGGAAGGGCAGCAGCAGGCCCTGGGGAAGGAACTCGCGACTGTCACGGAGCGCCTGGAGTCGGTGCGTACCGCTCTGACAGCGCTGCGGGTCCTGTCCACTTCTTCCGTTCCCTCCGCGAACACCGAGGCGAAGGCAGAGGAGAAGGACGAGGACGTCAAGGCAGTGGCCGAGGTGAAGGCCGAGCCCGAGGCGGAGAGCGGTGTCGCTCTCCGGATTCCGCAGCAGGCGCAGGAGTCCATCGTCGACTCCGCCGCCCCGGCAGCGGCCGCCCCCGCGCGTCGCGCCGCCCGCAAGGCGTCCGCGCCCAAGGGCGGCAAGCCGGCTGCAGCCAAGCCGAAGAGCGAGCGCGGGCAGGCCAAGAAGGCCGTTGCCGTGAAGGCCGACAAGGCCGCCGCGCCCGCCAAGGACACGAAGGACGCAAAGGACACCAAGGACGCCAAGCCCGCGAAGGCCAGGGCGACGAAGAAGGCCGCACCTGCCACGCCCGTCGTCGACGACAGTGCCAGCCTCACCGAGATGGCCATGAAGGTGCTGGCGTCGTTCGGCAACACCCCCGTCCGCGCCCGTCAGGTCACGGAGGCCCTGGGGCGTGAGCTCAGCCCCAACGGCATCAACACCGTGCGCAGCACCCTCGACCGGCTCGTCGCCACCTCCCGGGCCCACCGCGCCGGCCGGGGCCTCTACCAGGCCCCCGCCAACTGACGTCTCCCCTCGCACACGCCCCCGTCACGGCCCTGTGGCCGTAACGGGGGCGAAGGCGCTTTCGGTGCGCGCCGCGGGTCACAGCAACAGCACAGCAAACCCAACGAGATCACTCGACGTGCGCGGCAATGGTCCGCGCGCACTCCATGGACTCGCTCCGCGTCGTGTCCACCTCCAGGTCGTAGAACACGCCCCGGTGGACCAGGTCCGCCTGTGATGCCGCCATCCCCACGACCCGGTCGCCGCGCGCGACCTCACGGGCCGCGGCGGCCGCACTCTCGCAGCGGACACCGACCCACAACACCCGCACTCCGTCGAGCGCCTTCTGCCATCGTTGCTGGGACGCCGGCCCGCCGAGGAAGACCTCGTCGACGATGACCCGGGCCCCCGCGCGGGCCATCGCGGCGACACCCTCGATCCACGCCGCCTCCAACGTACGGAACTCGGGGCCGACGACCACCTCTCCGTCCGGAGCGAACTCGATGCCCGCGTCCGACGCGCGCATGGCGGCGGGCATCGCATCGACCAGCGTGTCCGTCCCGAAGGTCAGCCAGGGGTCCGGCAGAACCGCCTGGAGGCACCGGGCGATCCCCGACTTCCCCGAGCTGGAACCACCGTTGAGCACGATCATCTGTGTCATCACCGCGCCACACTAAGGCGTGAGCGAAGACGGCCGAAGCGAGTTCGTGCGCCGTCACGGTGTTGCCCGGACCGTCGGATGCCTGCTGTCAGCTGGTGGATGCCAGCCGTGAGGTAAGGCAAACCTGCTTCCCGTCAGCGAACAGCGCCGTAAGCTACGGCTGTCATGACTACTGCAGGCCAGGCCCAGAGGCCGATCCGCTTCCGCCTGCTCACACCCGCTTTCAAGGAGACGGCAGTGAGAAGCAACGCCTCGCGGTGGCCGATACCGATCATCGCGTTCGCACTGGCCCTGCCCCTGCTGAGCGGCTGCGCCATCGACGAGGGCACAGCACTCGCTGCGGATTTCGAGAAGGACTGGGCCGGCACGTCGGACGTCGAACAGGTCCGCACCACCAAGAACAACACCCTGCCCTTCAGCGGAACCGCGACCGGGGTGCTCGTCCTCAAGGACGGTACCCCGCCCGACCGCGTGGCCGAGCGAGCGGACGAGTTGAGGGAGTACGTCGCGCGCAACGACTCGGTCACCGGCCGGATCACGGCGGACGGCATCACCATCACCGTTGACGCGGACGAGACGCGTGCCCGCGAAGTCGTGGCACTGTGGCGGTCGCTGACGGCCGACGAACGGGTGGTGGACGGCGATATCAGTGGTTCGACCTGGAAGAAGGTCCACCGCTGGAAGTCCGAGGTCACCGCAGTCGACTCCGCCGGCGCCATGGCGGTGTTCGACGACCTGGTCGGCAAGGGCGGCCGGCACCGGCCGCCATCGGATGTGACATCGGTCGTGGTCTCCACGGGGCGTGATGTGCGGCCCGGCATCTCCGTCCAGTCCGACGTCAACGGCGCCCTCCCGACCGAGGCGACCGCCGCGTACGAGGCGGTGGTCGCTGAGCACCCGGTCGTCTACGCGGCTCTGCGATCCGACTACGTGAGCATCACCGTGGCGGACGCGGCGGATCAGGCCGATGCCCTCGAACTCGCACGGAGAGCGGCACCGGGCCTGGGCGCCGCCGCCGTCCGGGTCATCACCACGAACGGCGCCTGACCTCTGGTCGCAGGGCGGTGCCGACGGGGCCGCCTTCCCCACGTTCACAGGACACAGCACGAAGGAGCATGCAGAGTGACAGCCGATCTGACCATGAGGATTCCTCCGGCGAGGCTCAGTGACATGGAGGCAGAGGGCGCCCCTCCAATTGTCAGGAACGTGGTCGATTTCACCGACGGATCAGGGCCGCCCCGGGCTGTCGCGTATGTGGAGCGCGAACTCCCGCCCGGCGGCATACCCGCCTACCTCGCGGCGCACAAGACCGGTGCCCGCTCGTTCGTCCTGTGGGCCGACGAACACCGTGGCAGCCGGGTGGCCACCGTGGTGACTCAGTCGGCACACAACGGGGTGGCGACGTATCAGGTGCTCGGCGCGCACGGCGAGGTCATCGGCACTCTCGTACGCGAGAAGGCGCTCAGAGGCAGGGGTGTACGAACCCGCTGGACGGTGGCACAGCCCGGCCTCCCTGAAGCGGTGGGTTACAAGGGCCGGATGTTCTGGTGGCTCGTGTGCTGGCCGCTGTCCCCTCTGCTGCCATTCGCGTTGCTCATCGCCGTGTTCAACGCAAGCGACCTGCCCCGCGCCCCCCGGCGCATCCGGTGGCGCGCGGGTGGCCGACTGCTCCTGGACTTCAGACCGTTCGGGGACCGGCTGCAGCTGCACGCACCCGAATCGGACTGGCGGCTGGGGGCGGCTCTGCTGGCCCTGCTGCGGTCCTTCGACGGCTGGTTCGGTTCTCCCTGGGACGGCCGCAAGAAGTGACCGGCGCAGCGACCGGCAGGGAACGCCGAAGCCTGGCCCGAGCCCGCGAGTGAAGCGCATGACCCATATGGCCGTCGGCAGAACCGATTCGGCAGCTCTCTTCCGGGTGACGGACCCTCGCATCCGACCGTAACCGCAGGTCAGCGGCACAGACTTGGTGCGCTTCGATCTTTCCCGCACAAGGAGTGCCCGCCATGCGTCTTCGTTCCACCGTCGCTGCCGCCTTCGGCGCACTCGCGCTCATCGTGACTGTGCCGACCTCCGCCAATGCGGCCTGGGGCGAGTTCAGGTACACGTTCAGCGGTCTCGACGGCTCCCCGCAGGTCGGCATCCTGTCCGACCCGCCGAGCAGGAGCTGCATCAACCTGCCCGAGGTCGCGGATCCCGGTTCGTCGAGCCCCGCTCACTCCCCGCGCAACTACACGGACTCGACGGCCGTCGTGTTCTCGGAGGCCGACTGCGAGGGCGACATCTTCGTCCTGCGGCCGGACGGCGGCCACGCCTCCGAGCGGCTGAAGCTGCGTTCCGTCATCTTCCACTGATCCCGCCGCACCACCGCACAGACCGAGAGGGGCCGTCCCGGGGGCGGCCCCTCTCTCGTGCGAGGACCTTGGAATGCAGTAGATGCGTACGGCCTCGAACCGTCAGCGGTAGTCCTCCGGGTGGCCCTGCATCCAGGTGTTGATGCGGTCGCGGGTGCCCAGCAGTTCGGAGCGATGCATCTCCAGGTTCTCCGTGGAGGTGTCGCCGTCCAGCGTCTTGCGCAGGGTGCTGATCCAGGCCAGCGGTTCCCTGAAGTGGCCGGGCCCCTGGGCGTCCGCCTTCATGGACTTGTCCAGGCCGGCCAGTTCGTCGTTGACCCGGCCCAGGAAGTAGGCGCAGTTCGGCGATCCCGGGGTGCAGTTGTCGTTCAGGGTGGCCTGGAGGCCGGCGAAGGCGTCGCGCACGGCCACCGGCCTGTTCGCGGCGGCCTCGGCCGCCGCTTCCGCTTCCGCGTTCGCGCTCGCC
This sequence comes from Streptomyces sp. NBC_01217, assembly GCF_035994185.1. Classification (NCBI taxonomy): domain Bacteria; kingdom Bacillati; phylum Actinomycetota; class Actinomycetes; order Kitasatosporales; family Streptomycetaceae; genus Streptomyces; species Streptomyces sp. NBC_01217. Next base: position 3,336,624 of record NZ_CP108538.1, read on the forward strand.
TCGTCCGAGGCGCTCCTCGCCGCGGCGGCGGCGTCGGCCGCCTTGGACGCGGCGGCCTCGTTGGCGGACGGTGCCACGTAGGGAACGTCGTCACCCGGCCCCTGAGAGGTGGTGGGGCCGGTGCAGCCCACCAGGAACGCGCCGAGAACCGCTGCCGCGGCCACGGCTGTCGCAGCGCCACGCGCGTTGCTACGGATGAACATGAGGCCCCCCCTCGTTTGGTTGGCCCAGACCATACATCCCGGTCCGGCTACGCGGATCCGTCACCCCGTGATCAAGGTCTGCAACGCGGGTGCGTACAGGTCCGCGAGGTGTTCGGGGGTGGCCTCGGCGCCCGCGCCCTCGCGGTGGAGGCTGAGGGTGGCGCCGAGGCCGAGGAGGTGGCCGGCGATCAGTTCGGCGCGCAGGGTGCGTTCGGGGCCGGTGAGGCGGGCCGCCAGGGCATCGGTGACCTGTTCGTGGAAGCGGTCGCGCAGCAGGGAGCGTTCGTCGCGGTTGCCGAGCGAGAAGACGACCCGCAGCAGCGGGTCGGACTGCAGCTCCCGGCGGCGGTTCACCAGCGTCACCACCATGTGGCGGCCGAGCGTGCCGAGCGGGGCGTCGAAGAGTTCGGCGGCCGCCGGGCCGAAGTCGGCGACGGTGTTGAAGAGCTCCTCCTTGCGGCCGAAGTGCTTGACGACCAGGGACGCGCTCACTCCGGCATCCGCCGCGATCCCCCTGATGGTCACCTCGGCGTACGGGCGCTGGGTGAACGCCCGGCGGGCGGCGCGCAGGATCGCGTCCCGGCCGCTGCCGGCCGCGTCCACGGCACCCGGCGCCGGCACGGTGGCCCGGCCGCTGATCATGCGCTCTCCTGGATCGGCATCGTCCGCACACCGTCCTTCCGGTCGCCCGGGGTGTCGCGGCTCTCTTCGACCGTACCCGTCGCGGGTGTACGGCTGCCCGGCAGGCACAGCGTGACCAGCAGCGCCGCGAGCGCCGCGCCCGCCGCGATCAGGAAGACCACCTGGTAGGCGTGGAGCGTCGGGGCCGTCCGGCCGCCCACCAGGAACGTGAGGTTGGCGAGGACCGCGGCCACCGTCGCACTGCAAAAGGCCTGCCCGATCGACCGCATCAGGGTGTTGAGGCCGTTGGCCGCGCCCGTCTCGCTGACCGGGACGCCGCGCATGACCAGCGCGGGCAGCGCCGAGTACGCGATGGCCGTGCCGGAGGCGACGACGGTCGCACCGGCGATGATCAGCCAGAGGCTGTGGCTGGTGAAGTACCGCACCACGTATCCGGCCGCGATCACCCCCGCCGCCAGCGCCAGGCTGACCTTCGGACCGTACTTCGCGGAGATCCGCGCCGAGACCGGCGACAGCGCCACCATCATCACGCCGCCCGGCAGCAGACACAGCCCGCTGACGACGATCGAGGCGCCGGGCCCGTAACCCGTCGACTTCGGCTCCTGCACCATCTGGGCGGTGACCAGCGAGTTCGCGTAGAAGGCGAAGCCGATCAGCAGGGCGGCGACATTGGTGAACAGGATGGCCGGGCGGGCCGAGACCCGCAGGTCGACCATGGGGGTCGGGACGCGCAGCTCGTACGCGCCCCAGACCAGCGCCACGACGAGGGCGGCCACCAGCAGTCCGACCGTCCGGGTCGACGTCCAGCCCCAGTCGGCGCCCTGGGTGACCGCGAGCAGCAGACAGACCAGGGCCCCGGACAGACCCAGCGCACCGACGGCGTCGAAACGGCCGCGGGTGCGGAGCGGGGATTCCGGTACGAACCACAGCACCAGCACGATGTCGATGACACCGACCGCGCCCGAGACCCAGAACATCGTGTGCCAGTCGAAGTTCTCGACGACGAGCGCCGCGACCGGCAGCCCGATCGCCGCGCCGATGCCGAGCGTCGAGCTCATCAGCGCCACGGCGGACAGCACCCGCTCGGGCGGGAGTTCGTCGCGCAGGATGCTGATGCCCAGCGGTGCGACGGCGAGCGCCGCCCCTTGCAGGGCGCGGCCCGCGATCAGTACCCCGATGTGGGAGCTGACCGCGCACAGGACCGAGCCCATCACCAGCACCCCGAGCGAGGCGACGAGCACCCGCCGTTTGCCGTACATGTCACCGACCCGGCCCAGGACGGGCGTGAAGACGGCGCCGGTGAGCAGGGTGACGGTGACCAGCCAGCTGGCGGCGGCCGGGGTGGCGCCGGTGAGGGCCGGGATGTGCGGGAGCAACGGTACGACAATGGTCTGCATGACCGCGACCACCACACCACAGAAGGCCAGCACGCCGACGGCGAAGCGGGGGTGCGGGGCCCTGTCCGTGGCAGCGGTGGCGGTCGGGGCGGGTATGTCCGCGGGCATGGGTCTCCGTACGGTGCTCGGCGGCAGGTGGCTCGCGCAGGGGTGCACGCGCGTTCACCCCTCAGGGTAAACGGCTGTGCACCCCCTCGGCGACAGGAGGACCGCACACCGCGTTAGCCTCGAAGCCCCGGGCTGCGAGTCGAGTCCGGACGCCCCGGACAAGAACGAGTCGAGTCCGGACGACAAGGAACAAGAAGGCGAAGGTGGCTGCGATGGCGAAGGTTCCGGCAGCGGCGGTGGCGGCGGGCGGGCTGGTCGGCGGATACGCCGTCGCGCGGTGGACCGGGAAGCGGCCGCTGGGCGGGGTCGCGCTGGCCGCCGCGGGCACCGTCGCCGCGTACGAGTGGAACCGGCAGGCCGGGCCGCGCGCGGCCGTCGGGCTGAGCACGGCGTATGTCGCCGCGTTCGCCGGTTCGCACCCGCTGGCCAAGAAGGTCGGCGCCTGGCCCGCGGTCTTCGCCGTGGCGGGCGGCGTGGCCGCCGCGTCGTGGGCGGTCACCCGCCGGGCCGTCTGAGACCGGCCGGCAGACAGCCGGTGATGATTTTCCGGACGCGTTGAACGCGGGCGGGAGCCGGGCCGTATTCAAGGGCACTCCCCCGCGTAAGCCGGGTGCGTATCCGTACGACAGGACGGGTGCGCACCCGGAGCCCCTCTCGGAGCGGTGGCGTTACGCGCCGAACGCCCGCGACACCGTATAGATCAGCAGCCCCGCCAGCGCGCCCACCACCGTGCCGTTGATCCGGATGAACTGCAGGTCACGGCCGATGTGTGCCTCGATCTTCTTCGACGTCTGGTCCGCGTCCCAGCTCGCGACCGTGTCACTGATCAGCGAGGTGATCTCCGCGCGGTACCTCGTGACGACATGGACCGCCGCGTCCTCCAGCCAGCCCTCCAGCTTGGTCTGCATCCGCCCGTCCGTCGCGAGCCGCGCGCCGAAGGTCAGCAGTGAGGCCCGCGCCCGCAGCCGTAGTTCGCTCTGCTCGTCCTCCGCCGCAGCGAGCATCATCGTGCGCACCGACGACCAGGCCGACGCGATGACGTCCTGGACCTCGCCGCGCCCCAGGATCTCCGACTTCAGCCGCTCCGCCCGCGCCCGGGTGTCCGAGTCCGTCTGGAGGTCGGCCGCGAAGTCCGTCAGGAACGTGTCGATCGCACCGCGCGCCGGGTGCCCCGGCATGTCCCGCATCTCGGTGATGAAGCGCAGCAGTTCCTTGTAGACCCGCTCGCCCACCCGCTTGTCGACGAACCGCGGCGTCCAGCCCGGCGCCCCGCCCTGCACCGCGTCCATCACCGAATCGCCGTGCAGCACCAGCCAGTCGTGGGCGCGCACACAGATCAGGTCCACCACCCTGCGGTGGCCGCCGTCGGCGACGATCTTCTCCAGCATCTTGCCGAGCCCGGGGGCGATCTCCGCCGCGTTGGCCCGCCGGGTGATCGCCTCGGCCACCACGGCCTGCACATCGGAGTCCCGGAGCACCGTCAGCGCGCCGCGCAGCGCGGTCGACAGCTCGGCGGTGACCCGGTCGGCGTGCTCCGGTTCGGCCAGCCAGGCACCGAGCCTGCCGCCGATTTCGAGGGCGTGGATCCGGCTGCGCACGACATCGCCGGAGAGAAAATTCTCGCCGACGAAGGAACCCAGGGAGGCTCCGAGCTGGTCCTTCTTGGTGGGGATGATGGCGGTGTGCGGGATCGGCAGGCCGAGCGGACGCTTGAACAGCGCCGTGACGGCGAACCAGTCGGCCAGCGCACCCACCATCCCCGCCTCGGCGGCCGCGGCGACGAAGCCCGGCCAGCCGCCCACACCCGCGTTCTTCGCCCAGGTGGCGAGGACGTACACGAGCGCGACCAGCAGAAGGAGGCCCGTGGCCGTGGTCTTCATCCGGCGTACGCCGCGACGCTTCTCCTCGTCGGCCGCGGTGTACGCGAACGAGGCGAGGGGGGCCGGGCGGACGCCCGGCGCGGGACGGGGCACGCCCGCCACCTGCTCCCGGGCATGCCCCGGCTGTCCCGCACCCTGTTCCCCGGGTCCGGTCCCATCGATCCGTTCCATCCGCTCCACCCGTCCGCGTACGCATCGCCCCCGGTGCCCCGTACGCATTGTCCCTACCTGACCTACTCCCGGGCCGCACGTCGAGTTCCCGACACCTTGCCCCATCATGGGATCAGTCCGATAACCACGAGGAGACACACCGCCCATGCCCAGGCGCCAGGGGTACGCCCTGCTCATCACCCTCGTGGCGGGCACCGCCGCGCTCGCCGCCGGTGTGGCGTTCGCCGGCTCCCTGCTGTTCTCCGGCCCCGGCGCCCGGCCGGAGCGGATCGCCGTGCCCGAGCAACGGTCCGTGGCCCGTACTCCCGCCGCACCGGCGCACTCCACCGGCCTGTGGACCGCCACCTGGGCGGCGGCTCCCGTCGCCGGGGTGAGCGACACGTACCGCGGCAGCGACCTGACCCGGCGCACCATCCGTAACGTCGTGCACACCAGCATCGGTGGCGACGCCGCCCGCATCACCCTCTCCAACCTCTTCGGTACGCACCCGCTGGTCATCGACCACGCCACGGTGAACACCCGCCCGGTGACCTTCCGGGGCGCCGGGACCGCGACCGTCGCCGCGGGCGGGCGGATCGTCAGCGACCCGGTGCTCCTCCCGGTCGCCGCCGACGCCGATCTCGTCGTCACCCTGCGCACCCCCACCGCCGAGGGCCCCGTCACCGTCCACCCCGGCTCCCACCAGACGTCGTACGTGGAGGACGAGCACGGCACCTGGAGCACGACCAGCTGGCGCTACCTCACCGCCGTAGACGTACGCAACGAGAGCGCAGCCGCCACCGTCGCCGGAACGATCGCGGTGATCGGCGACTCGCTCACCGCGGGCACCTGCTCCACCGTCGACGCGAACAGCCGCTGGCCCGACGTGCTCGCCGACCGGCTGCGCGGCCGGTACGGGGTGGCCAACGCGGGGATCTCGGGCAACCGCATCCTGCGCGACGGAGGCGGCGTACGGGCGAGCGCCCGCTTCGACCGCGACGTACTGGGCGTCGCCGGGGTGAGGACGGTCGTCATCGCGCTCGGCATCAACGACGTACAGCAGTTCCCGCAGGAGACCGACCCGCGGCGCATCACGGACGCTCTGCGGTCCATGACCCACCGCGCCCACGCCCGCGGACTGCGGGCCGTCGGGGCGACCCTGATGCCGTACGAGGGGTACCGCTCCTGGACACCCGCACAGGAGGCCGTACGGGAACGGGTCAACGAGCTGATCAGGGCGGGCGGGGTCTTCGACTCGGTCATCGACTTCGACAGGGCGGCCCGCGACCCGTACCACCCGGCCCGCCTCCTGCCCGCCTACGACTGCGGCGACCACCTCCACCTGAACGACACGGGCTACCAGCGGCTGGGCTCACTGGTGGACCCGGCGGCCCTGGAACACCACGGACCGGTCTCGGACCGGCTCTGACGGCGGGACGGGGCCGGGGGACGGTTCGGGGCCCGCCCGGCAGCGGCGGAGGCGGTGTGCTCGGAAGAGCCCTAGCCGGCGCGCCCCTCGCCCTTCTCCAGCCGCCCCCGCTCGCGCTCACGGTCCAGCTCCCGCTCCCGCGCCGCGCCCTTCAGCCGCTGCTTCTCCGCTCTGCTCCGCTTGCGCTCCACCCCGACGCCGCCCATCAGCGCGAACCCGGTGATCCGTACCCGCGGGGCATCCGGTGAGGGAACGCCCTCGTCCTTCGAGTGCTCCCCGAAGCCGCCCATGATGCCGATGCCCCTGACCTCGACATTCAGCTCGGGCGGGACCGTCACGTGCATGCCGCCCATGATCGTGAAGCAGCGGATGACCACCTCGCGGTCCTCGAAGTTCGCCTCGCGCAGATCGATCTCGCCGCCGCCCCACATCGCGAACGCGGTGAACTTCCGGGCCACTGTCCAGTTACCCCGGCGGCCGAACCCGCCCCAGAACGCGAACGCACCGCCCGACGTGGCGGGCTTGCCGACACGGTCGGCCCAGCGCACCGCCGAACCGGCCACCGCGGGGGCGGGGGCGGAACCTGCCGGGGACAACGGGGACAACTGGGTGCCCGGCGCCGGGAGATCGCGGACGATCGGTGCCAACTCCCCATGCGTACGCGCCTTGTAGGCCGCTTCGAGCCGCTGCTCGAACTCCTCCATCTCCAGCCGGCCCTCGGCCACCGCCTCGCGCAGGATCTCGGCGACACGCTCACGCTCGGCGTCCGAAGCACGCATTTCCGGAAGGTCACTTGTCATACCGCGCAGCCTATTGAACGTGTACGCTCCCGTCACCGATCCACTGGTCCAACGGTCACCCGCCGGCCGACGCGTACATCTTCGCGATCACGGCCTCGATGTCCGGCTCCCGCACCGAGAGGTCGACCAGCGGATAGTCCGCGGCGATCCTGGCGACCAGCGGCGCCGCCGACTCCGAGGACGGGAAGGCCAGCCACTGACGCGGCCCCTCCACCTTCACTGTACGGACCGAAGCCGACTCAAGCCGGATCGGCGGGAGTTGACGCTCAAGATCGACCACCAGCATCCGCTCGCTCTCGCCCACCTCATGCAGTCCGGCGAGCGCCCCGTCGTACATCAGACGGCCGTGGTCGATCACCATCACGCGCTTGCAGAGCTGCTCGATATCGGTCAGATCGTGCGTGGTGAGCAGCACGGTCGTGCCGCGTTCGGCATTCAAGTCCCTCAGGAATCCCCGGACTTTGGCCTTGGAGACGACGTCCAGGCCGATCGTCGGCTCGTCCAGGTACAGCACCTCGGGATCGTGCAGCAGCGCCGCCGCGATGTCTCCGCGCATCCGCTGCCCCAACGACAGCTGCCGCACGGGGACGTCCAACAGCTCGGCCAGATCGAGGAGTTCGACACAGCGGTCCAGATTCTCCCGGTAGCGGGCATCGGGAATCCGGTACATCCGGTGCATCAGCCGGTACGAGTCACGCAACGGCAGGTCCCACCAGAGCGTGGTGCGCTGGCCGAACACCACACCGATCCGGTGCGCCAGCCTCGTACGCTCCCTGGAAGGGTCGATGCCCGCCACCCGCAGCCGGCCGCCGCTCGGGGTGAGGATGCCGGTCAGCATCTTGATCGTGGTCGACTTCCCGGCGCCGTTCGGGCCGATGTAGCCGACCATCTCGCCGCGCGCGACGCGGAAGCTGATGGAGTCGACCGCCCGCACCTGACGGCGTTCAGCGCGCATGAAGCCGGTCTTGCGGCGCACGTCGAAGACCTTTTCGACGTGGTCGAGTTCGATGAAGTCGGTGTCGGTTTCTGCGTTCATGTCCGATGCCCTCGCCCTGCTCGGTGTTCGGTGCTCGGTGCTCAATGTTCCGTGTTTCCGTCAGCTTCCCGTGCTGCGGTACGCGCGCAGGCCCCGGCGCCAGGCCAGGCCCGCGAGCAGCCAGCACAGCCCCGCCACCACCGGGGGCAGGAACGCCACCCACTCCGGCAGGTCCAGCGGATAGTCCCGGCCCAGGACGTACAGCGCGGGCAGCCAGTTCACGAAGGCCAGCGGCACCACGAACGTGACCCCGCGCACCAGGTCCTTCCCGAAGATCGACGGCGGGTACTGGAGCAGCGTGTTCCCTCCGTACGTGAAGGAGTTCTGCACCTCGGAGGCGTCCTGCGCGACGAACTGGAACGCCGCCCCGGCCACGAACACCGCCGCGAAGATCGCCGCCCCGCTCAGCAGCATCAGCACGATCATCGCCGCCTTCAGCGGGGTCCAGTCGATGTCCAGCGTCACCAGCGCGTACCCGAGAACCAGCGCCCCCTGGGTGATCCGCCCCATCCTGCGCAGCGCGAACCGGTCCGCGGCGACCTGGGCCAGCACCGGCGCCGGCCGCACCAGCAGCGTGTCCAGCGTGCCGTCGCGCACCCGCCGCCCCAGCCGGTCCATCGAGCCCATCACCAGATCCGCGAGACCGAACGCGGTGCCCGAGGCCCCGTACAGCAGCGCGATCTCCGGCAGCGTGTAACCGCCCAGCGCGTCCACGTGCTGGAACATCAGCAGGATCGCGACGAAGTCGAAGGCGGTCACCGCGAAGTTCCCGAACGCCGTCATCGCGAACGAGGCGCGGTACGCCATCGTCGAGCGCAGCCACATCGCCGCGATCAGCCCGTATGCCCGGACCCCCTCGACGAACCGCGACCGCTCGACGAACACCACCGCGGGCACGTCCGCCGCCGCCCCGGCCACCTCCGCCGCTTCCACCGCACCGGCCGTCTCAGCCACCCTGAACCACCACCCTCCTCGTCGCCACCGACTGCACCGAGCGCCCCACCAGCAGCAGCGTGAGCGCCCAGCCGCCCTGGAAGGCGTATGCCTCCACCAGCCCCCACCCCGTGCTCTTGCCGAGCAGCACATCCGCCGGCACCTGGAGCAGCGAGGACCACGGCAGCACCCGCGCCACATCGCCCAGCACCCCGGGGAACAACGTCAGCGGCAGCAGCATCCCGGAGAAGAACATCCCGGCCAGGGAGGTCATCTGCGCCACCCCCGCCCCGTCCAGCAGCCAGAACGCGGAGAGCGCCACCAGATAGCGGATCGCGAAACTGACCAGGACACCGAGCGCCACCGAGACGAGGAAGGCCAGCCAGATCCCCGGCGAGGCGGGCAGCGCCAGATCGAAGGCGAGCGAGCCCAGCAGCATCGGTACGATGCCCCGGCCCAGCAGATGGAAGGCGGCCCGGCCCAAGTCGCCTGCCATCCACCACAGTTGGAGGTCAGCGGGCCGGTAGAGATCGACCGCGACATCGCCGGTACGGATCCGCTCGATCAGTTCGTCCTCGAAGCCGCCGCCCATCATGGCGCAGGTCATCAGCAGCGCCTGGCCCAGCCATACGTAGGTGAGCGCCTGGGACATGTCGTAGCCGCCGAGTTGCGGGCGCTCGTCCCACAGCGCCGTATAGGTGTACGCCATGATGAAGCCGAAGACGGTGTTGGTGAACACCCCCGCCGCCGTCGCGGTCCGGTAAGTGGCATAGCGCCGGAACCCTCCCGCCGCCACCACCGCGTACAGCCGCACCGCATCCACCCCCATCGCCCGGGTGCCCACCGGCGTTGGACACCAAAGCGCACGACCTTAGCCCAGCGCAGACGATCGCCGCGACCGCTTTTCGGGGGTCGATCCGGGGCTTATTCCGCAGAAAAGGGCACTATGGGGGAACTGACCGCGGCCGAGGAGTCTGCACGGACATGAGCGACGAGCCACAGCAGCCGAGCGGGGAGCACGAACCCCATGGCTGGCCCCCCAGGGACCCGTCCGCCCACGGCAGAGACAACGGCAACGTCGGCGCGGAACAGGGCGGCAACGCCGGCACGGGGAAGCAGCCCACGGGCTCCAGGAGCCCCAAACGCCCCAAGCGCACCGGCTGGCGCCGCGCCGTCCCCACCTGGCGGATGGCCCTCGGCACCGTACTCGTCGTCGCCCTGCTGCTGATCGGCGGCTTCATCGCCGGATACGAAGTCGTCGACATCCCGCCCGCCAACGCCAGCGCCACCGCGCAGTCCAACGTCTACCTCTACAAGGACGGCAGCGTCATCGCCCGCTCCGGCGATGTCAACCGGGAGAACGTCAGACTCGCCCAGGTCCCGCTCACCGTCCAGCACGCCGTCCTCGCCGCCGAGGACCGCGACTTCTACTCCGAACGGGCCGTCGACCTCAAAGCCATGACCCGCGCCGCCTGGAACACCCTCACCGGCAAGGGCAGACAGGGCGGCTCCACCATCACCCAGCAGTACGTCAAGAACTACTACCTCGGCCAGGAACAGACCGTCATCCGCAAGATCAAGGAGTTCTTCATCGCGGTCAAACTCAACCGCGAGGAGTCCAAGAACCAGATCTTCGAGGGCTACCTCAACACCAGTTACTTCGGCCGCAACGCCTACGGCATCCAGGCCGCCGCGCAGGCCTACTACGGCAAGGACGTCGGCGACATCACCACCGCCGAGGGCGCCTACCTCGCCTCCCTGCTCAACGCCCCCAGCGCGTACGACGTCGTCGTCCACCCCCAGAACAAGCCCGCGGCCCTCGCCCGCTGGAACTACGTACTCGACGGCATGGTCAAGGAGAAGTGGCTCGGCCCCGCCGAACGCGCCGCCATGACCTTCCCCGTACCCGGCAAGGTCAAGTCCTCCACCGGGCTCTCCGGACAACGCGGCTACATCGTCCAGGCCGTCGAGGACTACCTCACCAGCAACAAGGTCATCGACGAGAACACCCTGGCCACCGGCGGCTACCGGATCACCACCACACTGGAGAAGAAGAAACAGAACGCGCTCGTCAAGGCCGTCGACGACAACGTCATGTCCAAGACGAGCAGCGAGCGTACGGCCGACCGCAACGTCCGCGTCGGCGGCGCCTCCGTCGACTCGAAGACCGGCCGGGTCGTCGCCATGTACGGCGGCGTCGACTACACCAGGCAGTACGTGAACAACGCGACCCGCCGCGACTACCAGGTCGGCTCCACCTTCAAGCCGTTCGTCTTCACCTCCGCCGTCGCCAATGGATCCACCACCCAGGACGGGCGGCGCATCACCCCCAACACCGTGTACGACGGCACCAACAAACGCATGGTCCAGGGCCCCGGCGGACCCACCGGATACGCCCCCGCCAACGAGGACGACGTCAGCTACGGACCCATCACCGTCCGCGCCGCCACCGACAAGTCCGTCAACGCCGTCTACGCCCAGATGGCCGAGGACGTCGGCCCGGAGAGGGTCAAGCAGACCGCCATCAGTCTCGGCATCCCCGCGGACACCCCCGACCTCACCCCGACCCCGTCCGTGGCGCTCGGTGTCGCCACCGCCAGCGTCCTCGACATGGCCGAGGCGTACGCCACCCTCGCCAACCACGGCAGGCACGGCGCGTACACCCTCGTCGACAAGGTCAGCAAGGACGGCGTGGAGCTGGAACTCCCCGGCAGGAGCACCCGGCAGGCCGTCAGCCGCGAGGCCGCCGACACCACCACCGCCGTCCTCCAGAGCGTCGTCGAGGGCGGCACCGCCACTGCCGCGCAGGCCGCGGGGCGCCCCGCCGCGGGCAAGACCGGCACCGCCGAGGAGGACAGGGCGGCCTGGTTCGCCGGCTACACCCCCGACCTCACCACCGTCATCGCCGTCATGGGCCAGGACCCCGAGACCGGCGTACAGAAACCGCTCTACGGAGCACTCGGGCTGGCCCGCATCAACGGCGGCGGCGCACCCGCCCAGACCTGGGCCCAGTACACCGAGGCAGCGCTGCGCGGCACCACGGTCAAGGGCTTCGACCTCACCGTCGAAAAGGGCGCCGAGGAAACCCTCCCGCCCACCGGGCAGAGCAGCAGCCCCGCCGGGACCGGGAGCCCGTCCGAGCCCCCCTTCAGCGCCCCTCCCAGCAGCCCCGCGAGCACCCCGCCCAGCAGCCCGCCGACCCCCGGGAGCAGCGAACCCGACACCGGCGGCACGGACACGGGTTTCCCGCCGGGCGGCGGACCGGAGGACGGCGGCAGGAACTACGGCGAAGACGAGGACCGCTACGACTTCCTCCCGGGCGCCCGAGGCACCCCGGCCCCGCAGGCACCCCCGGCGCCCGCAGCGCCGCAGGGCACCCCGGTACCGCTTCAGTGACCCGCGGTCGCCTTCAGGCCCACGACGGCCACCAGCAGCAGACAGACGAAGAAGATCCGGGCGGCGGTCACCGGCTCACCCAGCACCACCATGCCGAGAACCGCCGCACCGGCCGCCCCGATACCGACCCACACGCCGTAGGCCGTGCCGATCGGCAGCGTCCGCGCCGCATGCGAGAGCAACACCATGCTCACCACGATCCCCAGCCCCGTGAACACACTCGGCCACAGCCGTGTGAACCCCTCGGTGTACTTCATCCCGATCGACCAGGCCACTTCCAGCAGACCGGCGACAACGAGCAGAACCCAGGCCATGACGGCACCTCCGACGAGACAGAAACGCGAACAACACGGGGTGCGTCGTCTTTGCGGAGCCCGGTACGGCGCGTCTCGTCGGGATCACTCAACCGTAGCAAAGAACATGTAAAGGGCCTGGTGACAACGGTCACCAGGCCCTGCGTCGAGCGCCGCCGCGGGCGGCCTACAGATACAACCCGGTGGAATCCATGGACCCCTCGAACCGGTCCGCCGCCACCGCGTGCAGATCCCGCTCGCGCATCAGCACGTACGCCACACCGCGCACCTCGACCTCCGCACGGTCCTCGGGGTCGTACAGCACCCGGTCGCCCGGCTCCACCGTCCGCACGTTCTGGCCCACCGCGACGACCACGGCCCAGGCCAGGCGGCGGCCGACCGCGGCCGTCGCCGGAATCAGAATGCCGCCACCGGACCGCCGCTCGCCCTCCGGTGTATCGGACCGGACCAGCACACGGTCGTGCAGCATACGGATGGGCAGCTTGTCGTCGGTGTTCTCGCTCACGCCCCGCAACCTACCTGCCCACCGCGGCTCCCCACGCCTCCGGGGTGCACCGACCGCTCCGTCACTTCTTCCGCCGCCGCTTCGACACCGCGAACAGCCCCACGACACCCACCACGAGCAACGCCGCCGGAATCACCCGCTCCAGACGCGGGGAGCCCTCCTCGGACACGAACCGCGCCTTCACGTCCGACACCGTCCGGTTCACCGCGACGAAGGCCCGTCCCGCCGTCCGGTCCACGGCCTCGGCGGCCTTGGCCTTCGCATCCCCCATGATCGTCTTCGGGTGCACCCGCACCCCGATCTCATCGAGCACCACCGCCAGCTGCTCACGCCTGCTGATGATGTCCGCCTCGATCTGCGCAGGGGTCCTGGCATCCGACACCGCGCCGCCTCCGTGGTCCTCGTCCGGTAAACCTTCGTCGACAGTCTGTCAGCTCGACCGCCCACGCACCCGGCGGCACCCCTATTACGCTCGGTCCCATACACCCCGCGTGTCCAACTGAGGAGAACCATGAGCGAGCGACTCCAGCCCGGCGACACCGCCCCCGCCTTCACCCTTCCCGACGCCGACGGCAACGAGATCTCACTCGCCGACCACAAGGGCCGCAAGGTCATCGTCTACTTCTACCCGGCCGCCCTCACCCCCGGCTGCACCAAGCAGGCCTGCGACTTCACCGACAACCTGGACCTGCTCGCCGGCGCCGGATACGACGTGATCGGCGTCTCCCCCGACAAGCCCGAGAAGCTCGCCAAGTTCCGCGAGAAGGAGAACCTCAAGGTCACCCTGGTCGGCGACCCCTCCAAGGAGACCCTTGAGGCCTACGGCGCCTTCGGCGAGAAGAAGCTCTACGGCAAAACGGTGACGGGCGTCATCCGCTCCACGATCGTCGTGGACGAAGATGGCAAGGTCGAACGAGCCCTCTACAACGTCAAGGCCACCGGCCACGTGGCCAAGATCATCAAAGACCTCGGCATCTGAACCACCCCGAACCCCACCGGGGCCGATCCAGATCCGACCCCCGACGAAATGGCCTGCACCGCTTCAACCGCGATTGAAGCGGTGCAGGCCATTCCGCATTTTCTCGGATATCGGACGCCGCTCTCCGATAAACAGCTCGTTGATCCGTACGAGGCCGCGAACATGCGGTCGGATGCGGAGGGGAGCATGTCGGTGAATCCACACGCGCGGGAGCACCCGTACGACACTGCCCGGGAAGGCAGACACCAAGGACCCAGTTCGGCTTCCGCCAGGGGGCGTCGTGTCTGATGCGTACGAACGGGAAAGGCTCGCCACCGCCGTCGCCGAGTCAAGGAACTGGACGGATCTGATGCGCCGGCTCGGGCTCAGGAAGAGCGGCGGCCAGCGGCGTGTGCTTCAAGAGAAGGTAGCCAGGCACGGGCTGGACACAGCCCACTTCAATCAGCGCAGCCCGTGGCGAAAGTATCCGGACGCAGCCATTGCCGCCGCTGTTGCGTCCTCCTCGTCGCTGCGCGAGGTCGTCACCAAGCTCGGAGTGCCACCAGCAAGTGGCACGCTCTCTCGCATAAGCCGCCGCATCGCAGCCGCAGGGATCGACGTCAGCCACTTCCCCGGCATGAACCGTCCGCAACTCGGCCTGCTGTTCACTGGTGAGGAACTGCAGAGGGCCGCCGCTTCCGCCGAGAGCGTTCGAGGAGTGGCACGGAGCCTCGGAGTACGTGACGACGGCCAGTCGCGCTCCGCGTTGGCGAGCATGCTGCGCAAAAAAGGGATCGACACTTCCCATTTCCGCAATGCACGCCTCGTGATCCCGGAGGACACGTTGCGGGAAGCCGTTCCGCGGGCCAGCAGTTACGCAGACGTCATGCGCGTACTCGGCCTTGAGGTCAACGGCACGAATCACCGACGTGTGCGGCGCAAGGCCCTTCAGCTGAAGCTCGACACAAGCCACTTCACGCGCCGAGCCTGGGGCTCAGCTCAAGCACAGGGGCCCCGGGCGATTGCACCGACGACCCTCGTGGTGATGCCACAGGGCTCAACGCGCGTAAACCGGCAAAGACTTCACCGCGCCTTGCAGGAGATCGGTGTCGCATACCAGTGCGAGTCCTGTGACAACCCTGGCGAGTGGTTGGGCCGGCCCCTCACGCTCCAGATCGATCACATCAACGGCGACTGGCTCGACAACCGAGCCGAGAATCTCCGCTACCTCTGCCCCAACTGCCACGCATTGACCGAAACGTGGTGCCGCAACCGTCACGGTGCCAAGACGGACACCACATAACTCTTCTGGCCCGCGCCTCCTCCCCTTGTAGACTGCCAGGGAAGCGCGAGTGCTGGAATTGGTGAGACAGGCTGGTCTTAGAAACCAGTGCCCTAGCGGCGTGAGGGTTCGAGTCCCTTCTCGCGCACCCCAGCAGTGGGCCCGGCTCGTACCCATGACGAGTCGGGCCCACTGCGTCCGAACGGGCTGTTACCCCAACAGCTCCCGCACCACCGGCACCAGCGCCCGGAACGCCTTGCCGCGGTGGCTGATCGCGTTCTTCTCCGCCGGGGTCAGTTCCGCGCAGGTGCGGGTTTCGCCGTCGGGCTGGAGGATCGGGTCGTAGCCGAAGCCGTTCGTGCCGGACGGGGTGTGGCGCAGGGTCCCCGTCAGGCGGCCCTCGACCACGCGTTCCGTGCCGTCGGGGAGGGCGAGGGCGGCCGCGCAGGCGAAGTGGGCGCGGCGGTGGGCGTTGTCGATGTCGGAGAGCTGGGCCAGGAGCAGGTCCAGGTTGGCCCGGTCGTCGCCGTGGGTGCCGGCCCAGCGGGCGGAGAAGATACCGGGGGCGCCGCCGAGTACGTCCACGCAGAGGCCGGAGTCGTCGGCGACGGCGGGGTGGCCGGTGGCCTTCGCGAGGGCGTGGGCCTTGAGGAGGGCGTTCTCGGCGAAGGTGACGCCGGTTTCCTTGACGTCGGGGATGTGGGGGTACGCGTCCGCGCCGACGAGCTCGTGGTCGAGGCCTGCGTCGGCGAGGATCGCGTGGAGTTCGGTGATCTTCCCGGCGTTGCGGGTGGCGAGGATGAGGCGGGTCATGTCACCCAGTATCGGGGGTGGTCAGGGCGTGCAGACCTGGCCGATCTCCTTGGCGGCGTCGGTGACCGGGGTGATGTCGGGGGTGGCGTCGCCCTTGTCGATGGAGTCGCGGACGTTGCCGACGCCGGCCTGCAGGTCGTCGACGGCCTTGCCGAGGTCGGCGTTGTCGGTCGTGTCGCCGAGGTTGCCGAGTTCCTTGTCGATCTCGTCGAGGGCCTCGGATGCCTGGGTGGGGTCGTTCGAGGCGTTGGAGACGGCCTGTTGGAGGTTGTCGACGCTGGTGGCTATGGCGTCGGCGGTGCGGACGCAGTCGAGTGCCTTGTCGACGGCGCCGCAGCCGGCTGCGGCGGCGACGGTGAGGGCGGTCAGGGTCAGCGCGACGGTGATGCGGCGGTGGCGGGTGGCCTTGGCCATGGTGCGGGTCCTCCCCAGGTGCGGATGCGCGGACGGGCGCACGGTTCGACCCGTGCGCCCGTGTTCGTAACGACGCTCTGTGGTGCGTACTTGGTTGCTTCTTTACCTTTTCACTCGCCGAGAGTTCGGGCCAGGGCCTCGCGCTGGAGGACGGTGAGCTCCGTGCAGCCGGCGGTGGCGAGGTCGAGGAGGGCGCCCAGTTCCTTGCGGTCGAAGGGGGTGGCCTCGGCGGTGCCCTGGACTTCGACGAAGCGGCCGTCGCCGGTGCAGACGACGTTCATGTCGGTCTCGGCGCGGACGTCCTCCTCGTAACAGAGGTCGAGGAGGGGGGTGCCGTCGACGATGCCGACGCTGATCGCGGAGACGGTGTCGGTCAGCGGCTTGCGGCCGTGCTTGACGAGCTTCTTGCGCTGGGCCCAGGTGACGGCGTCGGCGAGGGCGACGTACGCGCCGGTGATGGCGGCGGTGCGGGTGCCGCCGTCGGCCTGGAGGACGTCGCAGTCGAGGACGATGGTGTTCTCGCCGAGGGCCTTGTAGTCGACGACGGCGCGCAGGGAGCGGCCGATGAGCCGGCTGATCTCGTGGGTGCGGCCGCCGATCTTGCCGCGCACGGATTCGCGGTCGCCGCGGGTGTTGGTCGAGCGGGGCAGCATGGAGTATTCGGCGGTGACCCAGCCTTCGCCGCTGCCCTTGCGCCAGCGGGGGACGCCTTCGGTGACGGAGGCGGTGCAGAAGACCTTGGTGTCGCCGAAGGAGATGAGTACGGAGCCTTCGGCGTGCTTGCTCCATCCGCGTTCGATGGTGACGGGGCGGAGCTGTTCGGGGGTGCGGCCGTCGATACGAGACATGGCGTCGACTTTATCGGGTGCCGGGGTGACGGCCGTTCGGGTGTGCGGCAGGCCCCGTCCGGGTGGGCGGGGCCTGGGAGTGCTGAGCGGCTCGTTCAGCGGGGGGCGCGGCGGCTGGTCACATCATGTCTTCGATGTCGGCGGCGATGGGGTCGGCATCGGTGCCGATGACGACCTGGATCGCGGTGCCCATCTTGACGACACCGTGGGCTCCGGCGGCCTTGAGCGCGGCTTCGTCGACCTTGCTGGGGTCGTGGACCTCGGTGCGAAGGCGCGTGATGCAGCCTTCGATCTCGTCGATGTTCTCGATACCGCCGAGCCCGGCGACGATCTTCTCAGCCTTGCTGGCCATGGCCTTCTCCCTGGTAGTTCACATGCATGCAACGGCCCACCCTGGGTCCGTTTCGTCACCGTAACGCACGTTTGGCCCAACTTCGCGAGCGAGCGACTGGGCCGTCCTCAATGATGACGATCACCGGTGCCCTGCCTTCCGGGCGGGTTACGCACCGTACCTCAAGTGGTCTACACCAGTCTGCAACGACCGCCGACCGCGCCTTGTTCCGGGAGTACGCCGATGAGTGCGAGCAGCGCCGCAGTGCCGCAGAAGACGTGGTGGAACGGCCTCTTCCAGGGCCTCCAGAAGATGGGGCGCAGCCTCCAGCTGCCGATCGCCGTCCTGCCCGCGGCGGGCATCCTCAACCGGCTGGGCCAGCCGGACGTGTTCGGCGACGAGGGCCTGGGCTGGGGCAATGTCGCCAAGGTCTTCGCGGCCGCGGGCGGTGCGCTGCTCGACTCGGGGCTCGGGCTTCCGCTGCTGTTCTGCGTCGGCGTCGCGATCGGCATGGCGAAGAAGTCGGACGGCTCGACCGCGCTCGCCGCCGTGGCCGGTTTCCTCGTCTACTACGCCGTGCTGCACGCCTTCCCGGTGGACTGCGCGCCCGGTTCGACGTTCACCACGGGAGGCACCTGGTTCGGCACCTGCGTCACCGGCGACGCCAAGGTGACAGCGGCGGCGTACCAGAACCCCGGGGTCTTCGGCGGCATCGTGATGGGTCTGCTCACGGCCTGGTTCTGGCAGCGGTACCACCGGGTCAGGCTGGTGGACTGGCTGGGCTTCTTCAACGGCCGCCGGCTCGTGCCGATCATCATGGCGTTCGTCGGCCTCCTCTTCGCGGCGCTCTGCGCCTGGCTGTGGCAGCCGATCGGCGACGGTCTGACCAGCTTCTCCAAGTGGCTGGTGGACCTGAACTGGGTGGGCTCCGGCATCTTCGGCATCGCCAACCGCGCGTTGCTGGTGATCGGCCTCCACCAGTTCCTGAACACGTTCGTCTGGTTCCAGTTCGGCGACTTCACCAAGCCGGACGGCACGGTGGTGCACGGTGACATCAACCGGTTCCTGGCGGGCGACCCGACGGCCGGGCAGTTCACCTCGGGCTTCTTCCCGATCATGATGTTCGCCCTCCCCGCGGCGGCGCTGGCGATCTACCACTGCGCCAAGCCGCATCGCCGGAAGGCGGTCGGCGGCATGATGCTCTCGGTCGGCCTGACGTCGTTCGTGACGGGGATCACCGAGCCGATCGAGTACTCGTTCCTCTTCGTCGCGCCGCTGCTGTACGCGATCCACGCGGTGCTCACGGGTGTCTCGATGGCGGTGACTTGGGCGATCGGGGTCAAGGACGGCTTCAGCTTCTCGGCCGGTCTGATCGACTACGTCATCAACTGGAGCCTGGCGACCAAGCCGTGGCTGATCATTCCGATCGGGCTGGCCTTCGCCGTCGTGTACTACGCGATCTTCCGGTTCGCGATCACCAGGTTCAATCTGCAGACGCCGGGCCGGGAGCCCGATGAGCTGGAGGCGGAGATCGAGAGGAACCTCACGAAGTAGCACCTCAGCCGGGCCTTCGACCCGGCCGGAGCAGGCCCTTGGACCTTGTCGGTCCGGGGGCCTTCGTCATGTCACCGAACGTGGGTGATAGCTCATGCGAAGTAGTCGAAATTGCAGGTTCCTTATCCAACCCTCACCGTGCTACAACTGGTCTACACCACTGAGTGGTCCAGACCGCGTGCGTTCTGCCGCGTTTCTCGAGTCGCCGCCTCCCCCCGTCAACGACCTGGGCGGCGCCTTGCCCAATGGAGGAAGTTGATGTCCACGGCAGACACCGCACCTGCGGTCGCCAAGAAGAGGGGCGCCGGCGTGATGGCGGTCATGCAGCGCATCGGCCGCAGCCTCATGCTGCCGGTCGCGGTGCTGCCCGCAGCCGCGCTGCTGGTCCGCCTCGGCAACGCCGACATGCTCGGCAGGGAGTCGTTCCCGGACTTCATCACCAAGATCGCAAGCTTCATGGCGGCAGGCGGCAACGCGATCCTCGACAACATGGCGCTGTTGTTCGCCGTCGGCATCGCGATCGGCTTCGCCAAGAAGTCGGACGGCTCGACCGCGCTCGCGGCCGTCACCGGCTACCTGGTCTTCAAGAACGTCCTCGCCACCTTCACGGACAGCAACCTCCCGCAGGTCTCGACCGTGGTCGACGGCAAGATAGTCATGACGGACGCGCCCGTGGACGCGAAGGTCCTCGGCGGCGTGGTGATGGGCATCGTCGTCGCGCTGCTCTACCAGCGGTTCTACCGGACGAAGCTGCCGGCCTGGGCGGGCTTCTTCGGCGGCCGCCGCCTGGTCCCGATCCTCTCCGCCTTCGCCGGTCTGGTCATCGGCATCGTCTTCGGCTACATCTGGCCGGTGCTCGGCACCGGGCTGCACAACTTCGGTGAGTGGCTGGTCGGTTCCGGTGCGGTCGGCGCAGGCATCTTCGGTGTCGCCAACCGTGCGCTGATCCCCGTCGGCATGCACCACCTGCTGAACTCGTTCCCGTGGTTCCAGGCCGGTGAGTACCACGGCAAGAGCGGCGACATCAACCGCTTCCTGGCCGGTGACCCGACGGCCGGACAGTTCATGACCGGCTTCTTCCCGATCATGATGTTCGCCCTCCCGGCGGCCTGCCTCGCGATCGTCCACTGCGCCCGCCCCGAGCGCCGCAAGGTCGTCGGCGGCATGATGTTCTCCCTGGCGCTCACCTCCTTCGTCACCGGTGTGACCGAGCCGATCGAGTTCACGTTCATGTTCATCGCCCCGGCGCTGTACGCGATCCACGCGGTGCTCACCGGTGTCTCGATGGCCCTCACCTGGGGGCTCGGCATGAAGGACGGCTTCGGCTTCTCGGCCGGTCTGGTCGACTTCGGACTGAACCTCGGCATCGCGAGCAAGCCATGGCTGCTGGTGCTGGTCGGCCTCTGCTTCGCGGTGGTCTACTACGTGATCTTCCGCTTCGCGATCACCAAGTTCAACCTGCCGACCCCGGGCCGCGAGTCCGACGAGGAGCTTGCCGAGCTCCTCAAGGCCGAGGCGAAGTAGGTCTCACCGCAGGCCCCGTCCGGCGCACGACGAAGCCCCCACCTTCCCGTCGGGAGGTGGGGGCTTCGTCGTGTCCGCGGCGTCCGCCGAACGGCTGGTGCCGGGAGGGACGCTAGATCTCGTACACCGCGCCCGGCGCCGCCACTTCCACCGGTCCGGCGAAGAGCAGGCGGGCGTCGGCAAGGTTGTGGTCGGCGTCGGTCCACGGCGGGATGTGGGTGAGGACGAGCCGGCCCACTCCGGCGCGGGCGGCGATGTCGCCCGCCTCGCGGCCGTTGAGGTGGAGGTCTGGAATGTCCTCCTTGCCATGGATGAACGATGCTTCGCAGAGAAACAGATCGGCACCCTCGGCAAGTTCGTCCAGCGCCTCGCAGGCACCCGTGTCGCCGGAGTACGTGAGCGAGCGGCCGTCGTGCTCGATCCGGATGGCGTACGAGTCGACCGGGTGGCAGACCTTCTCCGTACGGACCGAGAAGGGCCCGATCTCGAAGGAGCCCGGCTTCAGGGTGTGGAAGTCGAAGACCTCGCTCATCGCCCGCTCGGACGGGGTGTCGGCGTGGGCGGTGGTGAGCCGCTGCTCGGTGCCGTCGGGGCCGTAGACCGGGATGGGGGCGGGACGGCCGCCGTCGTGCCGGTAGTAGCGGACGACGAAGTACGCGCACATGTCGATGCAGTGATCGGCATGCAGATGGCTGAGGAAGATGGCGTCGAGGTCGTAGAGACCGACGTAGCGCTGCAGCTCGCCGAGGGCGCCGTTGCCCATGTCGAGGAGCAGCCTGAAGCCGTCGGCCTCTACGAGGTAGCTCGAGCATGCTGATCCCGCGGACGGGAACGAGCCGGAGCAGCCGACGACGGTGAGCTTCATGGAGCGTGAACCTCCGAGACGTGGGAACGGGGAGGGTTCGTGCGGTCTGTTGAGCGGTTTGTCGAGCGTAAGGCGCGAAAGAGCCGGTCGCTCCTCCACGGCCGTCCGTTGTGGGGGAACTCACCTGCTCTGTCACCGGTTCGATGGAAGAGGCGGGGACGCCGGTACGGTCGGGGGCATGGACATGTCCTGGTGGTGGATCGCGTTCGCCGTTGTCGTGCTGCTCGCGCTCGTGGCGGCGGTTGCCGATGGGCGGGGGCGGGGTGGGCGGCGGCCCAGAGGCCGTTCCGGCGGGCGTCCGAGCGGGCGGACGCGTCCGCCCGCGGGGCCGGGGCGCGAGCCGACGCGCGGGCCGGAGCGGAGGCCGCGGGCCGGGGAGATCTGGTGGGCCGAGGTGCCGTACGAGGACGGGCCCGGGGCGAAGGACCGGCCCTGCCTGGTGCTGTCGGTACGGGGTGACTCGGCGCTCGTCGCGAAGATCACCAGCAAGTACCACGAGGAGCGGCCCGGGGTGATCGCGCTGCCCGCGGGAACGGTGGGGGATGCGCGGGGGCGGGCGAGCTTCCTGGAGACGGATGAGCTGCGGGAGGTCGCCGTGCGGGGGTTTCGGCGGCGGGTGGGGGTTGTGGATGCGGGGGTTTGGGAGCGGGTGCGGGGGCTTGGGGCCGGGTGAGGGTGCGGGGGCGTGGGGTGCGGGGACGTGGGGCGCGGAGGCTGTGGGGCGCCTGCGGCGGGCCTGTCCCCTACCCATCCCCAAGCTCTCAACTTCGTTCGAGCAGGGGAGACCCCACTCTTCCCGAAACCGGGGCTCTGCCCCGGGCCCCGCTCCTCAAGCGCCGGACGGGCTGAAGGGCCCGCCTGAGGGGCTGAGTGGTTGGCCGGACGGGCTGAGACATCCGGCCCGTCCGGCGTGATTCCGGGCTACGCCCAGAGCTGGCCGTGCAGCGTTTCGATGGCTGCCTCCGTCGTCGGGGCCGTGTAGACGCCCGTCGACAGGTACTTCCAGCCGCCGTCCGCGACGACGAAGACGATGTCGGCCTGCTCCCCCGCCTTCACGGCCTTGTTTCCCACTCCGATCGCGGCGTGGAGCGCCGCGCCGGTGGAGACGCCCGCGAAGATGCCCTCCTGCTGGAGGAGTTCGCGGGTGCGGGTGACGGCGTCGGCGGAGCCGACCGAGAAGCGGGTGGTGAGGACCGAGGCGTCGTAGAGCTCGGGGACGAAGCCCTCGTCGAGGTTGCGGAGCCCGTAGACCAGGTCGTCGTAGCGCGGCTCAGCGGCGACGATCTTGATGTCTGGCTTGTGCTCGCGCAGATAGCGGCCGACGCCCATGAGCGTGCCGGTGGTGCCCAGGCCCGCCACGAAGTGGGTGATGGACGGGAGGTCGGTGAGGATCTCCGGGCCGGTGGTGGCGTAGTGGGCGCCCGCGTTGTCCGGGTTGCCGTACTGGTAGAGCATGACCCAGTCGGGGTGCTCGGCGGCCAGCTCCTTGGCGACGCGCACGGCCGTGTTGGAGCCGCCCGCCGCCGGGGACGAGATGATCTCGGCCCCCCACATGGCGAGCAGGTCGCGCCGCTCCTGGGAGGTGTTCTCCGGCATGACGCACACCATCCGGTAGCCCTTGAGCTTGGCCGCCATGGCGAGCGAGATGCCGGTGTTGCCGCTGGTGGGCTCCAGGATCGTGCAGCCGGGGGTCAACCGGCCGTCCTTCTCGGCCTGTTCGACCATGTGGAGCGCGGGGCGGTCCTTGATCGAGCCGGTGGGGTTGCGGTCCTCCAGCTTGGCCCAGATGCGGACCTCGTCCGACGGTGACAGCCGCGGCAGACGGACGAGCGGGGTGTTGCCCACCGCGGCGAGCGGGCTGTCGTACCGCATCAGTTCATGCCGCCGGCGACGGCCGGGAGAATGGTGACGCTGTCGCCGTCGCTGAGCTTGGTGGAGATGCCGTCGAGGAAGCGGACGTCCTCGTCGTTGAGGTAGACGTTCACGAAGCGGCGGAGTTCGTCGCCGTCGACGATGCGCTCACGGATGCCGTTGTGGCGGCTGTCGAGGTCCGTGAAGAGGTCGGCGAGGGTCCCTCCGTTGCCCTGCACGGCCTTGGCGCCGTCGGTGTAGGTGCGGAGGATGGTCGGGATGCGGACCTCGATGGCCATGGCGTGGGCTCCTTCGGAAGCGGAGAGGTGGCGGGGCGCGCGGCTCTGCCCCCGCGCGGGGGTTGGTGCTCTACGAATGGGTGCTCGCGCCGCGAGCCCGGCTCAGGCCTCGCGGCCGGCGGGCAGGCGGCACGTACAGATCGCGCTGGAGAGCCTGCACAGGTCGACGTGCAGCCGCGCGACGAGCAGCATGCCCGGCGTCTTGTCGCTCACGTCATCGGAAACCATGCGGTCATCGTATCGATTCCCGGTCCGTGACCCGGAGTGTGATCTCAGCTGCTGGATGGTCGGCGTTCGACAGGTGGACGGGACGGGTCTCCATCACGGTCCCGTCCCGCCTGCGGAATGCCGGAGTCGGGCGGTGCGAGGAGGTCAGACGGCCTCGTACGCCTCGACGACCTCGACGTCCTCCTCGGTGATCTCGCCGTCCACGATCCGGTACGAGCGGAACTGGAAGAGGCCCGCGTCGTCGGTGTCCGCGGTGGAGACGAGGACGTAGTGGGCGCCGGGTTCGTTGGCGTATGAGACATCGGTGCGGGAGGGGTAGGCCTCGGTCGCGGTGTGGGAGTGGTAGACGATCACCGGCTCCTCGTCGCGGTCGTCCATCTCGCGGTAGAGCTTGAGGAGGTCGCCCGAGTCGAATTCGTAGAACGTGGGCGAGCGCGCGGCGTTGAGCATGGGGATGAACCGTTCGGCGCGGCCGGTTCCGGCCGGGCCCGCGACCACGCCGCACGCCTCGTCGGGGTGGTCGGCACGGGAGTGCGCGACGATCTGGTCGTAGAGCGTCTGGGTGATGGTCAGCATGGCGCCAGGATAGGCATGCGGGCCCCGGCGTACCGAGGAGTGGTACGCCGGGGCCCGCATGGTGGACGCGGCCGTTGGGGCGGCCGGAGGTGGAGCAGAGGCCGTGCCGCCCTCGCGTCAGCTCTTTGCGAACGCCTTGTTCTCGGGGTTGCGGGACTTGAGCACCAGGTACGAGACGCCGAGGACGGCCGCCCACAGCGGGGCGCAGTACAGCGAGACCCTGGTGTCCTTGTCGATGCCCATCATCACGATCACCAAGCCGATGAAGGCCAGCGCGAAGATGCTGGTGAACGGGGCGCCGGGGGCCCGGAAGGTGGACTGCGGGAGCACTCCGCGGTCGGCCAGGCCCCGGTAGCGGATCTGGCAGACGAGGATCATGATCCAGGCCCACATGCCGGAGATGGTGGCGAAGGAGACGACGTAGGTGAAGGCGTCACCGGGCCACTGGTAGTTGATCCACACGCCGACGAGCATCAGGGCCGCGGAGAAGGTGGTGCCGATCAGCGGGGTGCCGCTCCTGGTCAGCCTGGTGAAGAACCGCGGGCCCTGGCCGTTGAGCGCGAGGTCGCGCAGCATGCGGCCGGTGGAGTACATGCCGGAGTTGCAGGAGGAGAGGGCCGCGGTCAGGACGACGAAGTTGACGATGCCCGCTCCGACGCCGAGGCCCATCTTCTGGAAGGCGGCGACGAACGGCGAGATCCCGGGCTGGAACTCGGTCCACGGGACCACGGAGAGGATCATGATGAGGGCGCCGACGTAGAAGACGGCGATGCGCCACGGCACGGTGTTGATCGCCTTGGGCAGGACGGTCTTCGGGTCCTTGGACTCGCCCGCGGTGACGCCGACGAGCTCGACGGCGAGGAAGGCGAACATCACGATCTGCAGGGTCATGAGCGTGCCGCTGATGCCGTGCGGGAAGAAGCCGCCGTCGGCCCAGAGGTGGGTCACGCTCGCGGTGTCCCCGGCGTCGGAGAAGCCGAGGGTGAGAATTCCGGCGCAGATGAGGATCATGCCGACGATGGCGGTCACCTTGACCATCGAGAACCAGAATTCGAGTTCTCCGAAGAGCTTCACGGAGATCAGGTTCACGCCGTACAGGATGATCGTGAAGATCAGCGCCGACACCCATTGAGGAATGTCGAACCAGAACGTCATGTACTGGGCCGCTGCGGTGACCTCGGTGATTCCGGTGACGACCCAGAACAGCCAGTACGTCCAGCCGGTGACAAAGCCGGCGAAGGGGCCGACGAATTCGCGGGCGTACTCCGAGAAGGAGCCCGACACCGGGCGGTACATGAGGAGTTCGCCCAGGGCCCGCATGATGAAGAAGATCACCAGACCCGCGACGGCATAGGCCAGGATGAGGCTGGGTCCGGCCTTGGCGATCGCCTTGCCCGCACCGAGGAAGAGGCCGGTGCCGATGGCTCCGCCGATGGCGATCATCTGGATCTGACGGGCGCCGAGGGCCCGCTGGTATCCCTCGCCCGCCGTACCGGCGTCCGCGACCGCCGCGGCCTCCCGGCCGCCCTGTCCCTTGTCGTCGACCTGCGCCGATGTCATGTGCTGCGCCTTTCTCCACGCCGATCCGCGCCATTGAGGCAGCGGATCGGTTCCTGATCCCCCCGGATATGGATGGAGTGCCGCCGGCGGTCGCCGGCCTGTAGCGCCCTCGGGAACAGGGGTGGCGTCCCCGAGTGGTCGTGAAGATTTATCACGGCCACACGGGTGATTCATCGGACCATTTGTGGCGCACAACACAAGTAAAAGCGGACAAGCATTCCCAGTCGCCGCAAAAGCGACTGTTCAGGTGATGGGATCGTTATTCGGATTTGAGTGTCCGTTGAGCGAACGTGATGCATGCGTAATCGAGAAGCCCGCCCAGCGCTACGGACCGCGCTACGGCATCAGGGTTTCCACGAGGGTTTCCTGGAGCGCGCCGAGCCAGAGATAGGCCATGACCATCGGCTTGCGCGGATCGCTGTCGGGCAGCCGGTAGAGCGACCCGACCTCGCCCTCGTCGTCGTCGGAGACCTCCAGACGGGTGCCGATGGTGAGGCGGAGGTCGTTGAGCGCGCCGAGCCAGTTGCGGCATTCGTCGCCGGTGAGCTCCAGCACGGCGCCGCCGTCCCCGGCGATGGTGAGGCCGTCCAGGGTGCGTACGACGGCGAGGGCGTCGTCGCGCTTGCGGGTGCGCAGATCGTTCTCGGTGAAGCGGCGGAACTCGGCGGAGGCGGCGCGCAGTTCGCTGTCCTCGTCGCCGTACGCCTCGGGGAAGAGGCGGGCCAGCGCGGGGTCGGTGGGCGGTTCGCTGGGGCCCTCGGCGAAGAGGGCGGCGAGCGGGTCCTCGCCCTCGGCGGGCTGGTCGCCGGGTCCGATCAGTTCCAGCAGCTGTACGGCGAGGGAGCGCAGGATCGCGATCTCCACCTCGTCGAGCGCGACGGCCGCGCCGCCGCCTGGGGTGGCCTCGAAGTGGCCGGCCATGGGTTTTCTCCGATGGTGGGTCGGGCGGGGCAGGAGGACGACCGGTCCGGACGGCCGGTCTAGTTGCGGTCCTGGGTGAGGGTGGCCCACAGCCCGTAGCCGTGCATGGCCTGGACGTCGCGTTCCATCTCCTCGCGGCTGCCGCTGGAGACGACTGCGCGGCCCTTCTGATGGACGTCCAGCATCAGCTTGTGGGCCTTGTCCTTGGAGTAGCCGAAGTAGGCCTGGAAGACATAGGTCACATAGCTCATGAGGTTGACCGGGTCGTTGTGGACCAGCGTCACCCAGGGGACGTCGGGCTCGGGGACGACGAGACTCTCCTCGGCCGATTCGGGACGCTCGATCTCTGTGGGGGCGACGCTCACCCACCCCATGCTGCCACCAGGGAGGGGTCATCGCACAAACGACCCGAGATCTCGTCACTCTGACGAAATAGGGGTAGCATCCGGGACATGAACTCTGCGGACCTTGGGCGACGGGTCGGTGTGCCGTCGACCGCGCTCTTCACCGACCAGTACGAGCTCACGATGGTGCAGGCCGCGCTGAAGGCCGGCACGGCCGACCGGCGCTCGGTCTTCGAGGCGTTCACCCGCCGGCTGCCGGAGGGACGGCGCTACGGCGTCGTCGCGGGCATCGGACGCGTGCTGGACGCGGTGGAGAACTTCCACTTCGACGACGAGATGCTCACCTTCCTGCGCGAACGCGACGTCGTCGACGGGCCCACGCTCGCCTGGCTGGCCGACTTCCGCTTCAGCGGTGACATCTGGGGCTACCCGGAGGGCGAGGTGTACTTCCCCGGCTCTCCGATCCTGCGGGTCGAGGGCTCCTTCGCCGAGTGCGTGCTGCTGGAGACGGTGGTCCTGTCGATCCTCAACCACGACTCGGCGATCGCCGCGGCGGCGTCGCGGATGTCGGCGGCGGCGGGCGGGCGCGGGCTGATCGAGATGGGTGCCCGACGCACCCATGAGCTGTCCGCGGTGGCGTCGGCGCGTGCCGCGTACATCGGCGGCTTCGACACCACGTCCGACCTGGCCGCGGGCTTCCGCTACAACATCCCGACCGTCGGCACGAGCGCCCACGCCTTCACGCTGCTCCACGACACCGAGCGCGACGCGTTCCGGGCCCAGGTCGACTCGCTGGGCCGGGGTACGACACTGCTGGTCGACACGTACGACGTCGCCGAGGCGGTCCGTACGGCGGTCGAGGTCGCCGGGACCGAGCTGGGCGCGGTACGGATCGACTCCGGGGACCTGCTGCTGGTCGCGCACCGGGTGCGGCAGCAACTGGACGAGCTGGGGGCCACCGGGACGAAGATCGTGGTGACCTCGGATCTGGACGAGTACGCGATCGCGTCGCTGGCCGCGGCGCCGGTCGACGCGTACGGGGTGGGCACGCAGCTGGTGACCGGCAGCGGGCAGCCCACCTGCTCGATGGTCTACAAGCTGGTCGCCCGGGCGGGTTCCGCCGATCCGGCGGAACCGCTGCGGCCAGTCGCCAAGAAGTCGCTCGGCGCGAAGTCCTCGGTGGGCGGCCGCAAGTGGGCCGCGCGCCGGCTGGACGAAAGCGGGGTGGCCGAGGCCGAGGTGATCGGCACCGGTCCCGTACCGGACGGGCTGGCCGACCGGCAGCTGCTGGTCGAGCTGGTCAGGGGCGGTGAGGTGATAGCCCGCGAGCCGCTGGACGCGGCGCGCGAGCGGCACATGGCCGCGCGGGCGGGGCTGCCGATGTCGGCGATGCAGTTGTCCCGTGGGGAGCCGGTGATTCCTACCGAGTACGTGTGAGGGGGCGGGGCGGGGGCCGGGAGCTCCCGGTTTCCGCTTTGTCCTCAATCGCCGGACAGGCTCGATTTGACCGCCGGACGGGCTTTCTTCGTCCCCTCCCTAAGCCGCTTCGGAGTCTCTAGGCTCGAATGCGGCCCCCAGTGACCGCCGACCGTCCCCCATCGAAGGACACCCGCCATGCACCGCGCCTTGATCGTCGTGGACGTTCAGAACGACTTCTGCGAGGGCGGCAGCCTCGCCGTGGCGGGGGGCTCCGATGTCGCCGCCGCCATCACCGACCTGATCGGCGAGGCCCAGGCCGGGTACCGCCATGTGGTGGCCACCCGTGACCACCACGTCGACCCGGGCAACCACTTCTCCGCGCAGCCCGACTTCGAGCACTCCTGGCCTGCGCACTGTGTCGCCGGTACGGAGGGCGTGGGCTTCCACCCCAATTTCGCCCCCGCGGTCGCCTCGGGTGCGATCGACGCGGTGTTCGACAAGGGCGCCTACGCCGCGGCGTACAGCGGATTCGAGGGCCTCGACGAGAACGGTATGGGGCTCGCCGACTGGCTGCACGACCGCGGGGTCACCGAGGTCGACGTGGTCGGCATCGCGACCGACCACTGCGTGCGGGCGACGGCGCTGGACGCGGTCCGGGCGGGCTTCACGACCCATGTGCTGCTCGACCTGACCGCGGGAGTCGCCGAGGAGACCACCGAGCGGACGCTCGAAGAGCTCCGCCGGGCGGGCGTGAAGCTCACCGGAAAGCCCGTGGTGTAGTTTCCCCAGCCGGGCCCGCCCCCGTCCCCATGCCTCAGGCCGGGCGCCTGGCCGGGATCGCCGGGCGGCGGAGCAGGGCCCGGATCGGGTGCCAGAGCTCCTGGGCCTCCTCCGGTCTCGCCCGCCAGAGCACCCCGTCCGGGTGGTGCAGCACGGCGGTGATCTCGTCCGGCGTGGGCGGCTCCGCGTTGCCCCGGAGGTAGACGGCGCGCAGGCCCAGATTGCGCAGCCGGGTCAGCGCGCGGGCCCGGTTGGCCGCGTACACCAGGACCCGGACCGGAGCGCCCGGCTCCGTTCCGTCCGCGGGACCGGTCAGGGTGATCGCCACCACCACACTGCCGTTCGGCAACTTGCTGAACCCTCCGCCTGCCATGCTCCGCGCTCCCCCGTAAGACATCGTGTCAATAAGGATCCGAATAAGACGCACCTAAACACGATCGGCCGCCGCCCGCTAGGGGGCGACGGCCGATCAAGGTTTGACCTGCGGCGATGCGGAATTACTTGTGCGAGGCACCGACCTTGACGATCATCGTCGAGCCATCACGCGGCTCCTTGACGATCGTGATCCGGGTGTTCGTGTCAGCGACCTGAACACTTCCGGTCTTGTTCTCCTTGTACCAGTAGGTGCCCTTGTGGTCGTCGAAGACCGGGACGCCGAGCTGCGGCTTGATCTTCACCGCGACATCGGCGTTGTGCAGGGTGAAGCCGTCGGTCGCGTACCGGCTGAAGGGTGCGTCGAAGGGCTGGATCTTGTTGCGGATGATCGTGCCGTCCGCCCACTTCAGGGGCTTGGCGTGCGCGTCGACCGGCAGGATCAGACCCCTGCCCGGGTGGGCGGAGACGTTGTTGTCCTTCTGGGAGGTGTCCCAGAGCCAGATGAGCAGACCGTTCTGGTACGGGTAGTGCTCGACCCAGTCCGGACGGGTCTTGGAGAAGCCGAAGTTGTACGGGCCGACCTTGAGGGTCTGGTCGAAGCTGACGTACTGGCGGTTCTCCGCGATGTAGAACTGCGGGTACTCCTGGGTGAACGACTCACCGACGCGGGAGAAGCCCTTGACGGTCCAGCCATTGTCGTCGCCCTCGGCGTTGTCCGTGAACAGCGCGGCGCCGTCGGCGTTGACCGAGATGGTGTCGGCCGCGAAGCCGATGCCGCCCGCGCCGCCGTCGGTGGCGTAACGGAAGCGGATGTCGATCTTCTTGCCCGCGTAGGCGTCCAGCGAGTAGGACAGCGTCTGGTACTGGCCGGAGACGTCGGTCAGGGCCGGCTTGTCACTGGCGTCGCGCGGGATCGCCTTGCCGTCGGCCGTGCCGTCGATCGCGGTCCAGCTGCTGCCGCCGTTCTCCGATACCTCGGTGTAGAGGTAGTCGTAGTCCTTCTCGATGTCCCACCAGCCCGAAAGGTCCAGGGAGGCCTTGGACTTGCCGGTCAGGTCGACCGGACGGGACAGGGTGTTGTTGAGGTTGTCACCCATGTCGCTCCACCACTGCTTGGAGCCCTCGGCGGGCTTCGTGACAGCGGTGGTGACCGGCTTGTCGGGCAGCGAGACGACGAGCGCCTGCTTGTCCTTGGTGTTGTACTCGGACACGCCCAGCTTGTGGGTGGAGTTCGTCGCGGCCTTGGCCTCGCCGTAGTTGAGCCAGCCCAGCTGGAGCTTGTCCCAGGCGGTCATGTCGCCGGGCAGGTCACCGATCTGGTTCTTGCCGGTGCCGAGCCAGGAGCCGGCCGACATCAGGGACCAGAAACCGACCGAGTTCTCGGCGGTGTTGGTGGTGTCGTAGAGGTCCGGCAGACCGAGGTCGTGGCCGTACTCGTGGGCGAAGACACCCAGGCCGCCGTTCTCGGGCTGCGCGGTGTAGTCGCCGACCCAGATGCCGGTGTCACCGATCTGGGTGCCGCCGGCCTTGTTGTCGCCCGGGCCGGTCGCACCGGCGTTGGTGCCGTACGCGTACCAGCGGTGCGCCCAGATGGCGTTCGGGCCCTCGACGCCGCCGCCCGCGGACTCGTCCTCGCCCGCGTGGACGATCTGGAAGTGGTCGATGTAGCCGTCGGGCTCGTTGAAGTTGCCGTCGTTGTCGAAGTCGTAGCGGTCCCACTGGTCGTACTGGGAGAGATCCGCCTTGATCTGCTCGGGCGTACGGCCCTTGGCCTTCTGGTCGGCGGCCCAGGCGTTCACGCCGTCCCGGATCATGTCCCAGGAGTTGGCGCAGTTGCTGGAACCGCAGTAGTTGGAGCCGTAACGGGCCTCGTTGTAAGGCACCTTGACCCAGTCGGAGACCTCGCCGTCGACCGAGTAGCGCCCGGAGGACGTCTTCTCGTAGTACGTCTTCAGCGAGTTCTTGCCGGCGCCCGTACCGAAGTAGAGCTCCTGGAAGTGCGCCTGGTTGTAGTCGGCCTGCCAGGCGGTGCTGTTGTCCTTCTTGGGGTCCGGCTTGGCTATCTTGTTGTGCAGCGGGCCGGGCGTGCCGCCGTACTTCGGAACGGCCGGCTCGGGGCCGTCGCCGTCCGGGTCGAACATGGTCGTGTTGTCGACCTGGTCGCCGAACTCCACGAGAACCGTGAAGATCTTGTCGGTCTTCTCACGGCCGAGCTCGACGTACTTCTTGTCGTCGAGCTTGACGACCTTGGAGCCGTCCCGTGTCGTCACCTTCTTGTCGCCCGCTATGACCTGCTCCAGGGCGGCCTGACGCTGGGCGGCCTGCTGCTCGCTGAAAGGTCCCTGCAGGTCGTGGTCGACGCCCTTGGCCGAACCCGGGTCCCGGCGGTCGACTACGGATGCCTTCGCCCCCGATGTGTGCTCATCTGCCTGGGCAGTGGCGAAAGCCGACGCCGTGGCGGCAGTGGCGGCCACGGCCACGACAACCGCTGCGGCGCGAAGCGCCCGTCTGTTAGTGGTCACTTGATGCAGTCCTCCCCGGCGTCCGCGACCGCGGCCTGGGGTGGTGTGGAGGGGCCGCGCGCGGATACGCGTCACAAGTGACAACATTCGACCGGAGTTACGAGAGAAAAGACAGACCTTGACTTGAACAAGCCAAGTGCACTATGCAGGAGCACATTTTCGTTATCCGGACGTTCAACATGTGGACAACCGGCGCGTCACGGCCTGCGGTTGGGATACGGAATGACTCCGTGCGCCCCCCGTGCACCGGTACCGTGGGTTAGGTGATGCTTACTGCCGGTTCCTCTCGGGCATCCACCGTCGTAGAGTCGCTCGACAGTGCGACCGTGTTGAGAGACTGCCCATCCGATGTCCCGAGGACGGATACCGACATGCCGCGCATCACTGCCGCACAGTTCTCCTACGGTTCGGTCACCGTCGTCTTCTCGACCCTCGCCATGCTGCTGCTCTCCCGTACGGGTTCGGGCCTCGGCATCGCCGTCATCGGGACCGCGGCGCTCGCGCTCGGCCTGCTGGTGGCCGTGACCGTACCCCACCCGTCCCGGGCGAAAACAGTGAAGTCGGCGAGGGCCGGGGCCGCGGTCCGTACGAACCAGGACGCGGTCTCGGCCGCCGTCGAGGCCGAGGGTCTCGCCCGCGACGGGGTCCCGGCCTCGATCCCCGCCGCCCGCACGCCCGAGCAGCGTGCCGCGGCGCGTGTGGACGAGCTCCTGGGCGAGCACTCACTGCGGCGCTGACGCATACGGCCTCGGTCTCCGTACCGGCTCGGTCATCGAGCCGGTACGGAGACCGAGGCCGTATGGCGTGGTACGGGCTTCAGTTGGTCTGGACGACCACCGTCTTCGCCGCCTTGTCGTGGAGGCCCTGCCGGTAGGGCTTGTCCGTGAACATGAGCACGATGTTGATCAGCCACCACAGGCACGGGCAGCACAGCAGTGCCGGCAGCCAGAGCACCACGGCCCGCATGAAGGAGGCACCGGTGTCCGGCACCCGGCCGTCGTTGAGCATCGCGACCCGCAGCTTCAGCAGCCGTTTGCCGGGGGTCCGGCCGTCCTTGTGCGTGAAGTACGTGTCGTAGGCGACGTAGACCGCCAGACCGATCAGCGACCAGAGCAGCTGGTGCCCGCTGTACGTCTGGCTGAAGACATCGCTGACGTCGCTGCTGTTGCTGTTGTTGTCGTTCAGCTCGACCGCCCCGCCCCACGGCAACGAGACCAGGTACAGCGGGATCGAGATGATCAGGAAGTCGATCAGCCGGGCCAGAATACGCTTGCCGGGCTCGCCGAGCGGCGGCATGCCGGCCAGCGGATCCACGCCCCCGTACGGGCCACCGCCGCCGTAGGGACCGGGATCGTACGGCGGCGGAGGGGGCGGCGGCGGAGCGCTGTCGTAGGGCGAGCCCGATGACGGCCCCTGCGGCTCCTTCGGTCCTTCCGGCCCCTGCGGCCCCTGTGACCCCTGCGGCCCCTGGGGTTCCTGCGGCTTCTTGAGGAACGGGTCGTCCTCGGGCGGCTGATCGTTGCTCATGGGGGCAGTGCACCCCGGCCCACGGGCGCCCGCAACGGCTCAGGTGCGTTCGGGGGAACGGGGTGCCCCCGAAGCCCCTCCCCCGATGGGCGGTCAGCCGGAGGAGTGGGCTCCACGGCCCTCGCGCGAGGTCAGCCCGCCACGAAGGTGTGCGCCGCCTTGTCGTGCCAGCACTGGCGCCACGGCCGGTCGAACAGGCACCAGAGCACATTGACGACCCCGACCACCAGGACGCCCAGTACGCCGTAGACCAGCCAGCGGCGCAGTGCGGCGCCGAAGGACGGGGCCTCGTGGGACTCGATGTCCCGCACATCGAGTCCGCAGAGCTTCTTGCCGAGCGTACGGCCCCACTTGGCGGTCGGCAGCGCCTCCAGCAGGACGCCGAGCACGAGGAACGCGCCGAGCACCCCGCCGAAGAGCCCGGCCGTGGTGGAGTCCACCAGCCACACCGTGACCGTCTCACCGGACAGCTTCGCCGCGCTGATCTTCTCGTCGATGTGGTCCATCGCCCGCGAGACGAGCGGAAAGCCGATCGCGCCGGCGAGCGCGGCCAGCACCACCGTGTCGACGAGCCGGGCGGCGAACCGCTTGCCGAGGCCGGCGGGCCTGGCCGCTGCCTGGGCCTGCACGAGCCGCTGGAAGGGGTCGTCGACCGGGGGCTTCCAGGGCACGACGGGCTGGTCCGGCCGGCCACCGTGCCCACCACCGAACTGCGGCCGGGGCTGGGGCTGCTGGGGCTGCTGCCCCTGGAGCGGGAGGTGGGGCTGGTGTTGCTGGGGCTGCGGCTGTCGGCGGACCGCCTGGTCGGGCTGGGCGAGCTGGTGGACCTGCTGCGCCCAGGAGGCGGCACCGCCGCCGGGGCCCGGGGTGAGCGGGTTGTTGAGCTCGGCGGGAGCCTGGCTCTGGACCGGGCCCTGGTTCTGGGCCGGAGGCTGTGTGGGCGTCTGCTGGGCGGGGGGCTGTGTGGGCGTCTGCTGGGCGGGGGGCTGTGTGCCGGTCCCGGGGGCGATCGCCCGGATCGTCATCGTCCCTTCCGCGGGCCCCTGTTCCGTCGTCCGGGGAGCGGCCGGACGGTCGGCCCGGATCGCGACGGTCTTCTCAGGGGTCCGGCTGCTGCCGCCACGCATACCGGGCAGCGCACCGCCCGTCGGGTCCGCAGAAGCGGCCCGACGCGGATCCGACGGGGCCCGGTCCGCGGGCGCATGGTCGGCCGGGCTCGGGCCCGCAGGCGTACGCGGATCGCGGCCGGACTCCGGTCCGGAGCCGGAGCCCGCCACGGCCCCTCCCCCGGACTGCGGCCCCGACGGCCCCGAGGCCCGGCCCGGTTCGCCAGGTCCGCCGCTCTGACCCGTCCCGCCCCAGGAGACCCGTCGATCGCGTTCCCCGCCGAAGCCGGTCTGGCGGGAGGCGTCGGCCTGCCAGGCGGTGGCCGGCTCGGGCCGCTCGGCCGCGTACGGCTCCTCGTCGAGGAAGACCGGACCGGTCTCGTCCACCGGCGCGGGCGCCGGGGCCGACGGCTGCTGCTGCGGTTGGGCCGCCTCCGCGGGCGCCGAATCGCCTTGCTGGGGGGCGGGCCGGCTCGTGCCGGGCACCCATGAAGCGCCGTTCCAGTACCGGACGTATCCGGGGATGGACGGGTCGGGGTAATACCCCTCGCGGGGGCTTTCGTCACCGGGTGCCGGGGTTGGGGCGCTCATCACCGTGGTCCCGTATCTCTTCGAGTCCTCAATACAACGGGTCCACATCTATCAGACACCCGCCTGCCCCTGGGCCAGTCCCGGGGTTTGGGCCACTTTCCGGTCACCCGGAAATTTTTTCCGGAACTCGCGTAATAGATGGCGGGGAGGGCGCTCTCTCCCTGTGCGGACCGGTCGCGGGACCGGCCCACAGGCACCGAAAGGACGCACTCAT
Source organism: Streptomyces sp. NBC_01217 (assembly GCF_035994185.1). Taxonomy (NCBI): domain Bacteria; kingdom Bacillati; phylum Actinomycetota; class Actinomycetes; order Kitasatosporales; family Streptomycetaceae; genus Streptomyces; species Streptomyces sp. NBC_01217. Next base: position 3,372,319 of record NZ_CP108538.1, read on the forward strand.
GCACACCGTCGTGGAACGCGAGCTGGAGCTCAAGCTGGTCCTGTCGCCCGAGCGGAGCATCTCCGTCCCCGCCCGGCTGACCTATCGCACGGAGGACCCGTACGCCGTGCACATCACCTTCCACATCGGCTCCGACTTCCCCGTCCACTGGACCTTTGCCCGCGATCTGCTGGTCGAGGGCGTGTTCCGGCCGTGCGGACACGGGGACGTGCGGATCTGGCCGACCAAGGTCGACCGGCGCAACGTCATCTTCGTGGCGCTGACCTCGCCGGACGGCGACGCTCTTCTGGAGGTGCCGTCAGCCGCCGTGGCCGCCTGGATGGAGCGGACCCTGCGGCTGGTTCCGCCGGGTTCGGAGACCGAGCGGCTCGGCATCGACGAGGGCCTCGCCGAGCTGCTCGCGCCGCTGCCGGCCGACGATCTGTGGCTGAGCGACCCCTGGGGTCCGGACGACTCGCAGGACGGCGACGCGTGAGCCGGAGCCTTCCCGGCCGTACCCCGGATCCGGCCCCCGCACCGCCGTCAACGCCCGGACCTCCGTCAGAACACCTTGCCCGGGTTGAGCAGCCCCAGCGGGTCGAACGCCTGCTTGATGCCCCGGTGCAGTTCGACGCTCACCTCGCCGAGTTCGCGCGCCAGCCACTCCTTCTTCAGGACGCCGACGCCGTGCTCGCCGGTGATCGTGCCGCCGAGTTCCAGGCCGAGCGCCATGATCTCGTCGAAGGATTCGCGGGCCCGCCGGGACTCGTCGGCGTCGGTGTGGTCGAAGCAGACGACGGGGTGGGTGTTGCCGTCACCCGCGTGCGCGCAGACACCGATGGTGAGGTCGTACTTCTCGGCGACGGCGGCGGTGCCTTCGAGCATCGCGCCGAGCTTCGAGCGCGGTACGCAGACGTCGTCGATCATCGTCGCCGACTTGACGGTCTCCAGTGCGGTGAGCGACATCCGCCGGGCCTGGAGCAGCATCTCGGACTCGGCGGCGTCCTCGGCGGGGACCACCTCCGTGGCGCCCGCGGCGGTGCACAGCTCGGCTACGGCGGCCAGGTCGGCCGACGGGTCCGGGGTGTCGAAGGCGGCGAGCAGCAGCGCCTCGGTGCTGTCGGGGAGGCCCATGCCGGCCAGCCTGTTGACGGCCTGGACGGTTGTACGGTCCATCAGTTCGAGGAGTGACGGGGTATGACCGCGCTCCATGATCCGGCAGATCGCCTCGCAGGCGGTGGCCGCGCTCGGGAACTCCGCGGCCAGGACGAGCTGCTGCGGCGGCTGGGGCCTCAGCGCGAGCACGGCCTTGACGACGACTCCGAGGCTGCCCTCGGACCCGACGAAGAGCCGGGTGAGGTCGTATCCGGCGACGCCCTTCGCGGTACGGCGGCCGGTGGTGAGCAGCCGCCCGTCGGCGAGGACGACGTCCAGGCCGAGTACGTATTCGGCGGTGACCCCGTACTTCACGCAGCACAGACCGCCGGACGCGGTGCCGATGTTGCCGCCGATGGTGCACATCTCCCAGCTGGAGGGGTCCGGCGGGTAGTAGAGCCCGTGCTCGTTGACCGCCCGGGAGAGCACCGCGTTGATGACGCCCGGCTCGACGACGGCGATCCGGTCGACCGGGTTGATCTCCAGGATCCGGTCCATCTTCACCAGGGACAGCACGATGCAGTCGTCGGAGGCGTTGGCCGCGCCCGACAGACCGGTACGGGCTCCCTGCGGGACGACCGGGACGCGCAGGGCCGTGGCGGTGCGCATGATGTGCTGGACCTGCTCGACCGTGCGCGGGAGCACCACGACGGCCGGAGTGCCCGCATCGCAGAAGCTCGCCATGTCGTGGGCGTACGAGGCGGTGATGTCCGGATCGGTGATCAGGGCCTCGGCGGGAAGCCCCGCACGCAGTTGTTCGAGGAGTCCATTCATGATCCAAGCGTGACACCCGGGCCCATTGGTGTGAACCCGTCTGCCGCAGCCTTCGCAAGACGTGGTGTGCTCTTCGTACTGACGCAGAGTGATCGGCATGGATGTCACGCCGCAGCAGCCTCCGAAGTCCCCCCATTCGACCGCTCCTCCCCTTGAGCCTCCCGGAACCGACCCCGCACAGCGCGTGCCGTCGGATCCGGTGCCGCCGGACCCCGCTCCGGCCGAGCTGCCGCCCGTCTCGCTGCGCACGACGCTGCGCAGGGCGGCCATGGGCGCGGTGGCGGGTGCGGTGCTGGTGACGGGTGCGGTGGTGGCCGTGCCGGAGGACGAGCAGAAGTCCGCGCCGCCACCGCCCGCGCCGGGTCCGGTCTCGCGGGCGCTGAAGGCCAGGGACATGGGCTCCCCCGCCTCGCTCTCCGATCTGACGGCGCTGATCGGGGACCGGCAGATGTGGGTGGGCACGCATCCCTCCGACGCGCGGTCGTGGGCGTTGCTCGGTACGGCCTACGTGGAGTGGGGTCAGCGTTCCGCGGACGCGACGTACTACGGGCGGGCCGAGCAGGCGCTGAAGCGCTCGCTGAACGTCGAGCCGGGTGAGAGCGGGAACACGGCGGCCTGGGTGGGGCTCGCGGCGCTCGCCAATGCCCGGCAGGACTTCGTCACGGCGAAGAAGTGGGGCGAGACGGTCCGGGCGCGGCAGCCGAAGCAGTGGAGCGTGTATCCGGCCCTGATCGACGCGTACAACGGCCTGGGTGACTACAAGTCCGCGAACACGGCGGTGGAGAAGTTCTCGGCGCTGCACTTCGGCGCCCCCGCGCTCATGCGCGCGGCGCAGCGGCAGAGGGACCTCGGCCGGCGCGACGAAGCGCTGGCAGGCGCGCAGAGCGCGGCGGACCGGGCCACCACACAGGCGCAGAAGGCGGAGTGCCTGTATCTGCTGGGCGAACTGGCCTGGGAGCGGGGCGAGCCCGACGAGGCGGTGGCGCAGTACGGCGCGGCACTGCGGACCGACCGTGCCCACCATCCCTCGCTCGCGGGCCGGGCCAGGGCGCTGGTGGCGCTCGGCCGTACGGACGAGGCGGAGCGCGACTACAAGGCGGCGCTGGCCGACCTCCCCCGGCCCGAGTACCTGCTGGAGCTGGGAGAGTTGTACGAGTCGCTGGGCCGGGACGACGAGGCCCGCAGCCAGTACGAACAGCTCACCGAGGACCTCGCGCGTGACGCGGGCCAGGGCGTGGACAACGCGCTGCTGCGCGGCCGTTACGAGGCCGACCACGGGGACGCCGACGTGGCGGTGCAGCTGCTGAAGGCGGAGTGGGCCAAGTCGCACCGCAGCGCGGCGGTGGCGGACGCGCTGGGCTGGGCGCTGCACCGCTCGGGCGACTCCTCCGCCGCGCTGGAGTACGCGACGCGGGCGGTCGGCGCAGGCAGTCGGAACGCCTCGTACACGGCCCATCTGGGCGCGATCCAGAAGGACTTGAACGACGACGGCCCGGCGCGCCGCAGTCTGGGGGAGGCCCTGCGCATCAACCCGCACTTCTCGCCGCTGGAGGCCCCGGCGGCCAAGGAGGCCCTGGAGGACCTGGGCGGCCCTGTGACGGACGGCCCGCAGGACGCGGAGCCCGCCGGGGCGGACGTGGAGCCCGCCAAGGCCCCGGCCTCGCATGTGCGGAGCAGCCGCTGACGGGGCGGGCGTTGCTTCGCCCCGCTCCTGTTCCGGTCCGGTCGCCGGACGGCCCGCGATGCGCGGGCCGTCCGGTTTTTTCCCGCTCCTGCGAACCGCTCAACGGCGCAGGGTGGCGTGGGCCTTGACCCCGGTCCTCTGGAGGGGGCCGTAGCCCTGGGCCAGCAGTTCGGCCGTGACGGTCAGGGAGTCCTTCGGTCCTACCCGGCCCGGACGGTCGCGGTGGGTGATCGTGATCGGAGTGGTGTAGGTGCCGTTCGGGAAGAGGTTGACGCTCGGGTTGGGGGCGATGATGCCGATGACCGTGCGGTTCGGACCGGCAACGAGGGGCACGTTCCGGCCGTTCGCCTTCACGGTGAGGTCCCGGTGCGAGAGCGAGCGTCCGTCGGCGATGACCAGGCGGGTGCCGACGCCGTGGTACTCCGGGCCGTCGGACGGGCTGGTGAAGGTGACCGTGCCGGCCGCCGAGTCGTGGTCCCCGCCCGCCGAGCGGCATCCGGGGCGGTTGCAGTTGTCGCCCGGGCCGGTGTTCCGCAGAGCGACCCGGCCGGTGGCGAGAGCGCCGATGGCGAAGTCGTAGACGGTTCCGTTCACGGTCAGGTTGTCCACGTAGGTGTCGAGCGTGGCGGACATGTCGCCGAGCCGGCCGACGTTCGCGATGACCCCGCCCGCCCCGTCACCGGGGGCGTTGCAGGCGGCGACGTAGTCGCTCAGCGGATGGTCGCTCTGCGCGGGGAACGCCGCCACCGCCTGGGAGGTGCGCCACGGGCTGGACGCGGTGGAGGTGAAGTGCTGCCAGGTGTCCGGCACCACGCCCGGGCGCCCCTGGGAGTCGGTGTTGTTCTCCGGCCGGAAGCTGAGCGTCGTGAACACGCCCTGGCAGAGGATCGGGAGCTGGAGGTTGGGTCCGACGCCGGTGGCCCCGGGCGGCACGGTGCTCTTCACGTAGGTGTCGTACGAGAGCCTCGCCGCAGCGATGGTGCTCAGCGGGACCACCTGAGGGAAGGCGTGCCCGGCCTGCGCCTGCTGACCGCCGCCGACAGCCAGATGCAGGCTGCCGTTGAACCGGACGGGGTCGGCGAACGGCGAGACCTCCTGGACGCCGGGCGGCGTGGGGACGTTGTTGGGTGGGTCCTGCAGTCGGATCCACGGCTTTCCCGGCCCGAGGTCGGTGGGCAGGACCTTCTGTACGGTGTTCACCGCCGCCGCGCCGACGGCGGCGGGGGCGAGAAGTGCGAGAGATGCGCCCGCAGCCACGACAGCGGCGGAGACGGACGCGGTGAGACGGTTCATGCGTGGGGGCTCCCATCGAAGCCTGCGGCGCTCTGCCGCAGGGGCCGCGACGACGCGTCGCAGCCCCCTATCGGTCCCACTGCACCGCCCCTTCGCGCCCGCAGGCCCCACCGGCTCACTCGATCAGCGCGGTCAAGGACCCGATCGGACTGCGCATCGGGGGCCGGACACGTGAAGGCGGGCCCCCGGATTCACCGGGGCCCGCCTTCAGGTCCGGAGCACTCCCAGGACTCAGAGGTTGCCGCGCTTCTCCTGCTCGCGCTCGATCGCCTCGAACAGGGCCTTGAAGTTGCCCTTGCCGAAGCCCATGGAGCCATGACGCTCGATCATCTCGAAGAAGACGGTCGGGCGGTCCTGGACCGGCTTGGTGAAGATCTGCAGCAGGTAGCCGTCCTCGTCGCGGTCGACGAGGATCTTCAGCTCGCGCAGGGTCTCCACGGGCACGCGGGTCTCGCCCGCCCACTCGCCGAGGGTGTCGTAGTACGAGTCGGGGGTGTCCAGGAACTGGACGCCCGCCGCCCGCATCGCGCGTACCGAGGCGACGATGTCGTTCGTGGCGAGCGCGATGTGCTGGACTCCCGCGCCGCCGTAGAACTCCAGGTACTCGTCGATCTGGGACTTCTTCTTGGCGATCGCCGGTTCGTTGATCGGGAACTTCACCTTGAGGGTGCCGTCGGCGACGACCTTCGACATGAGGGCGGAGTACTCGGTGGCGATGTCGTCGCCCACGAACTCCTTCATGTTGGTGAAGCCCATGACCTTGTTGTAGAAGCCGACCCACTCGTTCATCCGGCCGAGTTCCACGTTGCCGACGCAGTGGTCGATGGCCTGGAAGGTGCGCTTGGCGGGCGGCTCGACGATCGGGGACGCGGCGGCGAAGCCGGGCAGGTACGGGCCGTCGTAGCCGGTGCGCTCGACGAGGGTGTGGCGGGTCTTGCCGTACGTGGCGATGGCGGCGAGCACGACCGTGCCGTTCTCGTCCTTGACCTCGTGCGGCTCGGCGAGGCCGAGGGCGCCGTGCTCGACGGCGTACGCATAGGCCGCACGGGCGTCCGGGACCTCGATGGCCAGGTCGACGACGCCGTCGCCGTGCTCGGCGACATGGTCGGCGAGGAAGTGGCCGTGGTCGGTGGAGGCCTTGATGACGGAGGTGAAGACAAAACGGGCGGAGCCATTGGTCAGGACGTAACTCGCCGTCTCGCGGCTGCCGTTCTCCGGTCCGGAGTAGGCGACCAGCTTCATACCGAAGGCCGTCGAGTAGTAGTGCGCGGCCTGCTTGGCATTGCCGACGGCGAAGACGACCGCGTCCATTCCCTTGACCGGGAAGGGGTCGGCCTGCCGGGCTGTGTCGGGGGTGGTGTGCAGAGTCTCAGTCATGCCCGAAGGCTCTCGCCGCTTCGCAAGGTGCGCAACAGTTCGCGAATCCGCTGGTCAATCTGCACAGCGGATGGGGATGATGGCCGGGCTATCTGTACATGATGACCATCACAGCGACCCCCGGAGGCGCACCATGGCGATCGATCATCTGGACGGGCGGCTCATCCTACTGCTGGCACGCGAGCCCCGTATCGGTGTCCTGGAGGCGTCGCGCCGGCTCGGCGTGGCACGCGGGACGGTGCAGGCGCGGCTCGACCGGCTTCAGTCGAATGGCGTCATCCGCGGATTCGGCCCGACCGTCGATCCGGCGGCGCTCGGCTACCCCGTCACCGCGTTCGCGACGCTGGAGATCAAGCAGGGCCAAGGCGCCGATGTACGGGCCCACTTGGCCGGCGTTCCGGAGGTGCTTGAGCTGCACACCACCACGGGGCACGGCGACATGCTCTGCCGTCTCGTCGCGCGCTCCAACGCCGACCTCCAGCGGGTGATCGACCGGGTTGTCGGATTTGATGGCATTGTCCGGGCCTCCACGGCCATCGTCATGGAGAACCCGGTGCCGCTGCGCATCATCCCGCTCGTCGAGCAGGCCGCGGGGGACGACGACTGAGCCGAGGAGTGGCGTGTGAGCTTCTGGGAGTACCTGGGCAACCGGCACCAACAGCTGCTCACCGACGCGTACCAGCACGTCAGTGCCGTATTCCAGTGCATGGTCATCGCCACCGTGCTGGGTGTGCTGATCGGGGTCGTCACCTATCGCAGCGGCTGGGCGGGCTCGCTGGCCATCACGTCGACGGCGACGATCCTGACCATCCCGTCCCTCGCCGCGATCGGTCTGCTGATCCCGCTGGTCGGGCTCGGGGTCGCGCCCACGGTGATCACCCTGACGCTGTACGGGCTGCTGCCCATCGTCCGTAACGCCATCGTGGGGCTGCGCGGCGTCGATCCGGCGCTCGTCGACGCGGCGAAGGGCATCGGGATGTCGCGGCCGGCCCGGCTGTGCCGGGTGGAGCTGCCGCTCGCCTGGCCGCCGATCCTCACCGGCATCCGGGTCTCCACCCAGATGCTGATGGGCATCGCCGCCATCGCCGCGTATGCGTCGGGCCCAGGACTGGGCAATGAGATCTTCCGCGGCATCGCCTCGCTGGGCAGCGCCAACGCGATCAACCAGGTGCTCGCCGGCACGCTCGGCATCGTCGTCCTCGCCCTGCTCTTCGACGCCGCGTACGTCCTGCTCGGGCGGCTCACCATTCCCAGGGGGATCCGTGTCTGAGACCGCCGCCTCCGGGAACGTCGACTCCCTGGACCCCGGCCCCGGGAACCCCGGCCCCGGGACGGCGAGGACCACGTCCGGCGCCACCATCCATCTGGACAATCTGACCAAGCGCTATCCGGGCAATCCGAACCCGGCGGTGGACGACGTCACGATGGACATCAAGGCCGGCGAGACGGTGATCTTCGTCGGCCCGTCCGGCTGCGGGAAGTCCACCACCCTGAAGATGATCAACCGGCTGATCGAGCCGACGTCCGGGCGGATCAGGATCAACGACGAGGACGTCACCGACATCGACCCGGTGAAGCTGCGCCGCAAGGTCGGGTACGCGATCCAGTCGTCCGGGCTCTTCCCGCACATGACGGTCGCCGAGAACATCGCCCTCGTACCGAAGATGGTCGGCTGGTCGAAGTCGAAGGTGAAGGACCGCGTCGAGGAGATGCTCGACCTGGTCGGGCTGGACCTGAGGGAGTTCCACGGGCGCTACCCGCGCCAGCTGTCCGGCGGCCAGCAGCAGCGGGTGGGCGTGGCACGGGCGCTGGCCGCCGATCCGCCGGTGCTGCTGATGGACGAGCCGTTCGGCGCGGTCGACCCGATCACCCGTGACCACCTCCAGGACGAGCTGATCCGGCTCCAGCGCGAGCTGCACAAGACGATCGTCTTCGTCACCCACGACTTCGACGAGGCGATCAAGCTGGGTGACCGGATCGCCGTGCTGCGGGAGCGTTCGCACATCGCGCAGTTCGACACCCCCGAGGCGATCCTCACCAATCCGATGGACGACTTCGTCTCGGGTTTCGTCGGTGCCGGGGCGGCGCTGAAGCGGCTCAACCTCACCCGCGTACGGGACGTGGAGATCGCCGAGTTCCCGACGGTGACGGTCGACGACCCGCTCCAGTCGATCTTCAACAAGCTGCGCAACAGCCTGCACAACGAGCTGCTGATGCTGGACCGCAGGAACCGTCCGTACAAGTGGCTGCGGCGCGGCAATCTGATGCGGGCCCGGGGTTCGCTGGCGCGTGCCGGGCAGCTGGTCCATGACACGGTGACGCGGGACGCGACGCTGCACGACGCGCTGGAGGCGGTGCTGATCGACAGTGGCGGGCGGGTCGCGGTGACCGGGCGGCGCGGCGAGTTCATCGGGGTCGTCGACATGCACACCCTGATGAACTGCGTCCAGGAGCTGCTGGAGGCCGACCGGCTCGCCGCCATCGAGCACCAGCACGACCTGGAGGAGATGCGCGCCCACCAGACGGAACAGGAGCTGGAGGGCGGTGCGGGCGGATGAATCCCCACTCCCCGCGGGACGCCGGGTCCTCGCGGTCCCCGCGCTCCGGACGCCGCACGCCCTTGTCCGCGCCCACGTCCGCGTCCGCGCCCTTGTCCGCGCCCTCCTCCGACAAGGACCGCCCGCCCGGCGAACACGACGTCATGGGGCATGCCTTCCGTGACGAGGAGGAGGAGCCTCCACCACCACCGGCGGGGCCGCAGCGCCGGATCACCTGGCGCAAGCTGGTGCTGCTGCCGGCGGCGCTCGCGGTCGTCCTGGCCGTCACGTATCTGTGGATCAGCAGCATCCAGCTCGACTCGATCGCGAGGAACTCTCTCACCGGCGGCAATGTGCAGCTGCGCTGGTGGCAGCATGTGAGGCTGACCGCGATCTCGACGTTCTGGGTGCTGATCATCGCCATCCCGCTGGGGATCGCGCTGACCCGGCGGCGGCTGCGCAAGGGCGCCCCGGTGGTCACGGCCGTCGCCAACATCGGCCAGGCGACCCCGGCGATCGGTCTGCTGGCTCTGCTGGTCATCTGGCTGGGCATCGGTCCGTCGACGGCGATCATCGGCATGGTGATCTACGCGGTGCTGCCGGTTTTCTCCAACACGGTGGCCGGTCTCAAGGCGATCGAACCGAGCCTGGTCGAGGCCTCGCGCGGCATCGGCATGTCGGCGACGGGGACGCTCACCAAGGTCGAACTCCCGCTCGCCGTCCCGCTGATCCTGGCCGGTGTGCGGACGGCGCTGGTGCTCAACGTCGGTACGGCGACCCTGGCCACCTTCGTCGGTGGCGGCGGCCTCGGGGACCTGATCACCTCTGGCATCCAGACCCAGCGGATGCCGGTGCTGGTGCTGGGTTCCGTACTGACGGTGGTGCTGGCACTGCTGGTGGACTGGCTGGCCTCGCTGGTCGAGGTGGCGCTGACGCCGCGCGGTCTGGAGGTGGGGTGAGATGGGCGCGCGCACGGTGCGCGCCGGGCTCACGGGCGCGGTGGCACTGGCGCTGGCGCTCTCGGGATGCGGGCTGAAGAGCGGCTCCCCGATGGCGGACACCGTGGTGCCGGGCTCCGTCGGCCTGGGGCAGCCGCTGGACGGTGCCTCGCTGACCGTCACCTCGAAGAACTTCAGCGAGAACATCATCCTGGGCCAGATGATCGGCCTGGTCTTCAAGGCCGCCGGTGCGGAGGTCCTGGACCGCACGAACCTGCCCGGTTCGATCAGCGCGCGCGAGGCGATCATCAAGGGCGACGCGGATGCGATGTACGAGTACACGGGCACCGCCTGGATCACCTATCTGGGTCATGCGAAGCCGATCGCCGACCCGCTGGAGCAGTGGAAGGCGGTACGCGACGAGGACCGGGACAACGGGGTGACGTGGCTGACGCCGTCCACCCTCAACAACACCTACGCGCTCGCCATCAGCAGGAGGAACAACGCGAAATACCGCCTGCGGACGCTCTCCGATGTCGCCGCGCTGGCGAGGAGGGATCCGTCGGCGGTGACGATCTGTGTGGAGAACGAGTTCGCCTCGCGCGACGACGGGCTGCCGGGGATGGAGAAGGCGTACGGGATGTCGGTCCCGGCCGCCAACATCAAGAAGATGGACGCCGGGATCATCTACACCCAGGTCTCGAAGTCCAACTCCTGCCTGCTGGGCGAGGTGTTCACCACGGACGGCCGGATCAAGGCCATGGACCTCGATGTGCTCGTGGACGACAAGCACTTCTTCCCCAACTACAACGCGGCGCCCGTCATCCACACCGCGACCTTCGACAAGTACCCGGCGATCGCGGGGCTGCTCGACCCGGTCAGCAGGAAGCTGACGACGGAGGTCGCGCAGGAGCTGAACGCCAAGGTGGACGTGGACGGGCAGGACCCGCACCAGGTGGCGAAGGACTGGCTGATCCAGGAGGGCTTCATCAGGAACGGATAGGCCCGCCGGGAAGTTGCAAAGAACTCGATGCAAAGAAGGTGTTGCAAAGGGAGCTTTGCAACTCTACAGTCGAGGCATGGACGCGAGAGAAAGCGCCGACGGCAACAAGCCCGCCGACGATCCGAAGCTGCTCAACATCGACGCCCGCGCACTGCGCGGGCTCGCCCACCCCCTGCGCATCCGACTGCTCAACACCCTCCGGGAGTTCGGCCCCGCCACCGCGTCCGGGCTCGCCGACCGGCTGGGCGAGTCCAGCGGAGCCACCAGCTATCACCTGCGCCAACTGGCCTCGTACGGCTTCGTGGAGGACGACCCGAAGCTCGGCAAGGGACGCGAGCGGTGGTGGCGGGCACTGCACTCCGGCTCCACCTTCGACCCGCGGATCATCCAGGACGCCGACCCCGAGGTCCGCGGCGCGATGAACTTCGTACTCCATGAGATCGCCACGACCCACGCCCAGGAGCTGAACACCTGGCTCGGCACGATGCACGACTGGTCCAGCGAGTGGAACGAGAGCTGGAACCTCAGCGACTTCAAGATCCGGCTCACGCCCGAGCTCTCCCGGGAGCTGGCCGACAGGATCCACGACCTGGTCAACAGCTATCGCGGACGGGTCCCAGAGGACGCCGAGGGCTCCGCCGTGGTCCGTACGCACCTGCACGTCTTCCCGCGTCCCAGCGCCTGAACCGACCGAAGGGATCCCTTGCCATGCACCCCGACACGCACCTGCAGCTGCACGCCCTCCGCTCAGCCGAACTGCAGCACCGGGCCGCCCGGTTCCGCCTCGTCCACCGCGCCCCGCGCAGGGATCTGCGGACCGAACTCGGCTGGATCATGGTCGAGTTGGGCCTGCGCCTGATGCCGGCCCGGCCCGCACTGCCGGCCCGTTCGCCTCGTACGGCCTAGAGCCGTGGACGGGGGGAAGAACACACGGAGCACCGCACGGGGCAGCACGTCCGCGGGCATTCGTGACCGCAGGCCGTTCGCGTCCGTGCTGGCAGCCAACTCGATCTCGACCATAGGAAGTTCGCTCACTCTCATCGGTGTCCCGTGGTTCGTTCTGGAGACCACGGGCAGCGCGGGACGAGCCGGCGTGGTCGCCTTCTGCGCGACCCTGCCGATCGTCGTCTCCGCACTGATCGGCGGGCCCGTCATCGACCGGATCGGCCGGCGCCGGGTCTCCGTCGCCTCCGACCTCGTCTGCGGCACGGCCGTCGCCGCCATACCCCTGCTGCACTACGCGGACGCGCTCGAATTCTGGATACTGTGCGCGCTGATGGCGGTCAGCGGACTCCTGCACACCCCGGGCAACACGGCGCGCTTCGTACTCGTACCCGATCTCGCCGATCACGCGGGCACCACCCTCGCCCGCGCCGCCAGCCTCTTCGACGCCGTCGCGCGCGGGTCCAGGATGGTCGGGGCGGCACTGGCGGGCGTACTGATCGCGCTGGTCGGCGCGGAGACCGTACTGCTGCTGGACGGCGCGACGTTCGTGACGTCGGCGCTGCTGGTCGCGACAGGGGTACGGGGGATACGCGCGGCCGAGCCCCGCAAGGACGTGGCGCCCGTCTCGATGCGGGCCTACCGCACCGAACTGCGCGAGGGATACGTCTACTTGCTGCGCAACCGGCTGCTGCTGGCGACCGTCGTGATGGTCCTCTTCATGAACGGCACCGACCAGGGCTGGAACGCCGTCCTGCTGCCGGTGCACGCCTCCGAGGAACTGGGCGGGGCCAGGGACATCGGGCTGCTCACCGCGCTGTTCGGCGCGGGCGGGCTGACCGGGGCGCTGCTGTACGGGGCGGTCGGACACCGCTTCTCGCGGTGGACCGTCTTCACGGTGTGCGTGGTGCTGTGCGGCGCGCCCAGGTACGCGGTCGCCGCGCTGACCGGGACGACGTTGCCGCTGGCCGTGACCATGGCCCTGAGCGGGGTCGCGGGCGGGGTGCTGAACCCGATCCTGACGACGGTGGCCTACAGAAGCGTGCCCGAGGAACTGCGCAGCAGGGTGTCCGGGGTCATCACGGCGGGCTGCGAACTGGCGATGCCGGTGGGCGGCCTCGCGGCCGGGCTGCTGGTGGAGAGTGCGGGCGCGAGGGGTGCGCTGCTGGCGATGGGCGGGGTGTACCTGCTGGCGACGCTGAGCCCGCTGGTGTTCCCGGTGTGGCGCACGCTGGACGGGGCGGAGGTGGAGTTCACTGCCGGCTCCGGGGACACGGCGGAGGAGGACGCCGAGGTCAGCAGCTCGGGACCTTGCGCCCCTGCTCCAGCGCCTGGAGCGAGGACACCGCGCTCTTCAGGGTCGTGACCGGGATCAGCCGGAGTCCCTCGGGGAGTTCGGCGCCCGCCTCCCGGCACTCGGCCTTCGGGACGAGGAAGACGCTCGCGCCGTCGCGCTTGGCCGCCTGAGTCTTCAGCGAGACCCCGCCGACTGCGCCGACCTCGCCGTTCGCCTGGATCGTGCCGGTGCCGGCGATGGTGCGGCCGCCGGTGAGATCGCCGCCCGAGCCGTCGCCGTCGAGCTTGTCGACGATGCCGAGCGCGAAGAACAGGCCCGCGCTGGGGCCGCCCACATCGGCGAGGTGCAGGGTTACGTCGACGGAGCCCTCGGGCTTGTCGAGGTAGTTCAGGGCGGCGTCGACGGCGGAGTTCTGCGACTTCCTCATGTCGTCGAGGTTGTGCTTCTCGATCTCCTTCTCGGACCCGCCGGTCGGGTAGACGGAGTCGCGGGGCAGGACCGCCCGGTCCGTACGGAACCAGCTGTCGATCACATCACCGATGCCGACGTCGGCGGTGGGCCCGGTCGCGACGATCGTCGTCATCCGCAGCTCGCCCCTGGTGGGGCGGGTGGGCGCGCCCTTGATGCTGATCACCGGGGTGCCGTGATCGCTCCCGAGCACGTTCGCGGTGGTGCCGGGCTGCGCGAGCGTGAACGGCAGCGGCGTGAATGCGGCCACGCCGAACAGGGCGAGGACGGGGAGGGCGCACAGGGTGAGGGTGCGGGGGCGCGAGAGACGAGTGAACACCCGCCCAATCTAGCCGCCGGGCCGGGGCACACCCCGCGAGACCCCGGCCCCGCGCACCCCGGCTTTGTCCTCGATCGCCGGACGGGCTCGAATCTGCCCGGGCCGACCACGTGGCCGGTTCCGTCCTCAAGCGCCGGACGGGCTTGTTCTGCCGGGGAGACCTTTCCGCGTCCGGCACCCTTCACAGCCCACGCCGGGCAACCCGGGCGCCCAGGGGTTACCTCAGCGCGTCCGCCACCTCGCGGGCAGCGTCCACCACGCGGGGGCCCACGCGTTCGGGTACGGCGTCGGCGAGCATCACCACGCCCACGCTGCCCTCGACCCCCGTCACCCCCACCAGCGCCGCCGCGGCCCCGCTCGCTCCGGCCTCCAGTTCGCCGTGGGTGAGGGTGAAGGCCGTCTCGCCCACCGGCTTCTGGCGGGCGGCGAGGATCGCCCGGCCCGCGGCGCCCCGGTCCAGCGGATGGCGGAAGCCGGCCCGGTAGGCCACGTGGTAGTCGGTCCAGGTCGGCTCGACGACCGCGACCGCCAGCGCGTCGCTGCCGTCCACCAGCGTGAGGTGGGCGGTGGCCCCGATGTCCTCGGCGAGCGACCGCAGCGCGGGCAGCGCGGCTTCCCGTACGAGGGGGTGCACCTGGCGGCCCAG